>CAZZHI010000009.1:7102-22069 GCA_964654145.1 uncultured Candidatus Saccharibacteria bacterium
ATAAATCGACTATCTTTTTTGGCGGAATCTGCCTTCTTCTGGCGTTTGTTGTAGGGGCGGTAGTGTCAAAAATTATCCAAGAATCCCATATAACCCTACCTCTTTCGGGAGGATCTAGCGTTGTTCTTGGATTGCCAGGAGAAGCGCTGCCGGAACAAACTGGCATATTTAGCGCATCAAGTGCTCTGCTTTTTAACGCAGATACTCAAACTATTTTATTCCAGCAAAATGCGTTTGAACGCAGACCCCTCGCGAGCATAACCAAGCTTATGACTGCCATGGTAGCGCTCGACCACGGAATATCATGGGATAAAGAAGCAAATATTCTTCCACAAGAATACGGCGTAGGCGGAGAGCTCCTGCTCCACCCAGGAGAAACCGTAAATATGCGGGATCTATTTACCGCCTCGCTCCTTGGCTCCGCAAACAATGCGACGCGCGCATATGTTCGGCAACTTAATATGACGGAAAAGGAATTCGTACAAGCGATGAACCGAAAGGCAATTGAATTAAAACTAGAACAAACAGAATTTCATGACGTAACTGGCCTTGATCCTAAAAACATCTCTACCGCATACGAAGTTGCAATACTGGCCAATTATGCGTTTACACACTACCCAGATATTGCAAAAGCAACATCACAACGTGAATACTCATTTACCGTACGCGGAAGCGGACGAGAGCACACCATCCACAATACAAATAAACCGGTACGAGACGGCGAAATGGAAGTAATGGGAACTAAAACAGGGTTTCTGTATGAAGCAGGTTATTGCTTAGTAGTTCAGGGTACGGGAAAGCAAAGCGGAAAAGTGGCAGTTATTATGAACGACATTAGCGAAAATGCCCAGTTCGCCGAAATACGCCGCCTGCTCACCATGCAGGTAAAGTAGGAGCACGCCCTAGCATCGCTGCCATTTGCATACAAAAGCAGCTTCGTGCCATACTTTCGATATGGAAGAAAATCAACCTCAACAACCTATTGCGTATAAGCCGAACATTTATCCGATTATTTACTGGGCAATTTTATATGGCGCAATTGCTGCACTCGCACTTGTTGCGCTTACCATGCTCGCATCGTTTATTACCGTGCTCTGGTTCCCAGTATTTTTAGCAGGTCTCATCTGGGGAGGCTTCAGAAAGTACAAGCAAGATAAAGCCGCATGGATGCAAGGAAAAGGCTTAGTCGGAACTTCAAAATCTCCGGTAGAAGAATTTAAGGATGCTGCGCGAGACATCGCCCAAGCTTCTCGAGACATGGTACAACGCCACGCGCAGGAAGACGCTACCGTTGCCGCAGAACAAGCCCAAGCACAAGAAGATGCCCTAACACCAACCGCAGAGGATCAAGTAGCGCCAGCAATCCCACAAGAACAAGAAGGCATTCTCACAGAAGAGCCAGAAGCTCCTAAAAACCAGCAGCCTCCAATAATTTCTTAATTTTTATTTATCTCGTTCTACCAATCCCTAGATAGAGGATTTTTTGTGTTGCAATCCCATCTGCATCAAGAGCGTTCTTTCCATCAATAACAGCTTGGACTCCGTATTGCTGCAATGCATGAGGCGAAAGCGCTTCTATAAAGCTTGTGTGATTTGTTGCAAGCATCACAACATGTGCGCCCGTAAGCGCAGAATCCACAGAGTCTACCGTAGAAAGCCCGGGTACATGCGGATCATGAACGCGAAGATCTATATCGGACCGATGCTCTAACAGCTCTCGTATTTCAAGAGCAGGGCTTTCTCGAATATCGTCAATGTCCTTTTTATACGAAAGCCCCAATAACGCAACAGTAATTGGGCGATCGGTAATTCCTAGCTTTTCTATAGCACGATCCAAAAGCCCAACAGTATATGCAGGCATGCTATTGTTGATCGTTCGGGCTAATTTTAAAAACTCATGATCAAACCCAACCTGGCGAGCACGCTCGATCATGTAATACGGATCAACACTAATGCAATGTCCGCCCACTCCATTTCCAGGATAGTGAGGCATAAACGCAAAGGGTTTTGTAGAAGCCCCCTCGATCACATTTTTAATATCAATCCCGAGCTTATCAAAGGACTTCGCCATTTCGTTTACGAAGGCAATATTTATATCGCGAAATGTATTTTCTAAAATCTTCACAGCCTCTGCCTCCATAATAGAATCCATTTCTTTTACACTTGCATCGAGAATACTTTCATAAAACTCTTTTCCTTGCTTTGCCGCCTCTTTTGTAATTCCACCAATAACTCTCGGGATATTTGCAACTGACCACTTTGCATCTCCCGGATTAACACGCTCAGGGCAATGCACAACGTGTAAAGAAAGCTCGCTTCGTTTTTCAAGAATTGGCATTACAGCTTCCGTCATAACCCCCGGATTAATCGTGGATTCAATAGAAAGCAACTGTCCGTTTTTTAAGTGAGGCAAAATAGACTCAAGCGAAGATGTTAGTGGTTGCAAGTCCGGCAGTCTATCATCAGTAACGGGGGTAGGCACTGCCACAACAACAACGTCAACGGCTTCCACTACTTCAGGCTTCGTACTTGCGAGAAGGGGACTTTTTGCAAGCTCAGAAACCACATACGCATCCTCAAATGGGGCTTTACCGGATGTGATCTTTTCTACCTTTAACGCATCCACATCAAGCCCTACAACATCCCACCCTTTACTCCTTGCTAAAAGAGCAAGCGGAAGCCCAACATAGCCCAATCCGACCACACAAAGTGTTTTTGCCATGCCTACACGCTATCATGGCATTTGAAGAGTGTCTACGGTATACTCCTGTTATGTCATTTCCGAGCGTAACCATATATACCACCAAAACATGTGGATATTGTAAAGCCTCAAAAGACTTGCTGGAAAAGCACCATGTCCCTTATAAAGAAATCGACGTGGGGGCAAACTCCGAACATGCTCGTGAAATGATAAAAATATCTGGGCAGATGGGCGTTCCCTTTATTCTTATAGGGGAAGGTTCGTCCCAAGAACGAATTATAGGCTTTGACGAAGAAGCAATTACACACGCATTACATTTATGACATACGACATTCTCATTGTTGGATATGGCCCAGCAGGCATGACCGCCGCACTCTATGCTGCGCGCAAACGCCTACAGGTACTTATAATAGGCGAGCTTCCGGGGGGAGAGGTTCGAAATTCTGGAGAGATTGAAAACTGGATAGGGGATCGTGTAACAGATGGAAACACCTTGGCAGATAAAATGATTGCCCATATTGAAGACCATAAAGACTTTATAACCAGCGTGTTTGGAAAAATCACAACCATCACAAAAGATGGCGACTTATTTGCTTCAATTTCAGAATCAGGCGAAACCTACACAAGCAAAACCATTATCTATACTGCAGGGCGACACCCTCGCATGCTAGGTGTGCCAGGGGAAGAAAAATATAAAAACCTCGGAATTACCTATTGTGCAACATGCGATGCTCCTCTTTTTGCAGACCAGGAAGTCGCTGTTATCGGGGGAGGGAACACGGGGGCAGAGGCAGTTATCATGTTGCAAAAAATCGCAAAGAAAATTTACCTCCTACAAGACAAAGACGCATTAATTGCCGATCCGGTACTTGTATCGAACTTTGAAAACGATCCCAAAGTTTCTATCATTACGAACACGCGCACAAAGAACATAGATGGAGAAACTATGGTTACGTCACTTACCTACGAAGACACAAAAACAGGAGAAGAACACACCCTTTCCGTAGGAGGAGTATTTGTAACCATTGGCGCAATTCCAAATACACAACCTGTAAAAGACTTACTTTCGCTTAATTCCATGGGAGCAATTCCAGCAGATCGATATGGTATAACGAGCGTGCCGGGCTTTTTTGCGGCAGGAGATGTAACAGATATTCGAGACGCACAAATTATTGTAGCTGCAGGACATGGATGCTCCGCGGCACTTTCCGCGGGAGACTATATAAGTCGCTTACCAAAATAACACATCGCGCACACCACCTATGAATACCCGAATCGGATCGCTCATAGCTTCTATCATGCGCTTGTTCCCATCATCCCACTACGCGCTATTGTCGCTATTTCTTTTTATTGGCCTCGAGCTTCTCTTCGTTATTCATCGATGGCTGTTTGTACTATTCTTTATTTTTCTGGCAATACTCGTGGTTGGCGTATTTTTAATACGATCAGAAGAGGGGAGTAAATTCCACCCTACGCAAACAATCCTTCCAACGCTTGCTGCTTTTGGCTTTGCAGGACTTGCGGTGTATCTGCCACTTACCATGTTTCTGCATGGCTACTTTATACTATGCGCCGTACTCTTTTTCTTTATTTTAAAGTACGGAGCAAAGCAAGCATGGCCAACATGGAATATGGTTATTTCGCTTGCGGTATTATTTGCAATTATCGTACCTGCAATTGGTTGGCGATTTACATTCTATACTCCCGTTTGGGCAATGCTCGCAATCGTATACGTCATCACGAGCCTCATGGCGTTTCAATTCATTCTTCGATACACACGGACAAATGCTGACGCCGGCATTGTTGCACTTGCTATTGGCTTCGTGCTCACAGAAATAACATGGCTACTCCAATTCCTTCCGCTTCACTTTATTGTGCAAGCAGGCTTTATCGTTGCTACATACCACACCATCACACAGCTTATTATTCTTGCTCTCGAAAAAAATCTTCACAGAAAGACGATACTGGAATACAGCTTAGCAGGAGGCGTCGCAATTCTCCTCTTGATTGCTACAGCACGCTGGTCCTAAAATGGGCTATACTTTATACATACTACCCTTACCTATGGCAACAAAAACTTTACAACTATCTCTCAGTATCATATTGCTTGTCTTTTTTGCACTCCTTGGAACAGGTATTCTTGGCGGCTACATAGGGTCGAGAATGTTCACCACATCGCTTCCAATTGTTTCTGATACAAAAGGCACCATTGTACCAGTATCACAACAAGTAACTATTTCTCCTTCAAAGGCAACAGCTGACGTTGTAGCAAATCATGCGAAATCTGTATTTCTACTAGCCGAAGAAACTTCTAAGGGGATTACATCAAATGGAATCGGAACACTTCTCACAAATGATGGAGTTATCGTAACAACGATCCCGCCATCAAAAGAGCAATTAGTTGCTATCAGTGATGACGGGTCGTCTCTTCCTCTTACCCTTGTTGGCCAAGATGAGCTTTCCGGTATTACATTTTACAAAATCAACGATCGAATCGTTGCGCCTATCGACGTTGCGCAAAACAGCCCCCGCATCGGATCATCTCTTCTCGCACTCTATCGAAATACCCTAACCTCACAACTATCCGTTGCTCCGTTTATTTTTTCCGCCGCAACCACTCCAGCAGAAACAGCTCCGCTTGGCATCCAAAAAGTTGCTCAGCTTGTTGGAAGTGAGGTAGTCCCAGCAGGAACACCACTTTTAGATGAAGAAGGTAAACTTGCGGGCATTAGTATCGATTCCGCAAATCGCGCAGCGTTACTTGTGTCAGATATCCGCCTTGCATTAGATCGACTATCTTCCAACACAATATCTCAAAATCCCTTTACCGCTCTCGGATTCACTGTTTCTTGGAAGCCCGTAGTAGGAGAAGATCGTTCTCTTAAAATGAGTGCAATTATAAATACCATTACTCCAAATAGCGCTGCGAGTACTTCGGGGCTAAAAGTTGGCGACACCCTTACCGCAATTGCTGGCAATACCATCTCTTGGGATACCACTGTATACGATGCCCTAAAAGCAAAAAATGCCGCTCTTACTATTGTTCGCCAAGGCGAGCAAAGGACCATAACACTAAACCAATAGAAAGCGTTATGGGGGCATTTAAACCAAATGTAGTTCTCGGGATTACTGCTGTTATTGTTGTGCTCATTCTTTTTTCCCTTGCTCAAGAAATGAATCGTAGGTGGCAAATACAGCGAGAAATATCTCGGCTGGAAGGGGAAGTGAATAAAATGGAAAAACGAGTAATTGAACTCACGCAACTCAATGAATACTTTAGTACGCCGGACTACCGAGAACGCCTTGCAAGAGAGCAGCTCAATTACAAGGCGCCCGGAGAAAAGGTTGTTCTCATCCCCGAACACTCATCCGCACCAGAGCAAACAGGAGAGGAGAAAAAAACAGCGGAAACAAAACGATCCATACCGCTTACGTGGTGGTACCTGTTTTTTGTTGATACTCCGACTTCATGAAGAAAATCATTGCAAGTATTTGCATCGGTATACTTTTCTTGCTTGCTCTGTGGTGGAAGTTTTCTTTTGGGTTTCCAATACTTTGCACAAGCCATGGGTGCGTTACAACATCTAATGTAAGCCAAGAAACTATTTACCAAGAAGCATTTGCAAAGGCGACAGGCTCATCTACTCCAACAAAAGAAGCGCTCCTTACAACTCTCTTGCGCCGCCACCTTATTACAACTCGTGGAAATACGCGCATAACAACAGATGACGCCGTCCGATACAGAACAAATATACTGCATCTTACCGATGAGGCAGAGGTGAGAAAAATAGGATTTTCATCATTAAATACATACGATACGCTCGTTACTATCCCGTTCCTCATGCAAGAGGCTTACATACACGAGCATTCACTCAAGAGCCCAGAAGACGCGTACAAAAAAATCTCAGAAGGCGTTACGGTGCTGTCCTTGCTTTTTGATTATACGTGGGATAGTAGTAAAGGAGAGGTAGTCTTACGATAACCTCCATGCGGGATTAATACAGTGGTAGTATACGACCTTCCCAAGGTTGAGGCACGGGTTCGATTCCCGTATCCCGCTCACACATGAATAATTCATCATTCACGAAGCGAGTACTGCAGGTAGTCCACGATATTCCAAAAGGAAAAACTATGACGTACGGAGAAGTTGCCGAAGCTGCGGGTAGCCCAGGAGCGGCTCGCGCCGTTGGGTCAATCATGAAATATAATTATCGGCCCAATATTCCGTGCCACAGAGTAGTAAGAGCCGATGGACGCATTGGGAATTACAATAGGGGAGGAGAGGCGCAGAAACGCGCACTCCTCCGGGCAGAGGGGGCTATATAATTACATATTGCACCTCTGTCAAGTACAAGCTATGCTCCATACACGCCCTGACATCCGCCATCTTAGCTCAGGGGTAGAGCAACGCACTCGTAACGCGTAGGTCGCGAGTTCAATTCTCGCAGATGGCTCCAATACGTTTTATGCAATCACACCTTACACGCACTACAGAATTATCACGGCGGATACAAGAAGTATCCGACCGTCTTTGACATCGCAAGCAAAAAACAACGAATACAAGAAATTACTACACTCCAGCAAGACGCTGCATTTTGGAATGATCGAGAAAAGGCTACAGGGATCACCCAAGAGCTCGCCGAGAAGGAACGCGATGTTTCTTTTATTGCCAGACTAGAAACCACCCTACGGGAACTTACAGAACTCGATACGCTTGCGTCCGAAGAACACGACGAAGAAGCATTACAAGAAGTTGAAAAGGGGTTAGAAAGCATCACCCAAGAGCTTGCCGAGAAGGAACGCTTGTTGGTATTTTCTGGGCCACACGATAGCAGTAACGCAATTATTACTATCCAGGCAGGTGCGGGTGGGACAGACGCGCAAGACTGGGCACAAATGCTCGAACGCATGTATCTGCGATTTGCGGAACGAAAAGGGTGGAAAACGAGCCTCCTCGAACGAATGCCCGGAGAAGAGGCGGGAATTAAACACTCAACAATTCTTATCCAAGGGCAGTATACCTATGGAATTTTAAAGGGTGAACATGGGGTTCATCGGCTCGTTCGACTTTCTCCATTTAACTCCAACAACTTACGCCAAACATCATTCGCTCGCGTGGAGATATTACCGCAACTGCAAGAAGCAGATGCTCCTGAAATAGATCCGGAAGACTTAGAAATAGATACCTTCCGAGCAAGCGGAGCAGGGGGCCAGCATGTAAACAAAACTAGCTCCGCGATCAGAATTCGGCATATTCCAACGGGAATCGTAGTTCAATCCCAGTCAGAACGATCCCAAGCTCAAAACAAGGCAACTGCTATGTCGTTTTTAGCATCAAAGCTCCAAGTACTCTTAGAAGAACAGCACGTTCAACAAGTAAAAGACTTGCGAGGAGCGCACCAACAAGCAGCCTTTGGCAGCCAGATCAGGTCATATGTACTGCATCCGTATACGCTCGTTAAAGATCATCGGTCCAATGTAGAAACTCACAATGCAAACGGGGTACTAGACGGAGATTTGGATTCGTTTATGTTATACTAATTTCCACATTCCATGATTACGTTTACTAAAGTTTCCAAGCAATATTCCGATAATAGCCCTGCGCTCATGGAGGTAACCCTCAAAATTCCGACTGGGGACTTCGTATCCGTAGTGGGGCAGAGCGGAGCAGGAAAGTCCACGCTCTTAAAACTCCTTTCCGCAGAAGAAAAGCCATCAGAAGGAAGCATTGTTATTGATGGGTGGGATATTACCAAAATTAAAAATTGGCAGGTTCCGTACCTTAGGCGCCAAATCGGAGTCGTATTCCAAGATTTCAAATTACTGCCAAAACGCACCGCATTTGAAAACATTGCATTTGCAATGGAAGTAGGCGGAGCACACCCAAAGGAAATCAGAACCTCCGTAACGCAAATTTTAAAGCTGGTAAACCTTGCAGACAAAGCGCATACGTACCCGAACGAAATGTCCGGCGGAGAAAAGCAGCGTATTTCTATTGCTCGAGCACTGGCATACAAGCCTCAAATCCTGCTCGCCGATGAGCCAACCGGAAACCTTGATGCCCTTAACTCATGGGACATCGTTCAGCTGCTTATGAAAATCAACAAGCTCGGCACCACTGTTCTGCTCGCAACTCATAACGACGACATCGTAAATGCACTTAAAAAACGTGTGATAACATTGAACCAGGGGAAGGTAGTATCCGACCAAAAAGCTGGAACATATAAACTATAATTATGTTTGGAATTTCTTTTTTCAGAGTATTGCGCAATGCATTCCGGAACTTCCGAAGAAATGTATGGCTTTCTATTGCGACTACGGTCATCATGACTCTTACGCTGTGTATTATCCTCTTCCTGTATGTCGTAAACGTGCTTGGGGCGGAGTTTCTCCGCAACGTTGAACAAAAGGTAGATATTGCCGTTACGTTCAAAGATAGCACTACCCAAGAGCAGATCAGCACAATAGAGCGTGATATAGCGGCACGTTCCGATGTTCAAAATACTCGAATTGTTACCAGTGAAGAAGCATTAAAAGAGTACCGCCGCCGCCATGCAGATGATCCATACATCGAAGAAGCTCTTCGTGAACTCAATAAAAATCCGCTTCCGAGCAATATGTACGTGGTAGCGAAGGATCCTCGGTTTTACGAAAATATAACCCAAACACTAAAATCCGATCGATACGCTGTGTTTATCGAAAAGATAAACTTCCAAGACTCCAAGGCAATCATTGAAAAAATGATTTCGATCATGAACCTTGTTCGAAATGCCGGGCTCATTGCAACGGGAATATTCGGAATGCTCGTAGTACTCATTATGTTTAATACTATTAGACTTGCCATCTACAGCTTTCGAGAAGAGATCGACATTATGCGCTTAGTTGGAGCTTCGCGCTGGTATATTCAGGGGCCATTTCTTATGGAGTCAGTCATCGTTGCTCTTATTAGCGTTACAATTACAACCATAACTTTATATGTGGTCATGAATGCAACTGCCACAAAAATTAATCTGTTCTTCTTTACGGGCCAAAATACCACATTCAATATTTATGAATATGCCGTTTCTCATTGGTTCCAAATCATCGGCCTGCAGCTTGCGGCATCTATCGGCCTTGCCGTTGTAAGCAGCTATATAGCCGTACGAAGATACCTACGATAGGGAATCTAAAATATCGCTCAATGGGACCGGGAGCTCTTCTATACTAATAAGAGGAGCTTCACTCAAGGCGCTATATAATGCAGGTAAATAGCGAGAATTCTGAATAGTAATGCGCACGCAGGTGCCTTCAAATCTATCGGTCGGCACAAGTCGCACTTCAAGTACTCCGGGGTGGGATCGAAGCTTGCGAAGCATGTCGTATCTCATTCCTTCAATCCACGCATGAATAACTCGCTCCACTCCGGATGCGTGCGCAATCTCTTCTTTTTTTCCGGCATGAACCAGTGACGATTTATGAAGTAACAAAATAGGCACATCGAGAGCCTCTGCCACATGCACGCTTCGAGTTGTCATACATACCGTACGGCCAGTAAAGAGTGTATGTAGAATAGCTCGCATTTCAACTACCCCTAAAATATCAGCAACATCATCAAGCAGTATAATAGGCGCATCAGATAATGCCGCTCGAGCAATTTTTACTCGCAAACGCTCACCTAAGGAAAGTGTATCCACGTTCCGATCTGTTATATCCTGTATATTCATCAGTTCGATAATCTCCCCAATTCGTGCTGGTAAGTTTGGTATGTTGTGCAGCACTCCAAATGCGTGAAGCGCCTCGTGCACAGTAGAACCCTTCATGTCGCCATATCGCAACGAAACATACCCGTGCAGTAACGTGGGAGATGCCTGTATATTTGCACCATTCATGGTAACCGTTCCGGAGTCAGGTGCTATCGATCCGGATAATAGTGCGAGAAGCGTAGACTTTCCAGAGCCAACAGGGCCAAATACTGCTATATGTTCGCCCTTATGAAGCGAAAAAGAAACATCCTGCAATGCCACTATCGGATTTGAAGCTTTCCCTAAGAGAGCCCCGATTCCTTTTGCTGGCTTATATGCCGCATGCACATGGCGAAATTCTACAAATGCCCCGTCCATCTTGTTAGTATAGCACAGGGGGCTTTTTTAGGATTCTTTTCGGGTAGGCAAGCAGGAAGCCAGAGATACAACCAGTGCAACTAGTGCAATATTTTTAATAACATACTGACCCTCGAGTGTAGGAACAAGAACTCCGCTCCATGTTTCTTGCGGAAGCATCACAAGAAGCGCGCTCGTTGTGATCATATGGAGCACAAAAAGTGGAATAGCAATCTTATCTGCCTTTTTAAATAAAAAGAGGATACCAATTACAACTTCAAACAATCCAAACAGCACAATAAATACATCGAACGACATAAATGGCATTGTTCTTTCTAGTAATGCTTCTACAAGCGGATCAGCAGGGGACAATCCCACCACCTTTAATGCGCCGAACCACGCATATATTACAAATATAGCGAACCGAGCCATAGGCATGCTCATCTTTTCACACGTACCAATTACACGTTCATTCCAAAATCTCATACCGCAAGTATATCACGGAGTGCTTTTCAAAATAAAAGCAGAGCTGGTAAGGCTCTGCATGTACTGTTCGTACTATTCTTTTGGGTAAGGAATAACTTGAAGCAGTGTCGGGCACTGATCCCTCACCAACCTGGCAACTTCATACGGCGAGTAGGCGTCGGTAGTGTCGTCCGGCAACTCAACTAAAGGGCCGCCGTTTCGCTTCAGCAAATCCGCAACCACTGCGTAGGAGTTAGATGGAACATCGTTCGGCCTCCAGCTTACTCGTCCGTCTGCCTCCGCAACGAAAAGCGCATCTTGAAGTTGCCCAAAGATTTTTCTGACAACCTCCGGCGTTTGCGCTCCGGCGTCGCTTCGAGCAAATTCCATTGCCGCGCTTCCGTCTCCACTCAAAACATAATCTCGAACAGAACGAAAGTAGAAGAGTCCGGTTGCGAGGTCGCCTTCGGCTACCCCTCCGTTTTTCTTTCCCTTCAACAACGCAACCAATGTATGCCGATACGATAAAAACAACGTTTTCATCACGTATTCCTTCTTGTAAGTAAGAGAACATTCCACAAAACCTTCTATTATTATATTCCTATTTATACTTTTTGTCAAGTTCTCCTGCATACTAACGAAAAGCGGCTTTCTTGCGAAAAAACCAAAATACTTGCATTATAGGCACTTTTCATCGAAACTTAGGGGTATTCCGGGATCGTCTAGCGGCAGGACGTCAGACTCTGAATCTGAAAACTGGGGTTCGAATCCCTGTCCCGGAACGTAGAATCAAAATAAGACCCCTTGCGGGTCTTTTTTGCATTCTATTTTTTGATAAGGGATTCGAAGGGTATTACAAAAAGCTAAACTGCTTTAGCTTTTTGTAAACCCAGGCGACGAAGGAGGAGTGAGGCATTGAGCGAAGCGAACGCCGAACGACGGGTGAGGAGGAATCCCTGCCCGGGAACCGCTACGCCTTCTATTTCACCTTTTCTAAAAACTCATCAATAACTCCGTAAAATAGTTCGGGGCCTTCTGGCACTTGAAGCACGTAATCGAAAAAATCATCCGGAAGTTCAATTTGTTCCTTTTCGCTAATGTGCTCTTTGATGCCTGTTTTAAGAGCGACTCCTACGGATAGGGCAGGGCGCTTTAATCGTACCGTTATTCCGCCCATAGTTTTTACCGCTTCAATTTCATTTCGAAACCTGCAACTGCTTACAATAATTCCCGTGTAGCTAGATTTTTTACCCTCCACCATATACGCGCCTTTTTTCTCATCATAAAAATATCCCTCTTGAATTTTCTTTACCGTACGCTGCATATACACAATCCAAGTTTCCGGATAGGCGAGGCGGCTTAATTCATTTCCTAAAAGTTGCGTAACAATTCGTGCTGTTAAAAATGTTCCGTCTGGCCGCTTATATCTTGTATCTTCCTGATTGCGCGAACTGGAAGGGCCCCACAACTGCTCATCGGAAAATTCATATACTTCTTTTGCGATTCGCTTAAATGGGTCCGCCATGCTTATTTTTACAAACCCATGCTTTACAACCATGTAGTCGGCCATTGTATCTTTTCCTACTCCCATAGTTCCTGTCAGGCTGATAATCATGATTGTAGAGTACCGACTTTACATACACTGCGCAAAATAAAAAAGCCGGGTTTTCATTGCACTGTTGCAATGAATATACCCGGCAAGGAACACATACACTAAATAAACCCTTGAATTTCTGATCTGAAGAAAAAGGTGTGAGGATCTTTTCTTTGCTCTTCGTATCTTGTAAAGCTTCGGTTCGTAAATGATTCGATCACACTAAGAAGTGTTCCCAAATATTTAGGGATACCGCGCCCAGGGGGAACTTCTCGATTCATGGGAATCTGCTTAATACGAATAGCTCTTTCCACCCACCCAATAACGTGATCACTCGACTGACCCCTTAAAGGCTTCTCTTCTTCAATAAGGAGCATTTTGGCAATCAGCCAATACGCATCTCCTTTAGAGGCAACCTTCGCGTGATACGTTTTAAAGCTAGGGACAAAAGGAAAGCAGCGTGGCCCAATATCAACCTGGATAAGCGTATCCCGTTCATCAAGAACAAAGAAGGCCAGATTGTGAGTGTTTGGTTGCCACGATACTTGCGCGATCGTTTTTAGACTTTTCTTGTCGAAAGGGACAACAACTGTCAGCTCCTTCTCTTTTGAAACGGCCACCGACATAGGTCGCCTCCTTTCTCTTTTTGAGTAAAAAGTACATTCAAATCCTGTGTTTTTCTCTTATACCCCAAAATGCCGCTATTTTCAAATATGGATTCCTATTGCTATAGTAAAGCCATGCAACTATACATTGGATCAGACCACAGAGGATTTCGAATGAAGCAGGACTTGCTCCTGTGGTTTCAACAAAATGGCTACGAGGTGACCGACGTGGGGACCCATGCACAAAACGAGGATGACGACTATACGGATTACGCAGAACACCTTGCACGTGCAGTAGCAGAAGACCCGAGCAATCGCCGCGGCATTTTACTGTGCGGATCAGGAGTGGGAATGGCTGTTGCTGCAAATAAAATAGCAGGCATTCGCGCTGCACTTATTCATAGTGTTGATATCGCAAGAATGGCTCGAACGGACAACGACATCAACGTACTTGCGCTCGGGTCCGACTTTATCAGTAGCGATACTGCAGAGAGTGTTATTAAAACCTTTTTAACTACGCAATTTTCCGGAGCAGAGCGGCACATTCGCAGAATAGAAAAAATCTCTAAGCTCGAACAGGCATAACTACCATGGCAGATACAGATGCTCCGCAGCGAGAAATTGAAATAGTCCCCGCAATTCTACGAAACACGTTTGAGAAAATTGAGGAAGACTGGAACAAGATTGTGTTAAGCGCGGATCATATCCATATCGACATTACAGACGGCATATTTGCCGGAGAAAAAGGTTTTCTTGATATTCTTCACCTTGCGGACCTTCCGGAATCCCATAAAGCGGAGCTGCACATGATGGTGCAAACGCCTGGTGATTTTGTGGACGATATTATCGACATGAATCCGGGGCGCTGCATTTTTCATCTTGAAGCATTCCACGGTAAAAACGATTTGCCGTTCGTGTACAACACGGTAGGGGAATATACGAGCGCTGAAATGGGAATTGCAATTAATCCAGATACTGACATATCGCGCCTTACAGAATACTTGCCACTTGTACAATATGTACTGTTTATGGGGTACAAGCCAGGAAGAGCAAATCAACCAATCGACGAATCCGTGTTCAATAAAATACAAGCATTTCATACTGCGCACCCAACAATAAAAATTGCTGCAGACGGGCACGTAGGAAAAGATACGATCGAAGAGTACGCGAAGGCAGGCGTAGAGCTATTTTGCGCGAACACCGCAATATTCAGCACAGGAAATCCCGAAGAAAACATTCGCCATTTACAGCTTCTTGCACAGGGAGCATAAAGACGCTATACAGCATATAGATCAGACCGTTCGTTGCCCTTTTTACTACACACGCTCCAACTAGACAAATAGCACCCTAAGGACCTCGTTGGTCTATAGGAAGGCGAGCATCGTTTGCCTAGTTGGAGTTTTCTCCACTCCAGCATGAATGAATCGAAGGATTCGGTACGCATCGTAATGCCCCCAACCCACCGAACTTTAAGAGGACTTCATGCTGGAGTTTTCTTTTGCCTAAAATAATAAATGGTATACT
>CAZZHI010000010.1:0-21565 GCA_964654145.1 uncultured Candidatus Saccharibacteria bacterium
TGAGGGCGCATAGTAATTTCATACGTCCAATCTTGATCCATAATCGCCGAAGGATTAAGTGCTGCGTATGAATAATCGATATATCCGCTCGCGCTGTAATCAACAAGCCTAATAAATTTTTTCCCGGAAGCAGCATCCGTTGAAACAGCAGTGCTAGCAGATAAGCCGAGCGTTGCCGGTGTTACATTCTTTGCCCATCCCTGATCTTCAGGCAGCGTACCCTTACTAGCATCATACTCGATTCTTGTGCATGTATTAGCGGGAAGCAAGCACTGATTCGTATTTCTCCATAAACATAAATCACTCTTGCAAGAAGAGCTTGTGGGTCCGTCGCTTACACATACTCGGCTCGGATTAATAACTGACGGAGTAGATGGATACACAGGATAAAATAATAAGAATCCATCCCGATCCGGCCCTGCGGTAAAGGTAAATCTTAATTGTGTAGGAGAAGTAATAACAGCTTCGTCGCGAGAAATATTGCCAAGCTCTGCAGGGTGCCCACTTGTATTTTCAAGCCCCTCAATAGTAGTCCCCGTAAGCATAGAGGTAAACGTAGATCCTTCAATTGTAATAGTGCCGCGAGCGCCTTCCGCTCCGGATGTGCTATCAGAATTAATAGAAATAAACAGAAACCCCTTAAAACGCTGAACAGAAATTCCGGGAACTTCTCCCGGCAATACTGGATCAGTCACCGCGTTGCCGCCAACAATGAGTGGAAACTTTTCTCCGCTTGCACGCACATCCCCATTTCCAAAATACGAATTCGGCAACGTATCGCCACTATTCGTATTATAGACTTCATCAATTGTAATTGTTGCATTAATGTTTTCCGCAGATATTGCCCCTCCAAAAGGATTAAACGTTGCGCAGTTTGCACTATTAGTTTCAGATATAACTCCTTGTTGCTCCACCGCTGTTAAGGTTAAATCCATCGCGGCGGGAGATGCTACTTTTTCATAAAAACAATAATCTGCCTTTGTGGTTTTTCCAGTAGCTCCATCGTAGGCAGGGCACGCAGTAGCAGGGTTTGCACATCCGCTCGAGATAAGCGCGCTTCCTGAAACAGCAGAGTCTGTGGCAGAACAAGTGCTCGTTCCCGACCCGCGCTTAAAGTAATACTGCCTGTCATTCGCTACCGGTTTCCTCCATAGGCATACATCCCTATTACAAACTCCGCTTGTGCACGAAAGCGTCTGCCTACTACGGAACTCCCATCCACTTCCCGGTGGGTATTTTTTCGTGCAATCGGAAGCAGTTCCTGCAATTTGCGGATCCTCTGATGTTGCAAATTGATATTTTTGAGGAGAGGCGGCCTCGCATATCCCGCTTCCGGTATTACACGTATACCCTGCGCTACAATCCGCAGAGCTTTTACACGTGCTTTGATATTGCACACCCGCGGGATTAAATCCTCGCTTCAAATACGCATCAGAGCATCTCCCTGATGCTGGGCACGCAACCGGATACGAACAACTTGCAACTGGCTTCGGACTCGTGCATGTCAGCTTTTCAATATGAGTGCTAGAACCGCTTCCCGATAAATTTGTTTCAAAATTATTCGTCGCGGAATTCCACTTTGTATCAAAATACCGGGAGCCAATCGTATGAGTTCCTGATGTGTCTGTGCCTACCGATGTGTATCCTTTAAGATCACAAAGCTTATTCTTTGTTGCAGTATCGTAATACAACAAACCTTCCTGAATGGGTACGTTATCAGGAATACTGTTATAGACCCCTAAACTATTTACGAATGTCCGTATTTGCTCTTTTGTTTCAAACGTAAACGAAGGGGGTGTATCCGAAAGACCAGTAGAGCATGCAGTAGGGTCCCCGGGAACACATGCTGCAGGTGGCCAATTTGCAATGGTAGTTACCGCAGAAACAATAGCGCTCCCCGTAACAGTGCCTCCGAGCTTAGGCCTTACCTCTACACGAACATTTTTGTAATCAGCAGTAGTAAAATCAAGAATCCCCGAAACGGTTCCATTCTCCGGATCATCAATAGGAATAATGCTCGTAATAACGCTATATGTTTGCTGATTTTTTTCAACTTCTTGTGCATATTCGACAGAACCATATGGAAGTGCTGGATTTGCCTGAAGAATCGCCCCTGTTGGCGCAATACCTACGCGATCATACGAAAGCGCATGAAGCCCTTCAATTGCATCGTTCACCATCGCCTGAGCTACTACCTTCTTTTCAACTCGAAGCGAAGACCTTGTTGAAAGCACAGAAACCCCAACAATTGCCATAACTGCAATTGCCAAGAAAAACATTGCAACCAGTATTTCTATCAAGGTGAACCCATTTTTCATACACTAAATAACATTCACCAAGCTATAAATAGGAGAAATAATTGAAATCGCAAGCGCACCGACTGCAAGACCAATAGCAATCATTAATATAGGCTCCATTACCGATGTAAGGTTTTTCATCGTCTGATCAACCTCTCCCTCATAAAACAATGCGACCTCTTTTAATACCGCGTCGAGCTCTCCTGTTTGCTCGCCTACTCCCATAATATTTACGACAAGTGGAGGAAACAGCTTCCCCTGCTGTTCAAAAAATTCACTTAAAGCCCGCCCCTGCTTTACATGAAGCTCCGCCTCTCGAAATACTTTTGCATATACAAGATGCGGAGTATTTGCACCCAATATGGAAAGAGCTTCCGTAAACGCCACCCCACTAGAAAGCAGAGAGCTTAAATTACGCGCAAACCGAGCAATGTTTATATTTTTTATAATCGGGCCAATAATCGGCATCCGCAGCAAAACATTCATGTATGCCATACGCGCAGCAGGGATTTTCATAAGCCAGTACACAAAAAAGGAGAACGCTATAAACGCCGCAAGAAATATGTACCAATACGTATTTAAAGTTGCGCTTGTCGTAATAAGAATTCGCGTCATGAGCGGAAGCTCAACATCAAATCCTTCAAAAATTTCAACGAGCTTAGGGACTACTAACATCATCATCGCAATTCCAACCGCAATTAAAGCACCAACAATAACAAGCGGGTACAACATTCCTCCTCGAACAGCTCGCCTAAGCTCAAAATCTTTCTGCAACTGAATCGCCAGAACTTCCAATGTCTCCTGAAGTTTTCCAGTAGCCTCCCCAACCTGAATAAAACTAATAAACAAATTTGGAAATGCTCCCGGAAACGGCCGCATACTATTTGCCAATGTCTGCCCACGCTCAATTCCTTGGTACACAGACTGAATCGCTTGAGATAACGCACGATTTTTTGTTTGCTTTTGCAATGTCGCAAGTGCACTTTTAATATCTAATCCCGCTCGAAGCATTAAAGCGAAATATCTCGCAAATAAAACTCGCTCAATAATAGGTACCCGCGAGAACAATGACCCCACTGGGGAATTTTTTGTTCCCTTTTTCTGCTCTGTAAATGAAGTTAATAAAATACCTTCCTGTAACAGATCTTCTCCCAAAATCGAATACGAAGAAGCTTCTCGATTACCCGTAACCAGTGCGCCTGTGTGCTCGTTTCTTCCTGTGAATGTATAAAAAGGCATACGAGATTACTCTTTTGCAACACGAAGAACTTCCTCTACGCTCGTGACCCCTTGCACAACTTTCATCATACCGTCTTCTAACATCGTAACCATGTTCTGTTCTTGCTTTGCAGCTTTTTCCAATGCATCAGAAGTAACCGTTGCGGTAAGCATCCCTTGCAGCGAAGAGGTCATCTCAAACATCTCATAAATTCCAACCCTCCCTTTGTACCCCCCTTGGCACTTATTGCATCCAGGAGCCTTAAATACCGGGAGCGCTTGCCAAGAAACACTCGCCTCAACCACGCCCTCTCGCTTTAATACTTCAAGCATATGGTCAACATCCATAACTTCCTTCAAACTATCGAGCATCGCTTGATCGAGCGTTATTTGGGTTCGACATTGATCGCATAACATCCGAACTAATCGCTGAGCCATTACGAGGTTTATTGTAGAAGATAGCAAGAACGGCTCCACATTCATATCCATCAAACGAGGCACTGCTCCCGCGGCGCTATTGGTATGAAGAGTAGAAAGCACAAGATGCCCCGTAAGAGCAGCATTTACCGCAAGGGATGCAGTTTCTTCGTCTCGAATTTCCCCGACCATAATAATATCCGGATCTTGGCGAACCAATGCACGAAGACCATTCGCAAATGTTAGTCCTATTTTAGGCTGTACCTGCGTCTGGTTAATCCTTTGCATACGATACTCAATCGGATCCTCAATACTACTAATGTTTACCTCCGGAGTATTAAGTTCACTCATCGCCGCATAGAGCGTTGTTGTTTTTCCGGATCCAGTAGGCCCAGTAACCAAAATCATTCCATTTGGCTTTTGAATATTTTCCCGAAAAGTTTTAAGGTTCGCCTCTCTCATCCCGAGCCCATCCAACACTACCCCATTTCCGGATTCATCGAGTAAGCGCATAACAATCTTTTCTCCATCGAATATTGGTAGCGTAGATACACGAAAGGCAATATCAAAATCATCGCTCTCAAGTTTAAATCTCCCATCTTGAGGAAGCCGGTGTTCATCAATTTTTAAATTGCTTAATATTTTAATACGCGCAACAACTCCAGGAAGAACAGCTTTAGGCAAAGCCATCATGTCGTGCAAGATACCGTCAATACGATACCGAACAATTAACTGGTCTTCTGTTGGCTCAATATGAATATCTGACGCCCCTCGTACAACCGCATGGCGCAAAATAGAGTCCACAATTTTAATAATTGGTAAATCTTCTGCAGCTTTCGATAAATCAGTATCGCTTGTATGCGCCTTCTTTGCCTCCGCGATAACCTGCTGTAAGTCTGCCTCGAGCGTGCCCTGATATTTTGCTAACGTTTCTCGAATACTTGTGGTGCTCGCAAGCGCAACCTCTACGCGCCTATCTACTTTCTTATGAATAAATTCGAGAATTTGCCGATCCCCCGGATTAGCCATTGCCACCTTGAGGGCGTCTGGAGTTTGTTCGTATGCAACAATAAAGTGCTCTTTTGCCGTAGATTCTGGAATAATATCGAGAATCTTCTTTTCTATCTGCAAATCCCGCACATCGATGTACGGCATAGAAAGCGCACTGGCATATGCTTTTGTATACTGTTCTTCCGTTACTTTTTCCTTCGTTACGAGCAATTCAAAAATTGTTCCCTCTCCTTTTGTAATGGCCTCACGAATACGTGCACCATCCTCAAGAGGAAGCTCACGCGATTCCACAAGAAATTGAAGGATGGATTCGCTAATGCGATCAATCATGCCTTTTATTATAGCATGAAAGCGCTTCGTTTTTTCCCTACTCTAGTACTGTAATTGACGCTTTAACTTGTGGCCGCGGATGATCATGTATTCCAAACGTCCCAGCTTTTGTAAATACGAAAGAATATGTTTCTCCGGTTGCAAGTCCGCGCCCTGCATCCAGCCCCGGCAATCCATCGTGCGTAGGGTGCGGGTCAGATGCTGGCCTATGGTTTGCTTGCCCATTATTCGTAAACACTACGGTTGTACCTACGGGAATTGTAACCGTGGAGGGTGAAAACCCTTCATCATCAATAGAAACAGCAACTATCTTAGGCTCAACAGATGGCGACACCGCGGGCGTTGCCAGTATTGGCTCTTGGTTCAATGTAATAGTTGTGGCTACGGGCGGCGGAGTTGCCGTAATGGTTTGCTGAATACTGTTAGGCGTAGGCCGTAATGCGATAAAGGCTATAAGCGCAATAACGATAATACCAATAATAATTGAGAGGGTGTTTTTCATACTCCTAATAGTACCGCTCTGCACACAGAGTCGCCATAGCTCTTTTTAATACCCCCTGCAATACTCGCACGTATCTTTACCGCAACCAGCATCTACATCCAGAAAAGCAAGGTCCTTGATTTCTCGCCATATGCGAAGAATCTCCTCGGAGAGCCTCTTAGTATCTTCTTCCTGTATAACTACCCGTTTTTTAATATATTCACCTTTGCTCGGCTCTATAAAGTCAATTTCTCCGCTTTCCATGGTATATGGAAAATCGGGCGCATTATCACAAAGCAACTTATAAAAAATAAGCTGACGAACATAATTTCCATCTTTACGCATCTTTTCTCTCCACGTATCAGATTTTCCCGTCTTGTAATCGACAACATTTATTATTTTTCGGTCTGCATCAATAATTTCTATCTTGTCTACATTACCCGTAATCGGAACACCTAAAACATGAACTCCGTGTTTACGAAAGCTATATTCCGTCATTCCTGGGATAATTAAGGTATCACCATAGTGCGTAATATATCCCTTTAGTGAACTCAACCCCTGCTCAAGAACATCCTTCTTATCCGTCTCGGACAACGCTTCCCTCTGAACATATTTCCCATACACGTCCGAAATCCATGTATGAGCAGGCAACCCTCCTTCTTCTTTTGCATATTCAAATATGTCCCGCAGAGTACCGTGCACGGCGCTGCCCAAACTCAAGCTTCGAGATTTTATCGAAGGAATTTGAAGAATATTTCGAAAATAAAATTTTCTACGGCACTCAAGATAATTATTTACATGCGTTACGCTCATAGAATACGATTCGAGCAGAGATGCAATATATGCACGCCCCGCATCACTTGTTTTTGGAATAATTGGATCAGTAAGTGTTCTTGAAAGTCGCGCAAGCTGATCGTCTGGAGATTCTTCATACACCTTTTTATCAAGAACCTGCTCAGGTATTTCAGAAAGGAATAACGAAGGCGCCGTTTCTTTTCCGGTAGAAGAATGAGAAGCTCGAGTTAGAAGTAATCCTTGCATTGCGCGAGTTACCGCAACATAAAAGAGCCTTCGTTCATCTTCGTTATTATCGCTCGCAATAATAAAATCATATCGGACAAGCCCTTCCGGAAGCGGTACATGGGAACGATCCCTTCCTCCTCCCCAATGCTTATCGTTAAGCCGAGCAATAACTACATGCGGAAACTCAAGACCTTTTGCCTTATGCGCAGTCATAAGGCGCACAGCACCGCTCCCCCCTTCCCACTCGGGAGTAAGCACACCTATATTGTGCTCCCTCATAAAGGAAAGATGTTGCACGAAATCAGTGAGCCCAAATGCAACATTCCCGCGAGAAACTTTTTTTGCTTCTCCTAAAAACGTTTTTATGCTGCGCAATATTTCTATTGAGTTAGGAAGATGTGCAATATCGGCATAAAAACGAGACTCAACGAGAACCTGCTGGAGAAACTCCATAATCGGAAGCGAAGCGGCCTGCTTTCGCCATAGCGCGAGGCGCTTCCCGAGCGCAAGAATTTTCTCATCTTCCCGCACTCCCGCCTTACGTAAATGATCCGGGCTTGTCATCACTTCATACATCGAAATACGCTGTTTGCTGGCAAAATGGATAGTTTTTAACGTATCAACCTCATCAATATTCCACCAAGAGTAGCTCAACACGCGAGCAAGCTGTTCCTCACTATTTCCATATGCGATCCATTCCAAAAGAGCAATGAACTGCTGAACAACTATGGATTCAAAAATATCTTCTCCCATTTCAATTCGTGCAGGAATGCCAACTCTGCGCAATGTATCGTAAAGATATTCACCATCTTTATTGTATCGATACAGCACCGCAATATCGTGAGGCAAGACCCCTTTACCCAAAAGCTGCTCGATATGCTTTGCAATACTGTATGCCTCTTCGTCTTCTGAAGGACTGGTAAGAACTGAAATTTTTTCTGGAGCTATCCCTTTTTGTGCAACAAGATTTTGATGAACCCCGGGAATATGAGTTGCGAGCGATTCTTTGTTGTTTGCGATAACTGAATCAGCTGCATCTAAAATATACTGGTGACTTCGATAGTTTTTCGTCAATGAAATTATTTGGACTGCCCGTTTATACTTTTCGTAAAACGACAGCATATTAGAAAGAGATGCGCCCTGAAAACGATAAATAGATTGCTTGTCGTCACCAACTACGAAAATATTTGGAGAATCATCAAACGATCCCAATAGCGTCACTATCTCATTCTGTGCGCCATTTGTATCCTGATATTCGTCCACTAAAATAAATTGAAACTGTTCTTGTAATGTTGCCAGCAAATCTGAATTTACACGAAGCTCACGAACCACCATAGAAATCATATCTTCGTAATCGTATCGCCCCATCTTGGCAAGACTTTTTTCATACTCCCGATACACAACAATCATCTCTTTTTGCTTTAAAAGGTACCCGGATTCTTTTTCAAACCATTTTTTCAAAGTGTTTTTTAATACTGTCCTAGCTTTGCTCTGCTCTCTCGCCGAATCGCCCCCTTCTGCGAGCTCATGATACTGATCAAACATATGGGCAATAAACATCCGCAAAGACTCCGAAAGATTTGCCTCTGTAGACGCCCGTATCACGAATGCTTCCAACTCATTACACGCCGCATCTGTTCTTTCTTTTGGTGTATACGCAAAAAATGTTTGAAATGGCGCTTCAAGAATATGAAGAAAATTATCAAGCGAAGCTACTATATCTGCAAAACTGTCAGGAGAAATATCTTCCTGCTTCAAATCAGAAATATTCCCCATAATATCTCGGAAAAACATATAGGGTGAAAAGAAGGGCTTGAGCGGACTCTTTACGGGGAGGCTATCTATAATAGAGTGGAATAATCCGATACGCTCTGCGTCCGAAACAAGTTGCCATGTCTTTGCTTTTGCAAACAATTCAATGTGATCAGAAATAATATCGTTACAAAATGAATGGAACGTATGAATTCGAACATAGTAAGAAGCAGTCCCAATAATAGAAAGGAGCCGAGATCGCATAGCGGCAACGCCTGACTCGGTAAATGTAAGGCACAGAATATTCCACGGGTCCATTTGGGTTTGCGCAAGAATATTTGCAATACGCATTGCAAGTGTTTGCGTTTTACCAGTACCAGGCCCCGAAAGCACCATTACGGGGCCTTCTATGGTATCAACAGCCTTTTTCTGCTCAGGATTTAGCTGATTGTATCGTTCCGTGAATTCGGTGCTTGTAGGCATATACACAGAGTAGCACGCCTGCAAACAAGAGAGGAATGGTCAGAATTTGACCATATGAAAAGCCCCACAACCCATGCCATTCCTGCAACCTAATATATTCTAAAAGGAATCTTTGTATGCTGTACCAAATAATAAATGTAGCAAAAACAGCCCCCCGAGAAATTTTAGGGCTTAAAGATACCGCACAAACAATAGCAAGAATCATCATGCCAAGTGCGTCATATATTTGAATCGGATGATGCAATAAAGAATCTTCTGGTACTGCAACCCCCCACGGAAGAGTGGTTATTGTTCCATATAGCTCTTGGTTTATAAAATTTCCGATCCTGCCCAATGCTATGCCAACTGCAGATGGAATAGCTACTATATCTGCAATTGCAAGAAGCTTCCGAAAAGAAAGTCGAGTTGCAAGCCATGTCGATATAGCCGCCCCAATAAATCCTCCATGAGAGCTCATACCTCCGTGCCATATTTGAATGATTGCAAGCGGATTACCCCAGAAAAATCCGGGTTCATACAATAGTACGTACCCCAATCGCCCACCTATAACCACCCCGAGAGCTCCGTACGCAACAACGGTGCCCCACAATTCTCGAGACCCTGTTTCGCCATGCTTTCGAGCAAGATATGGAGCCGCAAGCCACGCAAACCAAAATGCAATAACGTATAGGAAGCCATACCAACGAATCTCAAACCCCGCTACCGACAGAATAACGGTACGAGAAGGAAATAGCTCGAGCATAAAAATTGTCTACGAAGCAATACGAACGGTAGGAACCGGCAAAGCAAGGCCGATGTGTCGCTTTTCAAATGTTTGCAAAATAGCAAGAATAATTTGCTGCTGCGCTTCTCGATACACTGTAAAATCACGACTCGTAACCACGTACACTAGCTCAAAGACAAGGCCGGAATCACCAAAATCAGTAAGATATGCGCTCTTAAAGACAACATGTGGTAAAGCGCTCACAATATCCTCAAGTATCACCGGTACCTCTGCAAGCTTTGCTGTGCCCGTACCGTACTGCACTCCTATTTTTAGTGAGACCCTGCGCTCAGTCATGCGCTTTAAATTACTAATTCTTGCCGCAACAATGTCTTTATTTGGAACCACAATCTCTTCCCCAGAAAGGGCCTGAATACGAGTTGATTTGATCCCTATTTTTCGGACCGTTCCACTCGTATTACCAATCACAATGTAATCACCAGGAGAAAATGGACGATCAAAATAAATCACCAAAGAACTAAAGAGGTCGCCCAAAATATTCTGCGCTGCAAGAGCTACTGCGATTCCTCCGATACCAAGCCCTGCGATTAAGGAATTTACATTCACGCCTAAGTTAGAAAGCACAAACACGCCCGCTAACATCCATAATGCAATTTTTACGATCCCGCTAAGGATTCCCGAAACAAGAATGTCTCCGTGCTTCCCCTTGCTCGCTATTTTTGTCGTAATAATAAAATCAATAAAAATCTGGAGCGCAACGATTACCTGAATAGACCCCCAAATGACGAATGTATTTGAAACAATTTTTTGAAACGCTCCTTCAATCGCAAGGGATTGCAACGCAAAGAAAAAAGCGAGAAACCAGTAAAACGGAGGGTGAATAGTGGCGAGCATTTGCACAAATGCATCATCAAACGATGTTTTTGTCCTCTTGGAAAAGCTTGTGAACCTGAACAAAAACATCTTCTGAACAAGCATGATAAAGAGCACCGAAACGGCAAATATCAATGCGGCAATACTATACTGGAGAATCGTATTCCCCCAATACATTTCGACAAGAAGGCCCTCAAAATCAACTGCCATATGTCATCTTATTATATGGTACGATCGAAATATGTCACAATTGCAACAAACCCCTCTCTGTGTAGATTTAGACGGAACTCTCACTCCAACAAACTCAATCCTTGAGCTGGGAATACGATCGCTCAAAAAAAATCCATTTCGCATATTCGATCTATTGGCAAAATCCTTTATAAGCAAAGCAGCGGTAAAGGAGCGTATTGGGCAGTATTCCGCTCAAGAGCCCTTACACCTCCCTTACAATAAAGAACTACTTGCCTGGCTTACCAAAGAGCATCAAAAAAGAAGGCCTTTAATCCTTGCCACCGCGAGCGACATGGCTGTCGCAACAAAGGTAGCGCAAGAACTAGGCATATTTCAGGAAGTTATTGCAAGCACACGCACAAAGCCTATTAACGCATCGTCAAAATACACCGTACTGCAAAAAAGATTTGGAGAAAAAGGATTTTCGTATGCAGGCAACTCACGCGAAGATCTTTCCGTGTGGAATATTGCCGCAAGCGCTATTATCGTAGACGCCCCGAAAGATGTTGCGGCAATCGTACAAAAACAAATGTCAGTAGAAGCAATGTTCGCCTCAAAAGAGCCTCTATCGCTTGGAATAATCCTCAAAGAAATTCGCATCCATCAGTGGCTAAAAAATCTTCTTCTTTTTATACCCGCAATAGCTGCGCATGCGGCACTGCAGGGCCCTATTATATTCCATGCAATGATTGGCTTTATTTCATTTAGCTTTTTTGCATCCAGCGTATACGTATTCAACGATATTATGGATATTTCCTCAGACCGCCTCCACCGAACAAAGCACGTACGCCCAATCGCGGCAGGAAAACTATCAATTGGCGAAGCGGGCATACTCGGAATATCGCTCGCTACTATCAGCGTCGCACTCGCACTTTTTACCCTGCCAATTTCATTTACGCTTATTATCGGACTATACGCGGGCATCAACATCATATATTCACTATGGGCGAAAAAAATCCCCTATCTCGATATTGGTATTCTTGCAGGGTTATACGTACTTAGAATTATTGCAGGCAGTGCAGCAACAGGGATCGAAACTTCCACTTGGCTATTTTTATTTGCTGGATGCTTTTTCTTAAATCTTGCAATCGTAAAACGAATAACAGAAATCGTTGCGCTTAAGAACAATGAGGAAATGGCCCATGGGAGAGGGTATGGGAAACGCGATAAAAATGTCCTTACAGGAATTGGAGTTATATGCGCAGCGCTCGCATGCATTGTACTGGCATTTTATATCACGAGCGCGTCGGTCATGCGCCTCTATACTACCCCCTCAATTCTTTGGATAATTGTCCCTACCCTTATAGTATGGATTGCTCGCATATGGCGCCTTGCACTCCATAAAAAATTACCTGACGACCCCGTACTATTTGCAAGTAAAGATGCAACAAGCTATCTGCTTGTGGCAATTATGGCAGCGAGCATGCTACTAGCCACGTAACGGAACAAGATTTTCTATAAAGAGATCAACGCTACGCTCCCAAGAAAACCCAAGCGCCTTTGCCCTACAATCTTCTGGTCTCAAATTCAAACAGTTTTTAATAGACTCTTCTATATTATTTCCAGCATACCCATCAAGCCCGTTTGTAATAATATCTTTCGGGCCACCGACATCAAACGCCGCAACGGGTAAGGAGCATGCGAGCGCTTCAAGAATCACTAATCCGAGCGTATCGGTACGCGAAGGAAACACCATAACGCGAGCAACTGATAGAATATCAATAAGCTCTTGTCCTGTTTTATATCCCGTAAAAATAGCTTTCCCCCGAAACTCTTCTTCTAACTTTTCTTTATCAGGCCCATCACCAATAACAACCTTGGTACCAGGAACCCTTGCGTCTAAAAATGCTCTGATATTCTTTTCGATTGCAACACGACCTAAAAATACAAACATTGGCCTCGCAAGGTCAGGTAAGGCGTTTGAATTGTTATTTTTCGAAAACAAATCCACATCAACCCCAAGAGGCGTCACAACTACACGCTCAAACCCCTCACCAACAAGTTCGCGCCTTAATGAATCCGTGCTTACCATCGCCCCATCTCCGGCATTATGAAACCATTTTAAGTACCTCTGTGTTACCCCGCCAAAACCTCCGAGGCGCATTGATACATACTCTGGAAGCTTCGTATGATAAGCGGTTGTAAAATGATACCTATTCTGTATGCACATTTGACGAACCGCCAACCCCAACGATCCTTCCGTAGCAATATGGATATAATCCGGACGCTCTTGCCGCACTATTTCATCTAATTGCTGCTTCCATGCCCACGAAAGACGTATTTCAGAATACGAAGGGAGTGGCAGCGACATAAATTCGCCAGGATGCACAATCCGAACTCGAAAATTGCGTGCTTCTAGGATTTTTTTCGTGTACAGAAGGCTTGTCACCACCCCATTCACATTCGGACTCCAGGTATCAGTAGCAATAACAATACTTTTCATACTCATGAGCACCGTAAAGCCACCTATTTGCCGTTCAAGCGGCTACAAAAGAGGTGCGATTGTAGCCTTGAGCTGTTCGTATGGAACCCCGCCGCCGAGCTGAGTTTTTGTTCCATCTGCAGTTATAACCATATTAAATGGAGTCCCTTGTAAGCCTGCCTTCAAGCCATCATCCAAGTCTGCCTGCACCGTAGCTGCAAATTTTTGAGAGTCGACACACGCCTGAAACTCAGTAACGTTTGCCACGCCTGCCTGCGCTGCATACTTCGATAAGTCGGCAAGGTTTAAGCCATCGTTGCTTGGAGTAGCCGCAAATACTACATCGGTAAATTCCCAAAACTTTCCCTGCTCCGCTGCACATTCCGAAGCATTCGCCTCCGCGGCAGCCTTTGCATGCAACTGCGCAATAGGAGCATGGCGGTACACCCAACGAACATCGCTTGGATATTCTTTTATAAGTTGCAACATGCTCTGATGAAATACTTTGCAATACGGACACTCAAGGTCAGAGTACTCTACGATTGTAACTTTCGCATTTTCCGGACCACGAACATGATCCTCGCTTGTAATAGGGCTAATATCAAGAGAAGCGGTAGGGCGAGCCTGTTCAAGCGCAGGGGTCGGAACCGGCGCCACTGCTGGTGCTGGTGTTACCTTGCTAAAATACACAGCGCCCGCAATAAGAGCGCCCGCGACAACAATCGCCATCGGAACTGACATTTGTTTTGCATCTGCCATAGGAGTAGTAAAAGAGAGCCTTACGCTATCTCAAGAAGTTCCGCTAAGCGGGGTTGGTTAAAGCCAATGACAATGTTCCCATCAATATCAATAACTGGAACCCCCATTTGCTTTGATTTTTCAAGCATTTCATTGCGAGCAGCAGGGTCTGCAGCTACGTCTTTTTCACTATAAGTAACATTGTGTTCCCCAAAATACTGCTTCGCTGCCTTGCACCAGCCGCAAGAAGGAGTGGTATAAATCGTGACGTTTTTCATATGATATGTTGTTACTTATTATAAATGTTCGAGCGCCTTTATTGCTAAAGTGTCTAGTACCCTATGGTACCAAAAAAGACTCCCGCTCGCAAGAATTTTTTATACCTTCTTTGAACGTTTTTCTATAACCGTTCTTACGAACAAAAAGAGAAATGTAAAGAAAGAAATAGACGCTCCCATCAATACCCCTGGCGGATTATATGCAAAAGTAATGTCGTACTCACCCGGAGCAACTTTCATTGCAACAAGATCGGAAACAATATCTGCTTTCTTTCCGTTCGCAGTCCAACCATCTGCATAGTTTGTATTTAGCACAACGAACGTTTCGTTCGGAACCACCGCATGGGCACGTACAAGGTTATAACTCCATGAAACCAATGTTACTTTCGCCGCAGGGTCGACTGCAGAAACTACGCTTGTATCACCTTCGTCATATATAGTCCGAACTGCAGGGCGAGGGCCTAAAACCGAACAATACACCATCGTTCCGTACCCTGCCTTATACGCATCGAATGATCGCGTAGTACGCGACCCGGATCCATTTTCATCGTACCGATCGGGCGTAAATGCAATTGGATACGGTGCAGGAGAAATATTCGGTACAACATGCGGCAATGTAAATGCCTGCTCAGAAACCTGATACGTAAGGCTAAATATATCTACCGCTATAAGCCCTACGCACACAATCAGTACTATACGAGCAGTGCTCCGAGAAACCATTGAAGCTAGTTTATCTGCGCCATACGAGGCAAGTAGGCCCAGGGGAATAACCGCAAAGAGAATAATTCGAGAGATATTAGAGCGAGGGAAAAACCAAAGCAAATCGAATATCGGCTTTAAATACGGCCCCATCGTTGACACAAGCACCACTGCAACAGAGGCAAATGCGAGCACCTTCACAATTCGGCTTTTTCGTATACAGGAAAGCCCAATGAGCGCGAGTGCAAACACGATATATCCAATGTAGGCTCCGTACTCATGCCATCCGCTCGCTTGATCCAAAATTACATACGAACCATGCAAATGGCGCCCAAATAAAATATCTACAATCCAAGGCAGCGTGTATGTAGATGACGCATACGCATCATCGGGAAACTGCTTGAGCCAAAATAGAACAGGGACTAGCTTGAATGCAGCAAAGCCCATGGCCCATGCCGCTGCTCGGATCGTTAGAATAGCGGCTTGCTTGCGATGCCGCACAAAAAGCATAAGCGCTGCAAACGCGAGCGTTGTGTACATAAGCAAATAAATACCACCGCCCAAAAACGTAAGCGCTAAGAATACTCCACACACAATCGGCTTCACCTTCCCCCTATACATTGAAAGCCACGCCCACAAAATCCATGGAATCCACATTGCGGCGAACACGTTCACATGACCCTCCGTAATTTCCAGCAAATTCACAGTCCCAAAGGCAACCGCGAGCGAAGCGATAAGCCCAGCCTCTACCGACCTGCCAAGCGAGCGCGCAAGAGTAAGCATGCCCGTTGCGCCAACGATGACAGAAAGCGCGATAGCCAACCGAACACCAAGAGGCACGCCAAAGATAAGCTCGAGCGCAAACGTAGGAGAAAACATTGGAAACTCCGGATCAGAAAGCCCCGCAGTCCCACCGCACGGATACGGATCCCAAAGAGGAAATGTATGGTGAGTTACAATTGCAGCGCGATACGAATCATGAAGAGCAAAATAAAAATCCCAATCAGCAATCCCAAGATTATCCGGCAGTAAAAAATACCCCATTGTTGCAAGGGGCGCGAAGACAACGATGATAATAATTGCCGCAATATACTTATTTCGCTCATTTTTTATAAAAGATATCAGCGCAACAGCAAGTAAAAACGCAGCGCCAATTATCATTCCATTTTTAAGCCCAAACACTGCCGGAACTTGCTTTATAAAAAGAAGTGGCAGCATGCCCTGCTGCACCTCTCCATCGATTGCAACCCTATGGACTTTCGGCATATTTGTATCTCGCGCCATCATGCGAAGCGGCAGCGCTTCTCCGTGTAAAAGCGAAATATCCATCACATAAAAATCGTCATGGTCTACGGTAAACCACGTAACGGGTATTTCTATCTTCATAACGTTCTCGCTAGAAAGATACGCGGTTGTATTCGCGGAACCACTGGTAATAGCATTACCCTTTCTGTCCCTGATAACAGCCCGAAGCACTCGACCTTCAAGCAGAGTGGCATCTGAAAACACCGAAACTGCAGAATACGTCCCCTTAGAAAGATGCAGCCTCTGAGACATATGCCGCCCCGGCTCAAGGGTTATAGAGTCGGGAGCATCATGAAGTTGAATAATCCGCACTTGGGAATTTGAAAGCGGAGCCATGGTAGCTATAGCGACCACCGCGAGCGCGACACACGCAGCAATAATAAAAGTTTTGTTTATCATAAAAAGAATACCTCCTCTTTATACCCCCTTTGCCTTCAGATACGCCAATGCATCAGCAACCATATACAGTGAACCGGTAATAAGCATTGTTCCTTGTGGGGGGAGCATCTTTTTCCCCTTTTCAATCGCAACCCCTACATTCTCCTCTATACCCACGGACGTAATCCCTTTTTCTTGCAACCTCCTCTCAAGAACAGCAGAAGATTCTGGCATATAGGACCCTTTCGTAATAATCACATGAGAAAAAAGCGGAAGAATCAAAGAAGCAGCATCTGAAATATCTTTCCCTTTCTTTGCCGCAAATATCACAACATCATATCGATGCAAGCTGTGTAAAAACTCATACAGCACACGAGCACCATCAGCATTGTGGGCCCCATCAATAATAACAAGCGGATCACGAGATGCGACCTGTAATCGTCCCTCCCACACAACAGACCCAATACCCAGCACAACACTCTCCCACCGAATCGAAAAACCTAATTGATTCATGCTATAAAGTGCCATAAGCGCCGTTTCCAGATTCCGCACTTGGTGATCTCCCAAGAGCGGAAGATGAAGCTCGCCCGTATACACTCCCTCAACAGCAACAACTTGCTCGGCTAAATTCCGAGAAACAACCTCTCCGGTAACACTATCGCGCGAACGCAAAAGCGTTGCATGAAGCCTGCCCGCCTCCTCGCGAAATATATCGAGCATTTCCTCCTCCGCCTCCCCAGTGACAACTGGTACCCCCTCTTTTATAATCCCTGCTTTTTCTTTTGCGATATGAACCTTTGTTGGCCCGATATAATCCATATGGTCCAATCCAATATTGGTAATCACGGAAAGAATAGGGGTAATAACATTCGTAGCGTCATACCTTCCGCCCATCCCAACTTCTACAATTGCAATGTCTATATCGGAACGAGAAAAATATAAAAATGCCAGTGCTGTTGTAAATTCAAAAAAAGTGGGATGAATTCCCTCGTTCTCTATAATTATTCGCATTTCCGCAACCAACGCCACAAGCTCCTCATCTGAAATATTTTTTCCACCCACTCGCACACGCTCATTAAATGTATAGATGTGCGGGCTCGTATACATCGCTGTTTTATACCCCGCCCCACGCAGAACAGACTCCATCATTGCACACGTACTACCTTTACCATTTGTTCCTGTTACGTGAATACTCTTGAATGTTCGTTCCGGATGCCCCAGCACTTCCATTAATTGCTCCATAACAGCAAGACCTGGCTTCATTCCAAAGCGCTCGAGACCATACAAGTATTCAAGTTCTCTTTTTGTTTCTATTTCAGTCATACATGCACGAAATACATCAACTACACTCTCACTTCAGATGGTTTGTCAACTATATTTCATGCACTCCCTATGGAATACTTAAGTTTATGAAAACATCCCTTCCATTAGAATCATTTGCTCCGTCCTTTGCGCCGGACACTTATAACGAAGAAGAAACATGGCGCGTAGCACCATTTTTTACCAATTTAGATAAGTCGGTATACGCTGCCCTTATCTTTTCTCCAGAAGTAATCGGCGCACTGTGCTCTCGCACAAGCCGTGCCCCAGAAGATTTGCGAAAGATCTTCTTAGGAGAGTACTTAACTCCATTTTTAAGCGACACAGCAGGAGACGCTGAAGCAAAGCAATACGGAACAACGCTCAAAGATTTTATTACTTTCTTGCATAGCAACCCAATAGAGTCCATATTTTCCAACCCGAAAGCTCGCTCGTTTTACGCAAAATGGCTTGCACAATACGGGGATGATTCCATTGCGCAAATGGCAGGCATGCATGTTGTATTCTCTAGCCTATCCCAACTTGCCATCAAACATATTGAAGATCAGCGCATCGGTCTTGCACCTATCGAAAAATCAACTCGATACGTAAATTACTCCCAAAAAGTAAACGGCTCCTACAGGTATTACACTGATCCAACACTCGAAACGCTTGGCCTGAAAGAAAAATACACAGCAGCAATGGATCAACTGTTTGACACATATACGGACCTTATTCCAAAAGTAAAAACATACCTAACGGAACAATTCCCAGAAGAATCTCAAAACGTTATTGAGAAAAAAGCATTCGATACCGTCCGTGGATTGCTCCCGGTATCAACCCTCTCCCAGGTTGCCTTCTTCGGAAACGGGCAAGCATTTGAATACCTGGTGAGCCGCTCTATGAAGCATGATTTGGGCGAAGTACGCTGGGCGGCAGAGGCTACCTACCAAGAGCTCTTCAGAATAGCCCCTTCATTCCTCCGCCGAGTAAAAGATGAAGACAATAAAGAAAAAGCAGAAGCATACCAAGAGTACATTGCTCAAAAAAACAGCCGTGTTGCGAAACTTCTTCCGAAGGAACTGCACGGAACACTAGAATCAAACCAAGCTACCGTATCACTCGTAGAGTACGACAAAGATGGAGAAGACAAAGTAATTGCCGGCATCCTCTACAGTGCAGATACTAATACCTCTTCCTGGGAGGACACCTTAAATGCCGTTGCAATACTCAACACGAAAGAGAAAAAAGAAATTCTAGAAGCATACCTTTCCGGAAGAACGCAGCGCTGGCAAAAAGCAGGAAGAGCCTTTGAAAACACGTATGTTCGATTCGATATCACCATGAACATCGGAGCATGGCGCGACTTGCATCGCCACCGAATGCTAACTCAACAACGCCAGCTATTTACGACAAGCCACGGGTACGACACTCCGCAAGAATTAATCGATGCAAAACTGGACGAATCCTATCGAGCAGCAATGGATGCCGCAAAAGCTGTATACGAAGAAATAGCAGCTCACGATGCCGTTCTGGCCCAATATGCCGTACCAATGGCGTATCGAGTGCGCTTTATGCAATGGACAAACTTACGCTCATGCTTCTGGGAAATGGAACTTCGAACAATTCCAGAAGGCCACCCCGATTACCGACACGTTGAACAAGAAAAATTCAAATTGTTACAAGAAGCATATCCGCTTATCGCAGAGCACATGAGAGTAAACATGGGAGAATATGATTTTGCGCGCCGCGGCCAAGAAGAAAAAATCCAAGAAAAGCTCAAAGCACTTGAAAGCATGAAGGTATAAAACATGAGGGACATCATCCTCATTGCCGCAGTAGCAAAAAACAATGTCATCGGAAAAAATGGGAATACTCCATGGAATATTCCTGAGGAAATGGCGCTGTTCACAAAAGCAACGCTTGGCCATGTTGTAATTGTCGGAAGAAAAACATACGAAGCAATCGGCCGACCGCTCCCAAACAGAACAACGATTGTCATAAGCCGCACCATGAATAAATACTCATCTCCAGAGGTGACCGTTTGCGGAAATATTCAGGAAGCACTTGAAGCATGCGCCGGTGCAAAAACAGTTTTTGTCATAGGGGGCGCAAGCATATATGATCAAATGATGCCTTTCGCGAGTAAGATGTACATATCTCACCTCCACGAAGCATTCGAAGGAGATTCCTACTTCCCTCCCATAGATCCAAATAGTTGGCATCTATTAGAGTCAAAAGAGTTTCCCCGCTTTACCCATAGCCGATATGTTCGTATATGAAATCAGCTCTCAAAAAAACAGACCCAGCAGTATTTCGAATTATTTCAAAAGAAGAAAAGCGGCAGCAAGAAACGCTTTCGATGATTCCATCAGAAAACTGGTTCTCGCCATCCGTACGAGAAGCAGTAGGGTCTGTGTTTTCCCATAAATACGCAGAAGGCAACATTAATGCTCGGTACTACGAAGGAGCAGAGCACGTAGACGAATTAGAAACTCTTGCAATTGAACGTGCAAAAAAAGCATTTTCACTTCCCAAAAACTGGAGCGCGAACGTGCAGGCACTATCTGGTAGCAATGCAAACCTTGCAGTCTACCTGGCGGTATTAAAACCGGGAGATACCATGCTTGCAATGTACTTGCCCGACGGCGGGCATTTGTCTCATGGCTGGTCTTTTGAACCAGATGCTACAAAGCGAGGAGACGACGTAACAAGCGGATCACTCGTATACGAAGGTGGGAGCCGCAAGGTAAATATCAGCGCCATGCTGTATAGCCCCGTGCAATACAAAACAAGCCAGAAGACCCACCAATTCGACTACAAAGCAATTGCAAAAATCGCAGAAGAGCGCAAACCAAAGCTCATTATTACCGGAGGCACTGCGTACCCGCGCGTTATTGATCATAAAAAAATTAAAGCAATTGCAAAAAAAGTTGGAGCACTCTACCTAGCAGACGTAGCCCATGAAGCAGGGTTAATTGCAGGCGGAGCATTCCCCTCCCCGGTTGGAATTGCAGACATAGTAACCATGACAACTCATAAAACCCTAAAGGCTGGCCGCGGAGCTATTATTCTTGCGCATGAAGACATGATCAAGAAAATAAACCACGCGATATTGCCAGGCTTACAAGGCGGCCCGCACAACCATAATATTGCCGGGATCACGGTAGGATTAGGAGAAGCCACAAAACCAGCATTTAAAAAATATGCACAGCAAGTAATTAAAAATACTGCAGCGCTTGCAGAAGAACTCAAAAAGCAGCAATTCCAACTTGTGACCAACGGAACAGATAAGCACTTTGTGCTTATTAACCTTTCGGAAGAGGCTCTTCTAGGCCGCCCATTTGCGCGCGTGCTTGCCTACGCAGGGATTACCACCAACTACAGCACCATGCCGTGGGACTCTAGACCCCCTCGCAACCCTTCTGCACTTCGCCTTGGTACCCCTTGGCTCACCACGCGCGGCATGAAAATAAAAGAAATGAAAGCAGTTGCTAAATGGATCCGTGAGGCAATGACAATTGCGAGCCAGTGGAAAGACCTGCCGTTTGAAGAACTCGAAGAAAAAGCAAAGAAATCGAAAGACATCAAAAAAATCGCACAAGA
>CAZZHI010000011.1:0-21406 GCA_964654145.1 uncultured Candidatus Saccharibacteria bacterium
GTTCTTGAGCTTGAGCTCGAAGCCCTTGTGCTACGCTATCGTCAATTAAAAACATTACCATCAGTCAATTATATCCAAATTATTAAAAACCACGGAAAAGAAGCGGGTGGATCGCTTGAGCATCCTCATCATCAAATTTTTTCCATTCCTGTTTTATCAAAAGACATTTCTGACATGCTCAACGGCGCAGAACGTTACGCAAAAACACATGGCCAAAAAGCATTTACAATCTTGCTAGACCACGAACGAGAGGTAAAAAAACGCATCGTATTTGAAAACGAATACTTTACTGCATTTTGCCCGTATGCGTCCCGCGTTCCATTCGAAACATGGATACTGCCAAGAAAATCCGACCCCTTCTTTGAAGATATCGGCCCCGCGGAACGCGAAGCTCTTGCCGAAGCAATGCAAATGGTATTAGGGAAAATGTATACCGGCCTTCAAGATCCTCCATATAACTACTATATTCATTCCGCGCCGTGCGATGATACTGGCTTTGTGTGCGATAGGAGCAAGTTTCAACACTTCCGCTGGCACATTGCCATCTTGCCCCGCCTATCCACCGCAGCAGGATTTGAACTTGGAACAGGAATTGAAATAAACACCGTGCTCCCAGAAGACGCAGCTGCATTCCTGCGGGAACAATCCCTGCCCGATCACGTATAGCCCCTATGCCCCTTTGCGACGCTTGCGGGATGCGTATTCTTCAAGAGCTACATCAAAGTCTGCAGAAGTAAAACTTGGCCAGAATTTATCAGTAAACCAAAGCTGGGAATCTGTTACGTCCCACATCATAAATCCTGCAGATAGGTGCGGCTCTCCTCCTGTACGGATAATAAGGTCAACTGGTGGTAAATCCTTGGTAAATAAATGCTGTTTAATTGTTTCAGACGTAACCGTCTCAACGCCTTCGCGGATCATGTCGTAAATTGCTTGCTTCATTTCATCAATTCCGTCATACGCTAAAAAGAAATTGAGATAATGATTGCTATAGTGCGCTGTTGCGTCGATTGCTTTTTGCACCGCGCTTTTCACAGGTAATGGAAATTTTTCTCGCCACCTGCCAATAACATTAATCCGCACCTTCCGAGTATGAATATCTTCACTCGTTGCAAGATTCAAAAATTCTGACCGAAAAAGCGCAAGCAATCCGGCAACCTCTTTCATGTCACGCTTTTTAAAATTATCGAGAGACATCCCCCATATGGAAACGTATTGAACTCCCTGATCCGCTGCATGGGGCATTAATACTCGCATCACCTCCGCACCTTGCCGATGCCCTTCTATTGGAGATATGTTTTGGTCTTTTGCCCACCGGCGGTTGCCGTCGGGGATAATAGCAATGTGGGTTGGAATATTTTCTTTCATAATGCAAATGATGATACAGCAAAAGATGCAATTTCGTGAAGGCGAGCCTGCCTGCCGACACTTTCAAGGGAAGCGTATGCAGCAGCCTCGTGTTCCTTGGCCTGTGCCAATGCATCCTCTTTTGAGAACACCGCGAGCATAACTTCATCATGATCTGCTATGTCGTCTCGTAACTGGAACGCCATTCCTAATCTATACCCAAACAGTTCAAGTGCAGCAATATGGTCCGCACTTCCGCCACCCGCAATTGCACCCATCTTGCAAGAAACGGCAAAGAGAGCTGCTGTCTTTCGCTCATGAATAGCCGTAAGTTGCTCTTTTGTAATTGCTTTGCCTTTTGACTGCATATCGTCTGACTGCCCACCAATAGTCCCTAGGCTCCCCGTTGCAGATGCGAGCTCGTGCACTAGCAACGCATTACCGGAAGCGCCAAGCCACTCAAACGCAATAGTAAGAAGGGCGTCTCCTGCCAAAATTGCTGTTGCTTCATCGAATGCCTTATGGACAGTGGGCTTGCCGCGGCGCAGATCATCATTATCCATTGCGGGAAGATCGTCATGAATAAGCGTATAAGCATGTAATGCCTCAAGGGCGATTGCTGGCATAATCGCATGTTCAAGATTGCCGCCCACCGCCTCCGCAGAAGCAACGCAAAGAACTGGACGTAACCGCTTCCCGCCAGAAAAGATACTGTATCGCATCGCTTCATGTAAGCGCGTAGGCGCTGTATCTTTTTTCGGCAAGTGTTCATCAAGAGCAGCATCGATCCGTACTTGAATATCTTTCATATATTCCGTAAGAGGTATCATAGAGACAAATATTCTTGCAACATAAGACGAGCAGCTTCTGCATGCTCTTCGTGAACAGAAGTACCCAACTCTTTAAGGTTCTGCTTTGCCTGAGAAGATGTAAGCGTTTCATCTACCTGAATATACGAAACACCGGACCCAATATGCTCCTTCAGCTGACTTATAAAATCGAGGGTTTTCTTTGTTTGCTGGGTTTCACTTCCATCCTCAACATGGTACGGCACACCAATGACAATTTCTTGGATTGATTCTTTTTTTACGATATCGAGAATCACAGAAAATGGCTCTGATTGCTTGCGATCTATGGTTGCATATCGATATGCGATCGCATCTATGTGATCCGTTGCAGCAATACCTACATACCGATCACCTACATCGAGCGCAATAGCTCGTTTTCTATCCGTCATAGAGTTGCAGTAAGTATTTGGGGTCCGTTTTTTGTAATAGCAATCGTATGCTCTTCGTGCGCAGCTGGCTTTCCTGATACAGCAATAATACTCCATTTATCTGGCGCGGTTGTAACATCATGGTTCCCAATGGTGACCATGGGCTCAATTGCAATAACCATACCCTCTTCAAGTACAGCCCCGGTACCCGCAGTGCCAAAGTTGGGAACTTGAGGATCCTCATGAAGCTCATGCCCCACCCCATGCCCTACGAGCTTACGCACAACTTCAAATCCTTCACCCTCTACATACGCCTGCACTGCAGCGCCAATATCTCCTGTAGTATTTCCAATTACTGCCTTCGAGATACCTATTTCAAGCGCTTTCTTTGTAACATCTACAAGGCGTTGATATTCAGGAGCAACAGATCCAACCGCTACTGTTCTTGCACTATCTACAATTAAGCCATCAAGAGAAAGCCCTGCATCAATACTTACAATATCTCCATCCGCAAACAGTGTAGAAGAAGGAATACCATGAACCACTTGATCATTCACAGAAACACAAATAGCTGCTGGGTACGCAGGGTCTCCATATCCTAAAAATACCGGCGTTGCCCCTGCATCGTTCATCATCTGCTCCGCAAGCGCATTTAACTCTTTTCCAGTTGCTCCTACAACCGCCTTTGCGGTAAGCGTATCAAGAATAGAGCTTAAAAGAGCTCCTGCTTTTGCAAGCTTTTCAATTTCTTCCAAAGTTTTTATACGTGCCATAGAATTGCCTACTATCTACATTTCAAACTGCCTCATGATATCCATTACGGAGGCATGAACTCGGTGAGGCTCTGGCATACCATCTACCATAAAGAATAACCCATCATGGCGACTTCGATGATCCACGATAGCTGGATACGTAAGATTCATAAATTGATCATATCGTGTATTAAATTTTTCCTTTTCATCATCCGGGCGCATACCTACTCTCCCGCCCAATTCAGTACAACGCTCTTCATCACGTTCTGTTCGAACCGGAAACTCTCCTTCTATATCTAAACAAATACGACGATTACTATTACGTTCAATCATTGTTTCTTTATCTACCTCAAGATAAATCACGAGCGGATGCCCATACCCAGCCTCAAGAAATGCCTTATTTAAATACTGAGCCTCTTCCAAAGTTCGAGGAGTGCCGTCAAACACTAATCCCTCTCCACGGCTCATATATTCTTTTGTTGCATTAATAACAACCTCTGCAGCAAGCGGAGGAGGAGTCAAAAACCCATTATCGATAATATCTTTCACTTGGCGCCCAAGAGGAGTGTCTTCAAGTGCGAGCTGCCGAAATGCATTACCTGTGCTAAACCTGCTGTAGCCAATGTCGTGCGCAAGCATTTCCGCTTGAGTCCCCTTGCCAGCACCCGGCATACCCATGACGTAAATAATTTTCGGCAATTTCATAAGAACCCTTCATACTCCCGCATAGTCAGCTGCGATTCTATTTGTTTCATTGTTTCAAGAACAACAGAAACAACGATAAGAAGTGCGGTACCTCCGATAGTTAGCGTAGTAAGCCCTGAAAACGCCTGAACAATAAGTGGAAGAATAGCAATCCCCCCTAAAAACAGAGCCCCTGCAAGCGTAATCCTCTGAACAACATACTGAAGATATAGTTTTGTTTGGCGCCCTGGGCGAATACCCGGAATAAAGCCTCCTTGCTTTTGTACGTTTTCAGAAATTTGATCCGGATCAAACGTAACGGAAGTATAAAAATACGTAAACACAACGACGAGCACAAAGTATACGATTCCGTAAAATAATTGATTCTGAAATAGCTGCACAATGAACTGAGATGCTGATGCGACCGTAGCATTTGATGCGCCAACAAAAAAGTTCGCAACAATTCCAGGAAAGAGCATTACAGAAAGAGCAAAAATAATCGGCATCACACCCGCTTGATTTACCCGTAGGGGCAAGTGGGTAGAAGTTCCTCCTAACATTCTATTTCCTCGAACCTGCTTTGCATAACTTACAGGAATAGCCCTTTGACCTTCCGTTACAACAACCACGCCAGCAACAACAATAACCGACACTACGAGAAACGCAGCATAGGTTAAGAACTGTTCAGGAGTCCACGTAGCAATAACTTGAAGAATTGCGCCCGGTAACTGGCCAATAATACCAATAAAAATGATGAGGGAAATTCCGTTCCCAAAACCCTGCTTTGTCATCAGTTCACCAATCCACATCAAGAATATCGTCCCCGCAACAATAGTAATGAGAGTCATAGTTAACTCCCACGGCGTAAAAGAAAGCGCTACTGCTCCGCCAACGCCTCCACGCTGCAGAATATTCAAAAAACCAAATCCCTGGAGCGCAGCAAAGGGGACAGCCAACAGGCGAGTCCACTGGGCCATTTTTCTCCTACCAGCTTCGCCTTCCTCTTTCTGCATTTCCTCTAAGCGAGGGAAGATCATGGTAGATAACTGAATAACGATAGATGCGGTAATATAAGGCCCAAGCCCAAGCATCACAAGAGAAAGGCGGGACAAGCCCCCTCCGGAAAAAATATCAAGAAGTCCAAACAACTGATTTCCAGAAAACAGCTGCGCCAAACTTTCTTTTGGAACACCAGGAACAGGAATAATAGCCGCTATGCGGAATACAAGAATGAGCCACAACAGAATCAGGAGCTTCTTTCGAAGTTCCGGAACCCGTACAATGGCTGTGAATTTTTTAAAATTATTTCTACTTTTCCGCCTGCCTTTTCAACTGCATTTTTTGCGCCCGCAGTAATAGCATGAACCCGAACAGTATAAGAAGCCTCTAGCGTGCCATTTCCAATAAGCTTTACAGAATCAAGCTTGTTAATAAGGTATCCTCGTTTGAAAAGCTGCCCCGGCCCAACAATGCTTCCTGCATCGAATGCACGCAATACATTAAGCGTAATAGCGATAGGCTTTACAATCTGAGAAGGGTTGATCTGCTTGCTTCCTCGAGTCTTTGGAAAACGCATGTATAAAGGAGTCTGCCCGCCTTCGAATCCAGACTTAGAGCTATACCCTGCTCGAGACTTCTGACCTTTTTGTCCACGACCAGACTTTCCGCCGTTTCGGGCATGTCCGCGACCGATGCGTTTCTTTTTCTTCGTTATAGATGGTAATTGAAATAGTGACATAGGAGTATGTGTTACGCGATGTTTTCGAGCGCTTTAATAGTAGCCCGTGCATTACTGATACGATTAGTAGACCCGTATCGCTTGGAAACCAAGTCTTTAATTCCAGCCAAATCGGCTACTGTACGAATAATTCCTCCTGCAATAACCCCTGTTCCGGGTCGAGCTGGCTTGAGCAACACTTTAGCTCCCTTATACTTTGCAAGAACTTCATGAGAAATAGTTCCATCAACCAAAGGAATAGTAACAATTCGCTTCATTGCACGAGCCTGCGCTTTTTGGATAGCCTGCTGTACGTCTCGGCTCTTGCTAATACCAAACCCAAGGCGACCAGCACGATCTCCAACAACAACGCTCGCACGGAATCGGAATCGGCGTCCGCCTTTTACTACGCGAACAACACGAGAAATCTCCAACACTTCGTGTGCAAATTGGTTGTCGTCAACTGATGGTGTTCCGTATGCCATAGGTATAAATATCCGATATTAAAACTGAAGTCCGCCTTCTCGCATTGCTTCTGCAAGAGCCTTTACACGACCATGATACATGTATCCGCCTCGATCAAACACGATGCTCGTAATTCCCTTTTTCTTTGCTTCCGCAGCGAGCAAAGCGCCAACCTCTTCTGCAAGTTTCGTTTTATTCATCTTTGCAGTTGCAATCATATGAGAAGAAACAAGAGTTACGCCTTTTGTGTCGTCAATAATTTGAACTTCCATTCCACGAGCACTTCGAAACACGCATGCTCGAGGACGATTTGCGGTTCCGGTCATTTTAGACCTGATTTTCTTATGTCGTTTTACTCTGTTTGGTAAGTTCATAGTAATAATCAAACATTATGCGGCAGAGCCTACAACTTTGCCAACCTTTCGACGAACATGTTCGCCTACATATCGAATACCTTTCCCCTTATATGGTTCTGGCGGACGCACTTTGCGGATATTCGCTGCAACCTGTCCAACAAGATACGCATCAAATCCTTCTACTGTTACAATTTCCTTTTCTACTGTAAATGAAATCCCTTCCGGAGCTTCGATGAGCACAGGGTGAGAGTATCCAACAAGCAACTGAAGATTCTTCCCCTGAAGAGAGGCTCGATATCCAACCCCCTGAAGTTCGAGCTGCTTTTTAAATCCTTCATGAACGCCAGTCACTGCATTTGCAAGAATTGCGCGCATTGTACCCCAAAGAGCTGCTGACTTCTTTGTCTTATGCCCGATTGCGCAAGTAAGCGTATTATCTGCAACCGTAACAGCAATGTCAGGATGCACAGAAACAGCAAGTGCTCCTTTTGGCCCTTTTACATGCACCATTGCCCCGTCCACTGTTACAGTGACTCCGGCTGGGATAGCGATAATTTGTTTTCCAATACGTGACATAGAATATTACCAAATAGCGCAAATAAGCTCTCCGCCGATTCCCTTACCACGAGCGTGCTTCTCGTCCATAAGCCCTTCAGGAGTAGATACAACAATCATGCCGGACTCCTGCCTGCTGTACGGAAGAAACTCAGCACCTGCATACACTCTTCGTCCAGGTTTGCTAATCCGACGAGACCCGTGAATAAGCGGTGCTCCGGATTCAGTATACCCAAGGGATACGATAAGTTTTGAGATTGGACTCTCCTGGATTCGAATATCTCCAATTAACTTCTGAGCTTTCATAAATTCCAAAAGCCTTTTATTGAAGTTAGAAAACGGGACAGCAACGCGCTTCTTGCCAACGCGCTGGCCGTTTAAGATGATCGTAAGTGTGTTTGCTACAGTATCCATAGAAGTATGAGAATTACCAAGAAGATTTTCGAATGCCTGGAATATGGCCTTTTTCAGCACTTTCCCTAAAGCAAATACGGCACATTCCAAAATCGCCCATATAGCCTCGAGGTCGTCCGCATAGCTGACAACGATTCCGAACCCGGGTTTGGAATTTCGGCTTTTTAAGGCTTTTAGCGATTTGTGATGTTTTTGCCATACAAGTAATGAGAATACCTTAGTTACTACTCTTCTTCAAGTTCTTCCGTTCTAAACGGGAATCCGAGCGCTCGGAACATCTTTTCGCCGATTTCATTGTTTTTCGCAGTAGTTACAAACGTGATTCCGATTCCAAAGATAATATCTGTTTTATCTGCCTGAATTTCAGGAAATGCTAGGTGCTCCGTAAGCCCAATACTTGCATTCCCTTGGCCATCTAATACAGACAATGAAAGTCCTCGGAAGTCTCGAACACGAGGAAGGGTAATATCTACAAATCGAGTAATAAAGTCTTCCATGCGCTTTCCACGAAGAGTAACGCTATACCCCACAAGGTTTCCCTCGCGAACGTTAAATCCAGCAACTGATTGGCGAGCACGGCGTTCTCGAGCTTTTTGGCCAGTAATAAGAGCTAGGTCCTTTTGTACCGCCTCAATGTACTGCTTGTTATCTCGATTTTTCCCAACGCCAACCGTAACAACTACTTTTGTAACGCGAGGAACTGCGTGGATATTTTTAATCCCGAGTGATTCTGCGAGCTTCTGTGTAAGTGGTGTAATAACAGCCATAGGAAAATTATTCAATAACGGATTTACATTGCTTGCATACTCGCTGGCGTACGCCATTTTCACGAGTAATTCCAACTCGAGTTCCCTTTTTGCACTGAGAACAAATAAGCTGAACATTTGCAAGACGAAGAGGCGCGGCAATGCTTACTCGTTGGCCTTTTTGGCCTCCTGTACGAGCCTTTACATGCTTCTTTACCATATTAAGCCCCTCAACAACTACGCGCTCCTCTTTCGGCAATACAGCCAAAACCTTTGCACGCTTGCCTGCATCTTTCCCGCGAAGAACTCGCACGGTGTCATTTCGTTTAATTTTTGGAAGAGTTGCCATAAGAATTACCACACTTCAGATGCTAAAGATACGATTTTTTGAAAACCTTTTGTGCGAAGCTCTCGAGCAATAGGCCCAAACACACGAGTCCCTACTGGCTCCTTAGATTCTTTATTTACAATTACTGCAGCATTATCATCAAATCGAATCGCAGTTCCATCAGGGCGCTTATGCTCTTTTTGCACACGGACAATAACAGCCCTAACTATATCGCTCTTCTTTACCGTTGCGCGAGGTTCCGCAACCTTTACCGCAGCAACAACAATGTCTCCGATATATGCATAACGACGGTGAGTTGATCCCAATATACGGATAACCTTAATAAGCTTCCCGCCGGAATTATCAGCTACGATAAGTTTGGATTCTTCTTGAATCATATAGTTTTACCTCCTTGAATAACGACCCATCGCTTACGAGCGGATAAAGGCCTTGATTCTCTAATAACAACCGTATCACCCACCGCAACGGTATCAGCTTCATCATGAGCTAGGTAACGCTTTGTGCGCTTGATGCGCTTTCCGTAAAGGGCATGAGCAATCACACGAACAACCTCAACAGCTACTGTTTTAGTGCCGGATTTTCGTACAACAACGCCTTCAAGCTCTCGCTTGCGGGGTGCTACTTCAGTTGGCTGTTGTTTCTTCATAAAAATATACTATGAATGAGAAATGCGAGAAATGCAAGTTTCTATGCGAGCTATTTCTTTTCGAAGGGTTCGAAGCTGGGAATGATTCTTATCCTTTCCACCGAGAACCTCTTCGCGCGTATGGAAAAACTTCTCGCGAGCTTCACGAAGCTTGACGATAAGCTCTTCTTTAGGTAATTGCATGAGTTCTTGAGTAGTCATATGAGTATTACGCTCCTAATTTTCCAATAAATTTCGTCTTCAAGGGAAGCTTTTGTGCAGCTAAGCGCAGCCCTTCTCGTGCTGTCGGTTCATCCATTCCGTCCACCTCAAACAGTATTCGACCACGATGCACAACGGCCACGAAGTGATCCACTGATCCTTTTCCTTTTCCCATTGGAAGCTCTTGGCCCTTTGCAGTAATTGGCTTGTCTGGGAATATTCGTACCCATACTTTTCCGCTTCGCTTTGCATGGCGAGTCACGGCACGTCTTGCAGCTTCTATCTGGCGCGCAGAAACCCATCGGCTTTCCATAGCCTTGAGCCCGTACTGTCCGAAATCAATCGTAAGAGCGCTCTTTGAGGCACCACGAACAGAGCCCTTCTGGTGTTTTCGATGCTTAACTTTTCGAGGAATAAATGCCATAGGATTATTTCTTTACCTTTTCAGCAAGTGAAGTGCGTCGTCGAGGCGCTGCTTTTGCTTCTTTCGGCGCCCCAATTGTTTCTCCTGGCTTTTCCTCTTTTTCTAGTTCGTATTCTCCGCGATTAATCCAAACTTTAATCCCAATAGCTCCGAAGGTAGTAAATGCGGTACGTTCTGCGTATGAAATATCAGCACGGAATGTATGAAGAGGTACGCTACCATCGGCAAGCCATTCGCGACGTGCAATGTCGGATCCGTTCAAGCGACCAGCAATAGAGATTCGCACCCCTCGAGCACCTGCCTGCATAGAACGAGAGACTGACTGCTTCAAGATTCGACGATACGGCATTCTTCGTTCAAGCTGGTCCACCACCTGCGTAGCAACAGCGGAGGCATCGGTATCCGGATTTCGGATTTCCTGAACGTTAATTCGGAACTTTGTCGTTTTCCCAAACATTTTTTGTAAATCTTTTTGAATTTTCTCAATTCCTGATCCACCACGACCAATCACAACAGCTGGTCGAGAAGTATGGATAGTAAGCACTGTTTCTCGCGCCTGGCGCACAAATTCAATACGAGAAATAGACGCTGTTCGTAGTGCCTTCTTTACATAATTACGAATACGAATATCTTGAATTAATTTATCTCGAAAATCTTTTGGACTATCAGAAAACCACTTCGCATCCCAATTATGGAGAATGTTACCGATTCGTAAAATATTTGGATTTGTTTTTCGTCCCATAGGATTAGAAGTAATTTATAATTATCCGATACTCTTTCTTCGATGCGTCTTTTTTGCATCTCCGCCAATTTGATTCATCTTTGTTTTCTGGAATGCTGTAAAGCTCTTTCCTTCTTTCGATTCTTTTGTACGCTCTTCAACAGGTTCCTGCTTTTCTAACTTTTCCTTATTAAGCTCACGCTCTTCTTTTTTAATTGCCTTTTCTTCAGATGCTACAAACTCATCAGCTGTTACTGTTTTAATAGGTGCCGCTTTCTTCGCAACTACTTCTGCCTGCTCCCCTTCTACAATAACGGTAACATGCGCAGTGCGCTTTAAAATAGGATGCGCCATGCCTTTTGCAACTGGCATAAAACGCTTCATAACAAGCCCAGAATTAATAAGAACACTTGCAACTTTTAAGTTAGATGCTGGGATCTGTAAGTTATTCGTTGCGTTTGCAATTGCGCTATTTAATACATCTAAAATAATTACCGGAGCTTTTCCTACGGCAAATGTAAGCTGGCTTTTCGCATCAAGTGCATTCATGCCCTGGATCATTCGTGCATACGGACGAATTTTCCGAGGAGACATTCGTGCATGTTTTTGTGTAGCAGATACGCGCATCATAGGAGATTACTTCTTAGCATCTGCATTAGCGGCTGGAGCCTTCACTTGCTCTACTTCTTTTTGTAATTTTCCTCCATGGCGAACGAACTTTCTCGTAGGAGCAAATTCTCCAAGCTTATGCCCAACCATGTCTTCTGTAATTAAAACTGCGATATGCTCTCTTCCGTTATGGATACCAAAACGGAATCCAACCATTTCAGGAAAGACCGTAGAGCGTCGAGACCACGTCTTGATAACAGTTCTGTCTCCAGCTTGAAGATTCTTCATTTTATCAAGAAGATGCTGATCTATAAATGGTCCTTTTTTAAGTGATCGAGGCATAATTATTATTTCTTACGTTTATTCTTTCTTCGCTCCAAAATAAGTGGATCTGAATATTTTCCAGGTGTACGCGTTTTCACCCCAAGGGCATGTTTGCCCCAAGGAGTCTTTGGATACTTAAGTCCAATAGACTGAGCACCTTCTCCACCACCGTGTGGATGGTCTACAGGGTTCATCACCTTTCCGCGAACATTCGGACGGAGACCCAAACGACGTTTTCTTCCAGCCGATCCGATGCGCTGTAAGCGCCAATCCGGATTGCCGACCGTGCCTATTGTGGCATAAGACTCTCTCGAAATCAAGCGAATCTCGCTTGATGGCATTTTAACCTGTGCGTATTCCTCTTGTACGTCCATCAAGATTCCATATGACCCCGCAGACCGGAAGAATGATCCACCTCGACCTGGCTTAATTTCAACATTAAATACAAATACTCCCGGAGTAATGTTCTTAAGCTTCATACGGTTCCCTTCTTTTTCCGGAGTTTTTTCGTCAACGATAATGGTATCTCCTGTTTTTGCGCCTTGCCATGCAAGCACATATCGGCGATCACCATCAGCATACACAACACGAGCCAAGTTTGCAGAACGATTCGGATCAAATTCAATATGCTCTACCGTACCAACAACACCCATCTTTTCTTGACCGAAGGCAACAATGCGCAATCGGCGTTTTACTCCTCCGCCTCGATGACGAGTAGTAATTTTCCCAGCAGAACCACGGCCACTTGTTGCGGTCTTTGAGGCAAGGAGCTGCTTTAAGGGCTCTCCTTTGTATAGGTCGGATCGGTCTACGATAGACATTTTCTTTCGAGCCGCGCGATTTGGTTTGTAATTCTTAATAGGCATAGGATTACTTTTGGTTTACAAGCGACTGAACATTATCAACCGTAACGTACGCTTTCTTATAACGATTCGTCTTACCTTCTGTAACGCCGCGTCTGCGAGTCTTCGGGTGCGCAAGTAATGTTCGAACGCTCTTCACCTGCACTCCGAAACGAGTTTCTACAACCTGGCGAATCTGCTCCTTCGTTACATGAGGTAATACTTTAAATACAACTGTTCCCTGAATTTGCTCTTTGATTCCTTTTTCAGAAACAACTTCCGTAAGCCCGATAATACCGGTAGTGAGTGCATGAGCATCAACAGTTTGCTTGCTTTTTTTCGCAGCAGTTGCAGCAGAAGTTACCTTCTTGTTTCGAGCGGGAGCTTTTTTCTCATTCTTCCCGAGTATTCGTTTTGATAAACTTAAAAGTGACATAAGAGGTATATATTAAATTGAGCAACGAATTTCAAGCGTAGCGAGCGCTGTATCATCCACCCAGACCGCATGAGCCTGCATTAAATCTTTCGGAAGCACGGTAGCTGCGTTGCGAACTGTAACGGATGGAATATTTGAAGCAATACGTGCAAATGTTCGATTCGTATCTGAAACAATCACAAGAAGCCCAACAGCACCTTCCATATGCTTTGCGATATCTTTTGTTTTTTCTGGCATCTTTTCAGAAAACTTCAGAAGAGAAAGAGTGCCGTTCTTTACATGCATAGCAAATGCTCCAGAAAGTACGCGTCGGCGTTCCTTAAGCTGTGTCTTTGCGATTCGTGTCTTGCGACTTCGTGGACCAAACGTAATACCGCCACCAACCCAAATAGGAGACCGGCTAGAACCGTGACGAGATCGTCCTGTTCCTTTTTGCTTCCATGGCTTACGACCTCCGCCTCGTACCTCTGCTCGTTCTTTTGTGTGAGCGCGACGAATACGCATGCGCTTATGAGTAGTGTGAATGGCGCGCGCAATCATTTCTGGCGCTGCTTCAGCAAAGTATGCAGGCACAGGCGCTGTGTCTTTTCCTGAGTCCTTTTCAAGCGTTCGAACAGGAAGAGTTTGAGTTTGTGATTTCTTTGCCATAGGTTATTTCGTTTCAATGCTACGAATCTCAACAACGCTGCCCCTGCGGCCAGGAACTGCTCCTTTTACGGCAACCAAATTGCGCGTAGCATCAACATGGATAATTTCCAAGTTCTTTACCGTTACTTGATCAGAACCCATTCGGCCTGCCATGCGTCTTCCTTTCATTACATGCTGAGGAAATCGCCCTCCAATAGAACCGGGGCGGCGTAGTACGTGCCTATGACCATGACTTGCAGGACCGCCCTTAAAATGATGGCGCTTTACAACACCGGCATATCCTTTTCCTTTTGAAGTTCCCGTTACTTCAATTGCATCCCCTGCAGTAAATTGATCAACGCCCACAGTCGCAATATCTTCAGCAATTTCTCCATCGAACTCTCTTCGTGCAGCAAATGTATCTGTATCAGTTTTTGGGGTTCGTTTCTCTCCAAGTTTCGCTCCCTCTTTCTTCGGAAGTGCAAGCTGGACAGCCGCGTACCCATCTTTTTCTACTGTGCGTCGGATCGTAACAAAGTTAGGAATTGCAGAAATTAAGGTAACAGGAATAAGGTCTCCATTAGGAGAAAACACTTGAGACATACCGATTTTTCGACCGAGAAGCGCTTTCATGATGGTAAACTCGCATGTGCTTGTAAATAAAAAAGCTTATGGTTAAAAGCTTGTATAACTACTTTCCCACACCCTTAGGCACGGTATTAGTCAGAATAGAACACCCATAAAAAAAAGTAAAGCAAAATGCCTCGAGATTTCCACAATACCCCTATTCGGACCAATATTTGACAAAATATAATAATAATTGCTATACAATTTTTTAATCAATATTAGCTAAATATACGAAAGGGGCGCTTATTTTTACCCCACACCCCGCCGCCAAACAAAAACCCCGCTCCGCCAGTTGGCGGATTGCGGGGTCTTGTAGTAGCCCTAAAAGCTACAAGCTAATAGCTATAAGCTTCGCTAGACTGTCTTCATCGATACGTCTACTCCTGCAGGAAGATTTAAGCTCATGAGCGTATCTATCGTGCGAGGTGTTGATTCCATAATATCAATGAGGCGTTTGTGTACGCGGATCTCGTACTGGTCTCGAGCATTTTTATGCACGAACGTAGAACGATTCACCGTATACTTTTTCTTGCTCGTTGGGAGCGGAGTTGGGCCGGCGATTTTCGCGCCGTCCCGCTCTACCGCTTCCATAATCTGCTTCGCAGACTGATCGATTAGCTTGTGGTCGTATGCCTTCAGCTTGATTCGAATACGAGGTGGTACAACCTCTGCCTTTACTTCAACTTGTGGAGTGTCAGCAGACATTACTCAATAATCTTTGTTACAACTCCGGCGCCAACAGTTCGGCCACCTTCACGGATAGAGAATCGCATTCCGTCTTCCATGGCTACCTTCGCGCCAAGTTCAACTGTAATGCTGATTGTATCGCCAGGCATAACCATTTCTGTTCCTTCTGGAAGGAATACTTCTCCAGTTACGTCTGTTGTTCGAACGTAAAACTGTGGCTTGTATCCTTTGAAGAATGGAGTGTGTCGTCCGCCTTCATCTTTCGTAAGAACGTATACTTCAGCTTCAAACTTTTTGTGAGGAGTGATGCTTCCTGGCTTTGCAACAACCTGTCCGCGTTCAACGTCTTCTTTCTTAAGACCTCGGAGCAATACACCTGCATTGTCTCCAGCAAGACCTTCTTCAAGTTGCTTGTTAAACATTTCGATACCGATAATTACAGACTTCTGTACATCGCGGATTCCAACGATTTCAACTTCATCGTTAATCTTGATAACTCCACGTTCGATACGACCAGTTACTACTGTTCCTCGACCTTCGATTGAGAACACGTCTTCAATAGAAAGAAGGAATGGCTTGTCTACATCGCGTACTGGCTCTGGAATTGCTTCGTCGAGTGCAGCGATAAGATCAATAATTGGCTTTGCATCAGCGTCATCTGGACCTGCGCTTGCAAGTGCCTTTGTTGCGCTTCCGCGGATTACCTTCGCATTTGCTCCATCGTATTCGTACTTTGTAAGAAGCTCACGAACTTCTTCTTCTACAAGGTCAACAAGTTCAGGATCATCTACAAGGTCAACTTTGTTTAAGAATACTACGATCGTAGATACACCTACCTGACGAGCCAAGAGGATGTGCTCGCGAGTCTGAGGCATCGGACCGTCTGTTGCTGCTACTACAAGGATTGCGCCGTCCATCTGGGCAGCACCTGTAATCATGTTCTTGATGTAGTCGGCATGTCCAGGACAATCTACGTGAGCGTAGTGTCGGTTATCAGATTCATATTCGCAATGAGCGGTAGAAATCGTAATACCACGAGACTTTGATTCTGGAGATTTGTCCAGATCATCAATGCTCATTAATTTCTTAACTCCACCCTTCATGTTCATCACATGGAGGATAGCTGCCGTTGTGGTTGTCTTTCCGTGGTCAACGTGACCAATTGTTCCGACATTCACGTGGGGCTTGCTTCGAACGAATTTTTCAACAGCCATAGGCCTAAGAATGCTTAAAATATAAAAATAATAAAATGCCTTATCTGGCGTTTTACCCAGTTGCCCTAGAACCCATATAAAGGAACATCAAACAACCGCCTCAAGGTCATAGGTATTTGTAACAAGGAACCAATTGTAAGTCAAGAAACTACTCCTGCAAATCTGGGGGGAGGTCGCCTCGGAGAGGTTCAAATCGAATTCGTGGCGGCTGTGGATAATCCGGCGTTACTGCAATCTCTTCAATTTCATCAAGCTCTTCTCCTGCTTCTTGCTCAACTGCATAAGCCAAGGCAATATCTCGGTTTATTCGCTCCAAAACATCATCTTGAATAGAAGAATCTACATGCTTTCGAATAGCGCGAGATACCGTATCCGCTTGAGGAAGCGAGAGTTGCTGCTCTATTTCATACGTTGTTTCTTCCTGCTCAGCCTCCAAGGCTTCTTCTGAAGCTAAAATAAACTTATTTCCATCATCGTCCAAAAAGGTAAACTTTCCACCAAGGTCATTTAATATGCCTAAAATAGGCTCTAATGTTTCTTTTAAACTTTTGGATTCTGTTCGCATAATAAAACTATACCCCCGCACCTTAAATAGGTGCAAGTACATAAAAAAACCCGCGTCTGTCTATGGCAGTACGCGGGTGTAAACAAAAACGAAACCCCAAGGATACTTAACAATGGCTTCGCCCCCTCTCGATCATGGTCGTGCCTGGTAATGCGTATTCCATCGCATACGCACCCTCGTTAGTATCTTCGTAATAATCACGAAGAACAGAAGTGGCGCGGAATCCGGCTTTTTGGAAAAACAACTGAGCGCCGAGATTTGTTTCTCGGACTTCGAGCGTAATGGAAGTCCTGCGTTGCTGGGAAAGCTTATTGACCAACTTCCCCATCATGTGTGTCCCTATGCCGAATCGACGATACCTCTGCGCAACCGCGAAACTCATCACATGCATGCGATCTTGGAAGAGCTCGTAAATCATAAAGCCCCGTATTCGATATTCATGCTCCGCAACCATGCCAATGCAATTTTGTTGACGCAAGCAGCACAGGAAGTCTTCCTCGTTCCAGAGGAATTGAAAGCTCTGCTGTTCAACCTCCAACACCTCGCTCATATCCCGACGAATCATCCACCTCACCTGAACATCTGCCGCATTCACTTTCTGCACGCTTGGTAAAACTTTCGTTGTCGCCATGGCAAATCCCTTTCATGAAAAGAACAACTTGAAAGCAACTAGCTTACCTGCCGTGAATATATTCCCTTCCTAGATTTTTGCAAGAATGACTATTTCTTCGCGCTCTCTCCCACGATTGCTTCCTGAACGTTCCTTGGCACTTCCTGATAATGGTCAAAATGCATTGTGTAGTTTGCGCGACCCTGACTCATAGATCGAACCTGCGTTGCGTATCCAAACATTTCCCCAAGCGGTACTGTAGCGTCAATAACCTTGAGGTTCAACCGGTCGTTAATAGAAAGAATCTGGCCTCGGCGAGAGTTTAAGTCGCCCACTACGTCTCCCATGTAGTTTTCTGGAGTAATAACTTCTACTTTCATGATTGGCTCAAGCAATACCGGGTCTGCCATACGCATACCTTCTCGAAAGGCCATCGATCCTGCAATCTTAAAGGCAACTTCAGAACTGTCCACATCATGGTAGCTTCCATCAAACGCAGTAGCCTTAATATCCACAACAGGGAACCCTGCAAGCACACCATTCTTAGATGCTTCTTCCACACCCTTACCAATTGCTGGTAAGTATTCTTGTGGAATAACTCCTCCCTTAATCGCCTGTTCGTATTCAACACCTTTTCCGCGCTCTTGCGGTTCCAATCGAAGCCACACGTGACCATACTGTCCACGACCTCCGCTCTGCTTGATGTACTTTCCTTCCGCTTCCACTGTTTTTCGAATCGTTTCTTTGTATGCAACCTGAGGCTTCCCAACATTTACTTCAACTCCGAATTCGCGCTTCATGCGGTCAACAATAATTTCAAGATGAAGCTCTCCCATTCCTTGCATAATTACCTGTGCAGTTTCCTGGTCAGTATGCACGCGGAACGTTGGGTCTTCTCCCATTAAGGCTTTAATTGCAAGCCCAAGCTTTTCCTGATCCTGTTTTGATTTTGGTTCAACGGCAATAGAGATAACCGGCTCTTGCCCGATAATGCGTTCCAAAAGAATCGGATTCTCTTCATCGCACAACGTATCACCAGTAGTGGTTGCTTTCATACCTACAAGCGCACCAATTCCTCCGGCAGAAATTTCCTCTACTTCTTCTCGTTCATTCGCATGCATTCGAAGAATGCGGCTGATGCGTTCGCGCTTTCCGTTAGAAGAGTTAAGTACATAGGAACCTGTTTTTAAGGATCCAGAATATACGCGGAAGAATGTAAGCTGACCAACATATGGGTCTGTTGCAATCTTAAACGCAAGCGCAGCAAACGGTTCATCAGAAGATGGTTTTCGGGATAATACCTTTTCATGATCATTCACATCAACACCCTCAACAGCAGGAACGTCCGTAGGCGCTGGTAGGTAATCCACAACAGCATCTAACATGCGCTGCACGCCTTTATTTTTAAGAGCAGTTCCGCAAAGCACTGGTACAATCTTACCAGCGATTACTCCTTTGCGAAGCGCTGCATTTAATTCATCTACGGAAATATCTTCTCCTTCTAAATATTTTTCTGTAAGCGCGTCATCTAGTCCTGCAATTTTTTCTACCATTTCAGCACGGCGAGCCTTTGCGTCTTCCGCGAGTTCTGCGGGAATATCTTTCTTTTGAATATCAATTCCCATTTCTCCTTCAAAATACCAAGCCTTTTCTGTAAGCAAATCAATAATACCGCCGAAGTTTTCTTCTTCTCCGATTGGAAGCGTTAATACAACGGTGTCTTTTGTAAGTCGTTCATGAATAGAATCAAGCACTTTCCAGAAGTTTGCTCCTGTACGGTCAAGCTTGTTCACGAAACACATGCGAGGCACTTTGTGCACATCTGCCTGGCGCCATACGGTCTCGCTCTGTGGCTCTACTCCAGCTACTCCATCAAACACCACCACAGCTCCATCGAGCACGCGAAGACTTCGTTCTACTTCCACCGTAAAATCAACGTGTCCCGGAGTATCAATCAAATTTAAACGATAGTCGCGCCAAAACGCAGTAGTCGTTGCAGAGGTAATAGTAATACCTCGTTCGCGCTCCTGTTCCATCCAGTCCATGACGGTGTCCCCTTCATGAACTTCTCCAATTTTATGCGTTAATCCAGTATAAAAAAGTACGCGTTCTGATACCGTTGTTTTTCCTGCATCAATGTGCGCAATGATTCCAAAATTACGAACTTTTTCAATAGAAACTTTCGGGAATTGCTTTGAAGGTGCATTCATATGAAATTATCGTGCAAAGTGTGAGAACGCTCGGTTTGCTTCTGCCATGCGATGCATGTCTCCACGCTTCTTCATAGCGCCGCCCTGCTTCTGAGATGCATCAATAAGCTCTGCAGCCAATTTTTCTGCCATACTATGTCCGCCTCGTCCGCGCGCAGCATCTCGAAGCCATCGCATAGATAGCGTATCTCGACGCGCTGGGCGAACTTCCTGCGCAATCTGGTAGTTTGCTCCACCTACTCGGCGAGCTTTTACTTCAAGTACAGGTGCAACATTCTTGAGTGCAGTATCAAACACCATAAGAGGATCGTTCTTTGTAGTGTCGGAAATAATGTCGAGCGCATCATAAATAATTCGCTGTGCAACGCTCTTCTTGCCGTCATACATCATGTAATTGATGAATTTAGACAACGCCATGTTTCCAAACTTTGGGTCTGGCTTAAGGTATTTTTTATTCTTATATACTCGTTTCTTTCGTGGCATAAAATATAGTAATTATTCAGCTTTTGGTTTCTTTGCTCCGTATCGGCTTCGACCGCGTCGGCGAGCTTCTACTCCAACAGTATCAAGCACACCTCGAACTACCTGGTATCGAACACCTGGCAAGTCTTTTCTTCGACCGCCTCGAATCATAACAATGGAGTGCTCCTGAAGGTTATGGCCTTCTCCCGGGATAAACGCAGTTACTTCCATTCCGTTTGAAAGGCGAACACGAGCAACTTTTCGAAGAGCGGAGTTCGGCTTCTTTGGAGTCATTGTCTTTACCTGCAAGCATACGCCTCGCTTAAAGGGGCTTCCTTTCCTAAATTTGATCGGCCGGTCGGTAAGTACGTTAAAGCCCCGAAGCAATGCTGGTGCTTTGGACTTCTTTGACTTCGATTCGCGTCGACTGCGTACAAGCTGGTTAATCGTTGGCATTTATGTACTATAGATAAGCCGATAAAAAAAGTCAAAGCAAATTGATGAGTTCTCCCAAGGAGACTCCCGTAACAATGCTTGTAATAGTAAGAGCAGGCACAAATATGAGCTGGCTAATAAGCCCGGGGGCGAATATAAGTACTCCCAAGAGGATATACATACCGTACCGTTCCAGCATCATAATAATATCCGGCCTGCTCTCAAGGAATACAAACAATACCTTAGATCCATCAAGCGGTGGGATTGGAAGAAGGTTAAATAGCATAAGAAACGCATTTATCAGCCCAATTGTAATAAATAGGTAGGGTAGTGCGGTACCTTCCGGCACAATTCGAACCATGATTCCGCACAACAAAAGAATAATAAAATTAGCAGCTGGGCCGGCAAGCGATACAAGCACGGGGCCCCATTTTCCATACCGAAGGTTGTAATAATTAACTGGTACCGGCTTTGCCCACCCAAACACAAACCCTGCTTGAGTTATAATTAATGCAAGAGGAATGATAATAGTTCCCCACATATCCACATGCCGGATCGGATTAAGCGATAATCTCCCCGCATACTTAGCAGTACTATCCCCAAGCCAATTTGCCACATACCCATGGGAAACTTCATGGAAAACCACCGCCACTCCAATTGCAATAATAGAGGCGATATTGGAAAGTCCGGACGGCACGCTGGCTACAGCAAACATATCAAACATAGTTGCAGGGTATCATAAGTCTGTCATTCCCGCGAAAGCGGGAATATAGGTTGCGATAAATCCCTTCTCCCCAATTGGGGAGAAGGTTAGCCCAGAGCCTTTGTGCGAAGGGCGCGGATGAGGGCTAGCTGGAATCGACGACTCCTGCCCTCACCCCCTCCCTCTCCCAAGCTGGGGAGAGGGGAACGAAACTTGCATTTTCTTTTGCTCCTCTTTATAGTAAGAAAATTCTATGGCACGAGTATGTGAAATTTGTAAGAAGGGCAAAACGGTAGGCAACTACCGGAAACTGTTGCGCGGTCATTATAACGTTACCGGCCGCCGTACCTTTAAGCCGAACCTCCAGTCCGTAGCTCACGAAGGCCAGAAAGTATTAGCATGCGTACGCTGCATCCGAACTAAAGCAAAAAACGCCAAAGTATAAATCCACTCAAGAGAAGA
>CAZZHI010000012.1:0-2595 GCA_964654145.1 uncultured Candidatus Saccharibacteria bacterium
ATTGAAGATGCGACAAAGCGGGAAGTGCTGGAAGAAGTTGGCCTCACTGTTCCTGATATAGAAAAAATGGGTGTGATAGATTTTACGCTCCCGGGCGAAGAGGATGTATGGCAAGTACATATATTCCGCGCTACAACATTCACAGGAACAATCACTGAGACAGATGAGATGGAGCCGAAATGGTTTGAACTATCAAACATTCCTTTTGAATCTATGTGGCCGGACGATGAGTATTGGTTCCCGTTATTTTTAGCAGGAAAGAAGTTTACTGGGGAATTCATCTTTGATGATTCCTATACCATTATCAAAAAAGAGCTTCACGAAGCTGAAAATCTCTAGCGTTTAGACACGAACAAAAAGGTTACGTCAAGCAAAAAGTTGGGATATACTAGAAGTAATGGATACCCTAACTGTTTTAAATCGATTAATCGTATCGATCGGTCTTCCTACTATCGTAGCCGTACTTTTATATATTGGCCGCAAACTCCAAACGCTCGATACGCTAGAAAAAACTGTAGAGAAGGAATTAAAGCCTGACCTAAAAAATGTTCGCGAACGGTTTTCGGCACTGGAAGGGAAAATATCAGGATACACCAAATCATTTTCACCTATTGCGCTTACCCCAGAGGGCGAGGCTTTACTTATTGGCAGCGGATTAAAAGAATATATTAACCAGCATCAAGATGCGATGCTTCGGTTCTGTGATGAAAATTTAGATATGGATACTGCGTACGATATCCAAGAATCCGTATTCTATTATTTCGAACATGAGCTTACCTTCCACCCGGCGTACGATATCCACCTAAAAGACTACGCGTATTCAGAAGGAATAAGCATAGAAGCGTTGCGACGCCTTGGAGCAATTTACTTCCGCGATATTTGCCTCACACGGCTTGGAAAAAATATCAACGAAGTGGAGGCGACCACTACAAAGTACAACAAGTTGGTACGGGATAATATTCCTGAATATATCCGCTCAAAGGGAGGAATTCCGATTATCCATCGCGCGAAAGAAGAGGAGTATTGGATCAAGCTGAAAGAAAAACTTCGTGAAGAAGTGGAAGAATTCAACGAAACAGAAGATATGGAAGAAATAGCTGATATACTAGAAGTCTTAGGAGCAATTGCCGACTATAGGCACTTTAATAAAGAGGAAATTAACCAAATAAAAGAGAAAAAGGCTATCAACCGCGGCAAGTTTGAAAAGAGAATTATTTTAGATGAATCGTAATATATGAGAATCGGAATTATTGGCAGCATGCAATATACGGAGAAGATGCTTGAAGTTCGCGACCAGCTAAACGCAATGGGTCATGACGCATATATAACGGATTTGCATAAAGCATTTATCGGAAAAACTGACGAAGAAAAAGAGGTTATTAAAATCCACCAAAAAAACACCATGGATGCCATTCGAGAATTTTGGAATGCCATGCAGGGCGGGGATGCTGTGTTGGTCTTGAACCTAGATAAAAACGGAGTAAAAAACTATATTGGTGGCAATACTCTTATGGAAATTGGCTTTGCCCATGTACTCAATCAAAAAGTCTTTCTCTATAATCCGATTCCAGATATCCCGTATTACAAAACGGAGATTGAAGCAGTTCAACCCGTAATTATCAACGGGGATCTTTCCCGTATTCCTCAAAAATGATTCTCGGATTTAAAACGGGGCCGAAAAATTTTCCGGAAGGGCAGGCAATTGCAACTGACCTTGGCGCGCGCATGTGCGAGATATGGTTTAACGTAAATAAACACGAAGAATATACCGACATAATTGCCTGGCTTCAAAAAGAAGGCGTAGCCATGGGGCTTCACCATTGGGGTGTTATAGATGGAACCATAAAAACAAACCTTGCGACACAAGATTCGCATATTCGAAACACTACTATTGAACAAATTAAAAAAACGATCGATATCGGATCCGTTATCGGGTGTGTATATGTAAATGTTCACCCTGGGGCACAGGCAATTGAAACAATCAACTTTACCGAGTGGGAACAAAAAATGTTGCCTAACGCCATAACACCAGCAGATACGGCAAAAAATCTACTCCTTTCTGCCGCCCAAGAGCTTGGCGCATATGCGCAGGAAAAGGGGGTTTTACTAACCATAGAATCTATTACTGCCCGGGAAGCGAGCCGAGAAACGAACCGAGAGGATGCGTACGACCCAGGTAATACTCCGCTTTCAACGCTTGAAGCTCTAGGCGCTCAAGGAAATTTTCTTGCAAACGATATTTCCCACACAGGCACCCATGCACTCGTAGAAGAAGCTTCGCCAGAAGCCGCATGGGAGAAAGTTTTAGATTTTTCAAAGCGCACCGCAGCTCAAACAAAGCTTCTCCACCTCAATGTTATTACTCCTCCGTATAATGGAACGGATTCTCATGATGGAATTACGGATGCAGACTTTGCACAAGAAACATTCCCAAATAAAGAGCAAACACGAGAATTTTTACAGCTGTTTCAAAATAGGAATGACGTATACGCAGTACTAGAACCAAAGGAAGATCCTGGCAAAAATTACCTGGCGCTCAAGGCATTTGCAGAGAATCTGTAAATCACGGTACAAATAACACCATATGCAACGTAG
>CAZZHI010000012.1:2695-21296 GCA_964654145.1 uncultured Candidatus Saccharibacteria bacterium
GTTATTGTTGAACTTGCAGGTATCCAGGACCCGGAAGAAGCAAAGCGCCTCATTGGCCAGACGCCGACCCTTGATTTTCGCAAACAAAATCCCGACTTTAATGTAGACGCCCAACTCGCAACAGACGACCCAACCCTTCAGGACAAGTTATTTATACCGACCGGACTTACAGGAAAGAACCTTAAGCGAGCGAACGTAGAGTTCGACCAAATAACAGGCATTCCGCAAATTTCATTGGAATTCGATAGCGAAGGCACAAAGCTCTTTGCAGAACTTACAAAAGAAAATATCGGCAAACGCATTGCAATTTACCTTGATGGAGTGCCGATCCAAATTCCTGTTGTGAATACAGAAATCACAAATGGCAAAGCAATCATCACCGGAAGCTATAGTCTTGATGAAGCAAAAGAAGTGGTGCGCGGGCTAAATTCTGGCGCCCTGCCTGTGCCTATTGAACTTATTGGCCAAAGCATTGTAGGGCCCAGCCTTGGGCAAACAGCAATCACAAAAAGCCTCTTTGCAGGTACTGTTGGCTTGCTTGCGGTTGTTGTATGGATGATTTTCTACTACCGGTTGCCTGGGCTTGTTGCATCTATCGCACTTGTTATATACACCGTGCTATTTTTAGCAATTATGAAATTAATTCCGGTTACTCTTACGCTTGCCGGCATTGCCGGGTTTATTATGTCGATCGGAATGGCTGTTGATGCAAATATTTTAATTTTTGAACGCTTTCGAGAAAACATAAAGAGCGGGAAGACGATTCCATTCGCACTGAAAGACGGGTTCATTGCTGCGTGGAGTTCTATTAATGCGTCCAACGTATCGAGCTTGCTTACCGGGGTGGTACTGTATGCATTTGGAACGTCTATCGTTCGAGGATTTGCCGTTACATTCTGCTTGGGTATTATCCTCTCACTCTTTACGGCAATTACTATAAGCCGAGGAATGCTTACATTTCTCTTTTCGTTTCCTGCAACTCATAAAAAGTGGCTCCTATGATAAAAAACCCAAAACTATGGATGTGGATTTCTGCGCTTACCATTACCGTGAGTATTGGTATCACTATTATATTCCCGCCAGTGTGGGGAGTTGATTTCATAGGAGGATCCTTGCTAGAAGTAGAAGGAAATGCAGACAAGGCACGCGAAGTACAAGACTCTCTCACAGAGAAATTCTCGATGCCAGTAACTGCGCAAGGCACTCAAGATGGCACTATTATTATTCGCACCCCCGTACTCGACGATAACGCCCACAAAGAGGTGCTTACATTCTTAAGGGAAAAAGAATTAATGACCGGAAGCGAACGTAGCTTTGAATCAGTAGGGCCTACAATCGGCAAAGAGTTACGAACAAAATCAATATATGCGGTGCTTATCGTGCTTGGAATCCTGATTGTGTACTTGGCCCACACGTTCAAGACAGTAGGAGGCTTTATATCGCCATGGAAGCTCGGACTTGCTGCTATCTATGCGCTTGTCCATGACTTGTTCCTCGTAACTGCATTTTTCTCAGTATTTGGAAAACTTTGGAACATTCCCGTAGATACTTTATTCGTAACAGCCCAGCTTGCCATATTAGGATATTCTGTAAACGACACGATCGTAATTTTTGACCGCCTCCGATCGGAATGGATTGCCTCTCGCGGAAAGAGCCTACTCGAGACGCTTGATCGAGCCTTAGTACTTACACTCGGAAGAAGTTTAAATGCGTCCTTTACTGTGCTGATCACATTAGTTGCCGTACTCGCTTTTGGAGGATCATCTATCAGGTGGTTCATCGTTGCGCTTACTATCGGAGTTATTACAGGAGTATATTCCTCCTTGTTTGTTGCTCCGCCACTTCTGTACTACCTCGCAAAACGTAAATAATGCCGCAAGAAAATACTATCAAAGAGGAGGTCGGTGCATGGGCAGCGGCAAGTGGTGCGCAGCAACCCATTCTTATTATTTCGCACTCTCAAGCTTTTATTGAAGATATTTCCAGCTTTGCAAAACGTGCGGCCGTATGCGAAACGCATGCAACATCCCCGTGCGGAACATGCAAAGCATGCCGCCAGGCAGATGGGGGCTCACACCCAGATACTATTAGTATTACGGGAGAGAAAAACAAAATCAGCGTGAAAGATATTGCGCTCCTGCGCACAACGCTTACAAACACTTCCGCCAAAAGAATGATATGCATTTCCCACGCAGAAGATATTCTTCCAGCAGCAGCGAATGCTCTCCTGAAAACATTAGAGGAGCCGACTGTAAGCAGCAGATTTTTACTGTGTGCCCCCAGCAAGAGAAGCGTACTGCCAACCATTAGATCTAGGTGCAAGGTACTCTTTGCAAGCCCACTTCTTCAAGAACGTGCTTCTATTAATATAGAAGAATTGTTGCTCAAACTCGCCTCATTGCGCCCCGCAGGCCCATTTTCTAAAGAAGAACTAGAAGAAATATCTCGCCTTATTCATGAAATGGCGCTCGCCGGAGAAGCAAATACTGACCTCTTTCGGGTATCGATGCGGCTACGAGATTACCACAAAACAGCTTCCTTTCCGGGAGGAAACGTAAAGCTAGCAGCAGACATTCTCCTTGCGTCACTGGCCCAATTAAGAAATACTACAAGGTAGATTCATTTATTATTTTTCCCTATGCCTATTGCACAAGCAGAACATATTTTTACTGAAGCAAAAAATGAAGCATTAGAATGGTTCGCAAAAGAAATATCCGGGCTTAGATCCGGAAGAGTAACGCCGAATATCGTAGATTCTATTTCCGTAGAAGTATATGGCTCTCGCAATCCTATTAAAGGCTTGGCGTCTGTTTCCAGCCTTGATGCGCGCACGATTTTAATTTCTCCTTGGGATAAAAATTCCGTTCCCGCTATTCAAAAGGCAATTAGCGAAGCAAATATCGGTGTTATGCCCACGGTAGACGGCTCAAATATTCGATTGGCATTTCCATCCCTCACAGAAGAAGTGCGCAATCAAACAATCAAAGCACTTCATGCAAAAGCTGAAGAAACCCGTATTCGCATGAGGCAGGGGCGAGATGAAGCTATTAAAGGCCTCAAGAACGAAAAGGAGAAAGGGACGATTTCAGAAGATGATTTCTACGGGGGCAAAAAACATTTGGATGAACTTATTGGAAAAGCTCAAAGCGAACTGGAAGAACGAATCAAGTCCAAAGAACAAGATATATTGACAATATAGTAATTTGTAAGTATAAAGAACGAACCTACGAATGGGTTCGTTCTTTTAGAATTACGCACATAAGGAGAGTGCTCATGAAAACAGGTGATGTGAGGAACGTCGACGTTGTTATGCAAATCGGAAAAGCCTTTCAATGGTATCGAATTGAAAAGCAATGGTCAGAAGGCGAACTTGCAACCGAAATCATCAAAAAAGGCTTGAAAAAGATTCCATACGACCAAATTCTCAAGATAGAAAAGGGAGAAAAAATACCGACCCTTCCAATGATTATGACTCTATGCGATGCCCTCGATATCACTATAAATGAGCTTTTTGATCAAGCTCAGATATTTGCAAGAAGGCGTCAAGCGTTGACATGAAAATTCAGAATAAAGAATAGTTTCTATCACCGAAGCAAATTCCACTATACCCAGACCACCCACAAAGGATCTGGGCTTTTTATTTCCCTAGCGCCCAGGAGAGATGTACGATACCCTTAAATAACTATGGTTTTGACCACTATTCTTATATTTTTTGGAATGCTCCTTGTGCTTGTATTGGTGCACGAATGGGGACATTTTATTGTGGCAAAAAAGGCGGGGTGCAAAGTAGAGGAGTTCGGATTTGGGTTCCCCCCAAGACTATTTTCCCGCATGTGGCGCGGAACGCTCTATTCATTCAATCTGCTTCCAATTGGAGGCTTCGTGAAAATTGAAGGAGAAGATATGAACGAAGAGAACCCCACAGAAACCAGCTTCGCGAGCAAATCCGCATTATGGCGTATTGCAATTTTATCTGCGGGAGTTGTAATGAACCTTGTACTTGCAGCGTTTTTACTTGGAATAGAAAGTGGAATTGGGGCGCCAACTATAGCGACACCCGAAAACCGTCACACACTTTCAAATATTATGACGTATGTACTGGAAGTTGCACCTGATTCTCCTGCTGATCAGGCAGGCATACAACCCTATGATCGAATTGTGGAATACGGAGAAATTGCAAAACCGAGCGTAACCGATGTTCAAGAGGCAACAAAGCAAACTGCAGGGCAAGCCATATCTCTTACAGTAGAACGGGGTGGGCAGCATATTACTGTTTCGGTAACACCTCGAGTAAACCCACCGGAAGGGCAGGGGGCTCTTGGGGTCAGTATGGGGGAAACAGGCCTTATCAAATCTCCTTGGTATTTAGCCCCATGGCACGGAATACAGCGCACTGCATTTATGACGGGTGCTATTCTTGATCAGTTTGGGGGCCTTATAGCAAAACTCTTTAGAAACGAGAGTGTTGGCGAAGTCTTAACGGGACCAATTGGAATTGCCGTATATACAAAAGAAGCCGCATCGCTTGGACTTTCATACTTCTTAGAGTTTGCAGCCATGATTAGTATTAACCTTGCAATCATTAATATATTGCCACTCCCTGCGCTTGATGGAGGAAGGATCCTCTTCGTTATTATTGAAAAAGCAATCGGAAAAAAAATCCCTGCAGCTATCGAAGGCTACGTTCACACTGCCGGATTTATTATTTTAGTTGGACTCATGATTATTATTACATTTAAAGACGCATATCGTTACTTCTAATATATGAAATACTCTTCTTACTTCCTCCGAACAAATAAGGACGCAAAGGCGTTCGATTCAGTAAATGCAACACTCCTTCAAAAAGGCGGTTTTATCGATCAGGTAATGTCTGGCGTATATACCATGCTGCCAATCGGACTTCGAACATTAAATAAAATTGAAGCTATTGTGCGTGAAGAGATGGATACGCTCGGATCCGAGCTCTTAATGCCCGCACTCTCTCCCGTAGACTTATGGGAAACAACAAAAAGAACAGGAATCGATGTACTCCTCGAGGCACGCGGAGCAAACGAAGCATCGCTCAAACGCAACGATAGCCGCTACATTTTAAATTCCACTCATGAGGAGCTCGTAACTCCACTCGCAAAGAAAACAAAGTTCAGCTACAAAGAGTTTCCATTCGCGGTATACCAAATTCAAACGAAGTTCCGAAATGAGGAACGTGCGAAATCAGGGCTTATGCGCGGCAGAGAATTTAGGATGAAAGATTTGTATAGCTTTCATGTAAGCGAAGAAGACCTCCTTGCATTCTACGAGCGAGCCAAGGAAGCATATATGCGCGTATATACAAGAATGGGAATCGGAGAAGATACCAAAATAACAAAAGCGTCTGGAGGAGACTTTACCAGCGGATTTTCACACGAATTTCAAACAATCTGCGAAGCAGGAGAAGATGTTATTTACGTGCATAACGAAACCGGAGAAGCATTTAATAAAGAAGTTGCGCCAGAAGGCGAAGGCTTTACTCAATACAATGCCTCCGAAGTTGGAAATATTTTCCCACTTAACACGAAGTTTTCACAAGCGTTTGATTACACCTATACAGATGAGCACGGGAAGCCAAAAATTGTGTATATGGGCTGCTATGGAATTGGAACAAGTCGCCTTATGGGGGTCTTGGTAGAAAAATTTCATGACGAAAAGGGCATTATATGGCCAGAGAGCGTTGCGCCATTTACGGTGTACCTTGCCGGCTTAAATCGTGACGACGTTAGCACCATTGCAGCCGCAGATACTGCATACGAAGAGCTTACAAAAGCAGGAATAGATGTTCTTTATGATGATCGAGATGTTGCGCCTGGAGCAAAGTTTACGGATGCAGAATTACTTGGTATTCCTTGGAGAATTATTGTTTCCAAAAAGACAGGAAGTAACGTTGAGGTAACATCTCGAGCTACTGGAGATACAACAGTAGAACCACTATCTGCATTTATCAATCGAACCGCCTAGAAAATATACTGTATGGGTTTTGTAAATAATTTCCTCGGCCGATTCTCCCAAGATATCGGAATAGACTTGGGGACCGCCAATACACTTGTATACGTGCGTGGAAAAGGGATCGTTATTAATGAACCCTCTGTTGTTGCTATTAACAAAAAAACAGGCGAAGTGCTCGCAATTGGAAAAGAAGCACAACGCATGGTTGGTAAAACTCCTGGGCACATTGTAGCAATCCGCCCCCTACGGGACGGTGTTATTTCCGACTTTGAAGTAACAGAGCAGATGCTTGCATACTTTATTCAAAAGGTGCATGAAGATGGTTTTCACATCCTTCCACGCCCTCGCGTAGTTATTGGAATCCCTTCTTCAGTTACGGAAGTAGAGCGCCGCGCGGTAGAAGAGGCCTCACTCCGTGCAGGCGCGCGCGCAGTGTTTTTAATTGAAGAGTCCATGGCAGCAGCAATCGGATCGCGGCTTCCGATTCATGAAGCGGCAGGGAATATTATCGTGGACATCGGCGGAGGTACGTCAGAAATTTCTGTTATTTCCCTTGGCGGCATTGTGGTAAATAGAACACTTCGCATTGCAGGAGATGAATTAAATGAAAACATCATCCAATACGCCCGAAACAATTTCAATATGTTAATCGGCGAACGCACTGCTGAAGAGATTAAAATTCGAATCGGATCCGCGCACGAAAGCACGGAAATATTTGAAGCCCCTATCCGCGGCAGAGACCTTGTAACAGGCCTCCCGAAAGAAATTATTATTAACGGCTCACAAGTACGGGAAGCTATCCAGAAATCAGTAGCCACAATCGTAGATGCGATTAAACAGTGCATTGAAGAGACTCCGCCGGAACTTCTTTCAGATATTATAGAGCAAGGTATTTACCTCGCAGGAGGAGGAGCGCTCCTACGTGGTTTTGCGGACGTAGTAACCGATGCGACTCAAATTCGAACTCATATTGCGGACGACCCCCTTACGGCAGTAGTGCGAGGCACCGGAATTGTGCTTGAAGATATTGAGGCAGTTCAAGAAGTGCTCTTGCCAAGCGTGCACGGCTCGGAGTTAAAATAAAGCAAGCCCTATGAAAAAGCGTACCGTTGCCGCGCTCACAATCCTTGCAGCAATTTTGCTTAGCATCGGATTTTTTGCAACTCCACTCATGAGATCTACGCGCGCAGCAGCGTGGGATACATGGGTGAATAGTATGGCAAACGTATTTGGAATTACTGGCACTTCCGTTTCCGATTCAGAACTCAACACTATATCAAAACTCACCATGGATAACACAAGGCTCACACACGAACTTGCAGACTATCGAAAATTAAAAAATGAGCTTGGCACTCCAGCGTTTGATACTTTAAAAAAGATTCCTGCCGCCGTAATTTCTCGACCAATTGATACACTCACGTCTCAATATATTATCAACAAAGGCATTGCCGACGGAGTACCCGAAGGTGCTCCTGTAGTGATTATGGGGTCCGTATTAATTGGATTCACGAAAAACCTTTCTTCGCACACAAGCACAGTAGAAACCCTTTTCTCTCCCGAAACATCGGTTACCGTAGAAACAAGACCAACAGATGAAGGAACATCTCCGGCACGAGGCCTACTCAAAAGCAGATTCCAGACATCACTTGAAATGAGCACCATTCCACGAGACGCAGCAGTTGCGACCGGACAAACAATAGTAACTTCAAACAAAGAAGTATCTATTCCATATGGCATGGTTATTGGTACGATATCTTCACTCTCTAAGCCAGAAAACGCAGCGTACCAAGAGGCGACAGTAGAAATACCTTATTCCATTGATAGTATCGACGCCGTAGTAGTACTCGCAACCCCATGAAGAAGCACCTTATTATTATAGGCGCTATTCTACTTAGTCTTGTGTTGCATATAACATTTCATCGACACCTCTTTTCTCTTTTTTTAGCTCCTGCGAGCATTCCATTTATCCTTGCGTTAACCAACCCATTCCCAATAGTAATTGGAATATTTTCATATCTTATTCTCGAATCCTTTTCTTCCTTACCTCAAGGCAGCATGATTCTCATGTTTCTTATTCCATACGCAATGCGTTTTTTTTGGAAAAGCGCCCACGTAGACCTTTCTTGGAAATTTTTCTTTTTTACCCTCGTTACAACATTCTTCCAGATAAGCGCGCTATCGCTCTTTGTTGGGCCGTCCATAGTTATGCTGCCAGCACAAATACTCGCAACAACAGCAAGTACATTCCTCCTTGCTTTTGTATGTCATGAATATACAAAATACGTATGAACGTAGATTCCCGCGAACTCTTTGATCACATAGGAGAGCGAAAGACTCCAACAAAACGTCGCCCGGGCGTACTTAATGCGGTCCTTATATGCGTTATGGCAGTTATTATGGGGAGAGGAGCATATCTTCAGATTATGAAAGGAGAGGCCTTCCGAGAACGCGCAGAATACAACCGCGTAGATAATTTCGTACTGCCAGCACCTCGCGGAATTATTTACGATAAAAACCGCGTACAGCTTGTTGAGAATATATCGAGTACCGATCTGGTATTTGACCCTCGAACACTGCCAACACGAGAAAATGAAAGCCATCTTTTAGATCGCCTTACTCAATTATTCCCAGACACTGCCCCAGAGACGATTTATGAAGCGCTGGAAAGGACACGAACGATAAAACAAGAAACACTTATTGCAAAAGCAATTGATCACGATACCGTACTAAAAATAGAGCAGGAGCAAGCGGATATTCCGGGGGTAAAGTTAGTCTCGTCGCTTGTTCGAAAATACCCTTTCAAAGAAATGTTTGCCCACGTTCTCGGATACACAAGCCCTGTAACTTCCGAGGAACTTGCAAAAGATGATTCGCTCATTGCCATTGATGCTACGGGAAAGCAAGGCATAGAGCAGGAATACGACACTGCGCTTCGTGGGCAACACGGGGTCACCTATACCGAGGTTACCGCTTCAGGAAAACAAAAAACCGCACTTGGAGAAAAACCCGTAGTGGCAGGGCAGGACATAACACTTACAATAGATTCAGAACTCCAGCAGTTTGCATACGGACTCCTTTCTGACAGAGACGCAAAGTCAAAAGAAAAAGGTGGCGAATCTGCTCGCGGAGCAATTGTTGTCATGAATCCAAAAACAGGGTCCGTACTTTCTCTCGTAAGCTACCCTTCCTTTGATCCGAATATATTTTCCCAACCATCACTGCGAATCAAAGCTCAAAATGTATTCCAAGACCCCCTCCACCCACTCTTTAACAGGGCAGTGGATGGAACATACCCATCAGGCTCTATCATTAAGCCTTTCCTCGCTGCAAGCGCTCTCCAGGAAGGTATTATCACCCCTCAAACAACTGTTCTCTCGACGGGGGCTATTACGGTGGGCCCCTGGAGGTTCGCTGACTGGAAAGCGGGTGGGCACGGGATTACAGATGTAAAAAAAGCGCTCGCAGAATCCGTAAATACGTTTTTCTATATGGTGGCAGGCGGACTCGATTCAAAACCTGGCCTCGGAGTAAATAAATCCGTTTCATATCTACGCGAATTTGGCTGGGACGAAAAGACAGGAATCGATCTTCCGTCTGAAGCTAAAGGATTTCTTCCGAGTCCGGAATGGAAACTAAAAACTATCGGGCAACCATGGTATATCGGGGATACATACCACTTAGGAATCGGGCAAGGGGACGTACTGGTAACTCCGATTCAAATCGCCGCTGCGACCGGAGCTATTGCAAATACAAACGTTTGGTACTCCCCGCATCTTACCGAAGGGACAGCAAAGCAACATTCCGTTTCTATTAAACCCGAACACATAAAGGTAGTTCAGGAAGGAATGCGCCAAGCGGTAACATCCGGGTCCGCTCGCGCCCTCGACTCATTAGCAGTGCCAGTTGCAGGCAAAACAGGCACCGCCCAAATCGGCGGAACAGAAAAAACCCATGCATGGTTTTCAAGTTTTGGCCCGTACGATAATCCAGAATTTGTAGTACTCGTGCTCTTAGAAGAGGGTGGAGACGGGGACAAGGAAGCGGTGCCCGTAGCGAAAGAAGTATGGCAATGGATTATAGAGCACTATGTCAGTAAAACATGACAGATTGTGAATAAATAAAACTTGACCCATTCGCTATATTCGGTACACTTGTCGAACTCTTAGTATTATTATTTTATGAAAGAACAATACCTTACAAAACAGGGAATGAATGAATTGCAAGAAAAGCTTCATATACTAAAAACTGTCCGCCGACGGGAAATTGCTGATGCAATCCATACAGCAAAAGAACAGGGCGACCTATCTGAAAATGCGGAATACTCCAGCGCAAAAGAAGAGCAAAGCCGCATAGAGCAAGAAATTGCTGAACTAGAGACAACACTCAAAAATGCTCATGTAGTAGCAAAGCATAAAACCGATGCTGTCGGTATCGGCAACGTCGTCCTACTTTCATGCAATGGAACAGAAAAGGAATATCATGTTGTTGGGTCCAACGAAGCGAATCCTCTTGAAGGAAAGATCAGCAATGAATCCCCTATGGGAACTGCGCTCCTTGGCGCAAAAGTAGGCGATACTGTCCAAATTCCAGTACCAGCAGGTCTAAAAGAGTGCACAATCAAAAAAATCAGCTAGGTGCCCCTTATTTCCACTTTTGCCATTTCCAGCTACACTTTTGAGGTATGGCTGAAGAACGACTAGAAGAAATACGAAACAAGCGCCTCCAAACGCGTGAAGATCTTATTGCGTCCAACAATCAACCGTATCCATCAGAAGTGCGCAGAACTCACACTATCGGAAAGCTTATCTCTTCATTTGATGAGTGCGTTCAAGATGGCTCAAGTGTGGTAATTATTGGAAGGATCCAAGCAATCCGCTCTCATGGCGTATTAGCATTTATCGATATCGCCGACGAAAGCGGCAAAATGCAGCTCCAATTCACACAAGAAGCGCTCGGGGACCGCTTTGCCGATATCGAGACATTAGATACCGGGGATTTTCTTGAAGCTACCGGAACACCTACTCATAGCAAACGAGGAGAACGAACAATTGCCGTAGCTGCTCATACTATTATCAGCAAAGCAATTAGACCTATCCCAAGCACTTGGTTTGGATTAAAAGATATCGCGCAGCGTTCTCGAGAACGGGAATTAGACTTGCTTGCAAACCCAGAAACAAAAGAGACCGTTCAAAAACGAAGCGGTGTATTAAAGTTTTTACGAAACTATTTAGATGCAAAGGGATTCATAGAGGTAGAGACCCCTATATTGCAGCCTATCGCAGGAGGAACACTGGCGGAACCATTCTCTACTCACCATAACGCACTTGATAGCGACCTATTCTTACGCATAGCGCCGGAACTGTACTTAAAACGATTACTCGTAGGCGGTTTTGAAAAAGTATTTGAAATAGGAAAAAATTTCCGTAATGAGGGCGTAGATAAATCTCATAATCCAGAATTTACTATGCTTGAGTTCTATCTTGCATACGCAGACTATGAAGACCTTATGGATTTTGCGGAAGAAATGCTTTCAGCATCTGCAAAAGAAATTACTGGAGCTCATGAAATCCCTTGGGGAGAAGAAACTATTTCATTTGCTGCACCATTTGAACGACTTTCCTATGTGAACCTTTTAGAAGAGCGTACGGGTATCAATGTGCTTACAGAAAAAAACCCTGGCGCCTACCTTCAGGTATTTAAAAAGCACAATATCACACCCCCAGCAACACAAACGTACACCAAGCTCGTAGATGAACTGTATAAAGAAATCGTTCGACCCACGCTTAAAAATCCAACCATTCTATACGATTATCCGGTAGAACTAGTACCACTGGCAAAGCGAAGTGCAAAAAATGAACATATTGCCGAAATGTTTCAACTTGTTGTGGCGGGAATGGAGATTGTAAAAGCATACACGGAATTAAATGATCCAGTAGAGCAAAGAAAACGATTTGAGGAACAACAAGCCGCTCGCGATACGGGGGACAGAGAAGCGCATAGCATTGATGAAGCCTACTTAAAGGCAATGGAATACGGCATGCCTCCTGCTGCAGGGTTTGGACTTGGGGTAGACCGCCTCGTGATGCTTCTCACAAATACCTCCCACTTACGCGACACGATTTTATTTCCGCTCATGAAAGAAGAACACATCTAGCCCTATGATAGATATTGAAATTTTACGAAATGAAAAAACGCGAACAGAGGCTGCTGCCATGCTTGAAAAACGAGGCGTACCCCTCTCGTCCATTGAAGCACTCGTTGCGGCAGATACCGCCTGGAGAGAAGCCATCGAAGCCCTAGAATCCATCAAGGCTCAAAAGCGCCAAGCGACAGAGCATATTGCATCTGCCTCACCAGAAGAAAAACAATCAATTATTAAAGCTATGCAACCGCTCGGAGAACAAGAGCAAGCCTACAAGACAAAACTTGAACAAGTCTCACAGAAAAGAGAGGCTCTATGGAAAAACATTCCAAACATCCCATTTGCTGATGTGCAAAGCGGAGGAGAAGCTGACAGCGAAGTTGTTGCGACAAGCAGCACGCCAGTGCCCGATGCATCAAAAACCCCTCAAGACTATTTAACCCTGATGGGAACAAGAATTGACATGGAACGAGGAGCAAAGGTTTCAGGGGCACGGTTTACCTATCTTTCTGGGGACCTAGCGCGCCTTGAGCTTGGCATTACCTCGTATGTTATGGACATGTTATCAGCGCAAGGATTTACCCAAATAGTACCTCCTGTTCTTATTCAGCATGCAGCTATGGCAGGTATGGGGTACTTAGACCAGGCAGGGGACGAAGTATACACAACGCAAGACAATCTCTATCTGGTCGGGACAAGCGAACAGTCCTTGGGAGCTATGCACATGGATGAAATACTCCCACAAGAAACCCTCCCATTACGATATGCTTCATTTTCTCCATGCTTTCGGCGCGAAGCTGGCAGTTATGGAAAAGACGTAAAAGGGATTCTTCGACTTCACCAATTTAATAAAGTAGAAATGTTTAGCATTACAACTCCAGATACGTCAGAATCCGAGCACGAATTTCTCCTATCTCAACAGCGGGCAATTATGGACGCCCTTAAACTTCCGTACCGAGTTGTTCGCCTTGCAGCTGGCGACATAGGCTCACCATCCGCAAAAACCTACGATATAGAAACTTGGATCCCGAGCGAACAGAAGTATCGCGAAACACACTCAACAAGCAACACAACAGACTATCAATCTCGCAGATTAAATATTCGAACAAAAAATTCGACAGGAGAAGTTCAAAAAGTGCACATGTTAAATGGTACGGCGGTAGCTCTTTCCAGGCTCCTTATTGCCATTATAGAAAACCATCAACTACCAGACGGTTCCGTTGCTCTCCCGGAAGCTCTTCATTCCTATCTGCCGTTCACGTCGTTAGCCCCTCAAGCATAGTCTGATATGCACCGTGCACGTTGGGAGCAAAGGTGGCGCCAACTCATCGAATGGTCATCTGTTGTATTTCTCGTTCTGCTTATCGTTGTTCCTATAGGAATTCTTACTTGGCTTCTCTTCTTTACGAAAACTTTTTCCGTGTCAGGAGTAACCGTTGTTGATGCAAGGCAGAATACAGAACAAGAAGTTCGAGCTATCACAGAAACAGCAAAAGGAGAAAATATATTATTTGCCCCCACAAACCAGCTAGAGGAACGTATTTTGCGCGAAGTACCTCAAGTCAGAGATGTTCACATTCTTCGAAAACTCCCGGAAACCCTCAAAGTGATCGTACAAGAAAAAACTCCCGCTCTCTTGCTTGTATCTGGCGGATCTTACTATTTTGTAGACTCTCATGGAATCGCATATGAAAATGCATCACTCGACGAGCTACCAGGAGTTGTTCTTTCTACTGTGAAAAATTCGGACTCAGCAGCAAAAGTAACTCTGGGCACAAATGCAGTAGAGGAATCGTTTGTGCACTTCTTAGAAGAGGCGCAAAAAAAACTTCCTGAAATTACCCATGCAGAAGTGGCGGAAATAAAAATACCATCCCTTGCGGCCCGAGAAGTTCATTTCTTACTAAACAGAAACTGGAAAATCTTAATGGATACAACTCGTCCAGCAGAAGATCAACTAGATGTGTTATCCCGCTTACTAGAACACACCATTACATCAGAAGAGCAGCAAACGCTTGAATACATTGATCTTAGAATCGCAAACCGGGTGTATTACAAATAAATAGCTTATAGGGGCTTAATAGAAAACTCTCGTACAATGATATCTCCTTGATATACAAAAACTTCACGAAATACTTTCCTTGAAAGCTCTTGCCACCCTGCGGGTGCTTCAAATGGCTTTCCACTGAATCCTGTTGTTTCCACAATCCAAACTCTACCAGTATATGCAGCTACGTCTCGCTCATAAACAACATCTTCCTGGCGCAAAATAGGAGCTCCGCTAAAATGAGAAAAAGAATCCGAAGTAGAATAAAGAACCACAGAATCTGCTGCTCCAAATCTCTCCTTTGCATAATGCAAAACGGGAAAGAACACATACGGGGAGCTTACAATAACCTTTTCTCCCGGTGCCCTCATATTAAACGCATGCGCCACTGCAGACTGTGCCCCTGGCCGATTACCTATATCTAGCTCGTTTCTATACGATAGAAAACTTCCTATAAGACCAAATACAACAAAGCCAAACACGGGCAACCTCACGCGAATAGAAGATATACTATCAATAGCACGTGCGGCGATAATGAATAAAAAGATCCCTGCAAACGCCAGGAATCTATCATTATAAATACTTCGTCCAACAAGAGAAACACCTATCGCACAAAGGAACGGAACGACAAAAAGGGAAAGGGTTAACCATACTCCTTCAGCCCTTCGATACCGTATACCCAAATACAAACACACAAACAGCACCAACGTAAGAGGGAGAAGGGATATAAGCGCAGCGCCATCCCTATATTGTATTTCTGTCGTTGTAGGTGCAATAATTTTGTACAACGTATCAGGAACTGAGTGCACAGAAAGGTCCGGCACCCAATAGGACGCTTCAACCTGGGATCGTTGACTTAAGAACGTAGGGATCCATGCCGCATACAAAGCGAAAAACCCAATCAATGCTGCACTCATTCCCCAAAAAAGCTTTTCTTGCAATATTTCTCCTATTCTCCATTTCGTCATAGCAATCAATGTCCCTACGACAAATATCCCCTGAGAGACTATCGTGAAAAATCCAAAATAATGTGTATATGCGAGAGCGGAAATACAAAGAGCATATACCCCAAACCATACTGCCTCCGGCTTTCGCACTGCACGAAGAAGCGCATACGAAGACAAAAGAGTAAACACCATTCCGAGCGTATACATTCGGGCCTCCGTCGCATACGAAATAGCCCAAGGAGAAAGTGCCAGAAGCGCAGCAGCAAGCACACCTGCCCTTCTAGAATAAAATGCGTATGTAGTAAATATGTACGCACCCACAATAGAAGCTACTGCACAGAGAATGGAAAAAGAACGAAGCGCAAACACCGATGAACCGAAGACATACGCCCACCCCTTCAAAACAATGTAATATAGAGGAGGATGCACATCCGCCTGAATTCGAGTAATCATCTCCGCAACAGGAAATTGAATAAGTCTCCATGAAAAAGCTTCATCAAACCACAAACTTCGAACAGTTATGTCGTAAGTCCGAAGGCCGATACTAATTACGATAAGACAAAAGATAATCCAAAATGATTGCGATCGAGACATAAACGTAAAAGAAGATGACGTACGCTGTTCGTTGTACTAAAAGCAGTATGTAGTATATCATGGACGTAAGAAAGGACCTCAAACACAAACATTACATTGTATGGCTATTGACCCTAGAATTCTCGCACTTATTACCCAACGCCTTGACGACGCTGAGCGAAATATTCAATATGTGCGCCAAACGCTCGAAGAAGAAGCTGAGGCTGGCCATACCTCTGACGAATCCCCACATACCCCGCAAGAAGCTCCTCTTTCAGAAGGAGAGCGGGTTGTAGAGGGTGTATTTGACGGGCAAAACATGCAAGGCAACGATGGTGAAGAATACCCAGTACCCCCAAACTATGCCTCTAAGTCCAAGCTTATTGAGGGCGATATCTTAAAGCTCACAATCGGAACAGATGGATCGCTACTATACAAACAAATCAACCCAATCGATCGAAAGCGAGTAGTTGGAACTCTTGTCGTCGACGAACTGGGCAACTTTGGAGTAAAAACCCCCGAAAAGACATATAAAATACTTCTCGCAAGCGTAACCTTTTATAAAGCTCAAGAGGGCGACGAAGTTACCGTACTAATCCCAGAACATGGCGAGGGGGAATGGGGAGCCGTAGAACACGTTATTCACCACTAATCATTATTACCTTTCATGCTTTCTCGCATTACGGAAAAAATTCTTTCTTTTGTCCCAGAACAGCATCGCAACACCGCGAAGCAGTTTATTAAATTTGGAATCACGGGAACTATCGGCGCGGTTGTCGATTTTGGAACATTCGGAATTTTAACTCGAGGACTAAATTGGACTACAACCTATAACGTACTTGGAACAGAAGTTATTGCAGCAAATAACATTAGCGTATTTCTTGCGATCTGCAGTAACTTTATTATCAATAGAACATGGACATTTAGTAGTACGGAGGGTAGCGCAGCGAAGCAGGGTATGGGGTATTTTATTTTAAATATTTTTACCTGGACGCTCAATCAAATTTTTGTTTCCCTATTCTTTAACTGGCAGCTCTTCGTAGATCTATTCGGAGACCAACGCGACCTTATGGCAAAAGCAGCAGCGATTATTATTACATTATTTGTTAATTTCTTCGGTAGTAAGCTGTTTGTTTTCAGAAAAACAGAGGGCGCAAAGTAGTCTAGCGCAGGATTAACTATTCCAGTACCGTAGTAAACGTGCCAGCGCTTTACCGACAATACCGCCCATTAACCTTCTCCGAAGTTATCGGGCAAAGTCATATTACATCCGTTCTTGAGCAACAAATCCTTCAAGAAAAGATTGCCCATGCGTACCTTTTCCAGGGGCCTCGCGGGACAGGAAAAACTACCACTGCCCGCATTTTTGCAAAACGATTAAACTGCAACGCCTCAAAAACAGCGGAGCCGTGTGGCGCATGCGAAGCCTGCATAGCCTTTCAAGAAAAACGATCAATGGATGTTTTAGAAATTGACGCTGCCTCCAATAGGGGGATAGATGACATCCGCGCACTTCGAGAAACCGCCTCACTCGCACCTACGAATGGAACGTATAAAATATATATCATCGACGAAGTCCACATGCTTTCGGCTCCAGCGTTTGCAGCGCTTCTTAAAACACTCGAAGAGCCTCCAAAGCACGTTATCTTTATTCTCGCCACAACAGAGCTTCATAAAGTTCCTGCAACAATTGCATCTCGGTGCCAACTCTTTAGGTTCCGCAGAGCGACTGATGAAGAAATAAAAGAGCGTTTAACGCATGTCCTCTCTCAAGAAAAGAGAAGTGCAGATGACGACCTGTTGGCGTTTATTGCATCAAGAAGTGACGGATGTTATCGAGATGCTGAATCGCTCTTAGGACAAATGCTTTCCGCAAAAGAAAAGACCGTAACACTCCGCGAAGCCTCTGATCTTCTTGGTGTACCTTCCGGAGAACTTATTGAGAGCTTTCTTCTCGCGCTTGTGGAAGGCGATGCGAAACAAGCAGTTACTGTTGCCACAAAAGCATACAATGATGGGTTTGACCCTGATCAATTCTTACAGGAAGCCGTGCGCGTTGCTCGAGATGGTGCAATTAAGCACATTACAGAGAGTAGCCCACCTGCGTTTGCAACAGCTCCTAATGCAATTGATCGCATCACAATTATCATGCGTGCCTTTTTAGTAGCCCTGCAAGACATCTCGTACGTACCGGAACCTATGATCGCAATTGAACTTGCTATTTTAACCGTATGCGCATCACGCGGAGCAGCCCCAGCGCCGCAAAGGGCACAGGCTGCGCCCGCTGCTATTCCAAAGACCCCTGCAATGACGCCTGCAACCCCTGCTCCAGTGCCAGTGCCTACGCCAGCCCTATCGCTAGAAACTCCAAAACAAGAAATACCAACAACACAAGCAGTTTCGCAGCAACCAGCGTCGGACAATGCAGCATCTCTTACAAAAATTCAATCTTCCTGGGAAGCAATCATTCAAGCAGTGCGTAAAAATAATCCTGTCGCATCTACGTTCCTCCGGGCGACAGAACCGGCCAATCTTCGTGAAGGACTATTAACGCTTCAAATGCATTTTCCTCTCCATAAAACGTTCTTCGATAAAGCAGATAATATGCAACTAGTAAAACAGGCAATTTTCGATACTGTGCAGGAAACAGTAGCCATTACATGTATACTTGCCACCGCATCCGCTAACCCCTCCGCAGTACGAGAACAAAAGCAATCCCAAGAAGAAAGTCATCTAAAAAATATTCAGGAAGTATTCGGAGTACACGCAGCCTAAAGGGTCAGCACTTGTGTTATAGCCGATTTTCGCGGAAACTATATATACTCCAATAGAGGAGACTCCTCCCGGGTCGTCTAAAGGCAGGACAAGAGACTTTGGATCTCTGAATCGGGGTTCGAATCCCTGCCCGGGAAC
>CAZZHI010000013.1:0-19468 GCA_964654145.1 uncultured Candidatus Saccharibacteria bacterium
CTTTGAGCCCTTCCTCTAAATCCGAAAATATTTGCTCTTCCGGTTCCGTCCATGGGTCTTCACGAGTTATCACGATTCGATCCGCATACCTTGCCACCGCGCGAGCCATATCTGGCCGCTTTCCCCGATCCCGTAAGCCCGCAGCTCCAAGGAGCGCCAATACTCGCCCTGATGTTTTTGCTTTTACATCTTTATATAATCGCTCAAGCGCATCAGGAGTTACTGCGTAGTCAATAATAACCTCAAAACCATTGGTAGATATTTTTTCCATCCTTCCGGGTACCGAAATACATGCCGAAATTCCCGCTGTAATTACTTCATCAGAAATTCCAACTGCGCGCGCAAGAAGGGAAGCTGCTGCTGCATTTTCTTTGTTGATACTTCCAGGGAGAGGCGTTACGGCAGCAGCAATATCCTCTGCCTTCATCCAGACTATGCGTACGCCACGCTGCTTAGCTCCGAATAAAATAGTTTGAACAAGCGGATCATCATGCTTTCCAACAAGCGGCGCCTGAGGACCAAGAAGCGAAACTATTTTCCCTTTTGCGGCCGCATAATGTTTCATTGTTTTGTGATAATCCAAATGCTCCCGAGCAATATTCAAAATTATCGCTCCAGCAAGCGTAATACCCGCAAGGCGATGCTGATGAAGCGCATGGGATGTAGTTTCCAACACCACATGAGTAACGCCTGCGGCTTTCATTTTTTTAAGATAGGAAAATACCTTTCGAGATGGCAGGGTAGTCATTTTTGTTGCGTTCGCTTCTTCTACTCCGCCAATACGAAATGCCACCGTTGTAAGCATTCCTACTTTTTCCTTTCCGTATGCCGCTTCTAAAATCTGAGTCAGAATATAGCTCGTCGTTGTTTTTCCATTTGTTCCGGTAATACCAAAAATATGCATGCCTCTATCTGGCATGCCATATATAAGCCGCCACATATGCGTTTCAAAAAAATGCCCGATGTTTTTTATTTCTTGAATCATATTCCTTTTAAAAAAGATGCCCTTGCTTTGCGGATTGCGCCCACTGCCCCGCGCATTAAGGAGAAGCCCGCATATAATCCTTCGTGTAATACCAAATCATATGCACCGCAATACGATACTCGGCTTCCGCCAAACCCTAACTTCATGCGAGTAATGCCCGCCCAGGAATGATCCTCTGGTGCGTCTTCAGGAGCTACCCCAAAAAAGTCGTACTGATGCATTCCCTTTTCTTTTGCACGGAGAATTGTTTTCCAGTACAGCAATGCCGGTGCCATAAATTCCCGCTTATCGCTTTTACTAGCGCCATGCGCATACGTTGCAATCCCATCGCTATACACCATAAGGTGGGCAGCTACTGTTTCACCTTCTACTGTTGCAATTGCAAGCTCTGCCATACCCTCCGCTCCCAACACTTCCATAAGTGCAGCATAGTAATCATCTGAATGATAGGAAAATCCTGTTCGGCTTGTAACGTCTTGAGATAAAGCAATAAATTCCTGAATATCTTCCCTTGCATTCGAAAACCTCACCTCAACTCCTTTACGCTGTGCGAGATTTACGTTGTATCTCGTTTTTGAATGCATCTGGGCAAGTAACTCTTCTTCAGAAGAGGAGAGGTTAAGTAAAAGTGTGTGCTGGGGCTGCACTTCGCGAGAAGCTTTACGCCAATTTGATCGTCTTAAAGTCGGTAAGAGGGGATCTACCCGAACAAAAAAAGCATCCCGCTCTTCTGCCAAGTGGCGAACTTTTTCTTCAAGCACTTCCCAGGCAGCCTGCCTCTGTTCAGATGAGATTCCTGGAGCGAATATTGGGCCACGCGGAATATAAAGCCAGGAATACTTTAATTGCAATGATCGCTCAAGTACTAATGCAACAGCCACAATAACTCCATTCTCTTCAATAATAATATGCCAATGCGGTACGTTCATTTTTTCCTGAAGTATCCCCCATTGCCACGTTTGTAAAAAAGACCGTTCAGGTGAACTTGCAACAAACGCATTCCACCTCACAGCCTCCGTTGCAACTGCTTCGCTTGCGTACAATGCAGACATGCTTACGCTTTATGCTTAAGTACTGCTTTTACTGCCTCCTCTACCGTTGCAACATCTTGTGGCAATTTTGCAACTGCCTGCTTTGCCTGGGATACCGTAAACCCGATTGCAACAAGAGCGTCCACCGTATCTTGGTGTACTGGTCCAACTGCCACTGCGATACCGTCTGTGAGCTCGCCAAGCTTTCCTTTTAATTCCACCACAATGCGCTCTGCAGTCCTCTTTCCCACTCCAGACAAACTTGTAAGCAACTGCATATCTCCCGTTAATACAGCTTGAGATAGTACAGGAATAGGCGCAGCATCTAAAATACCCATCGCAGTTTTTGGACCGATTGATGGAACCTGCAGCAATAATTCAAAATATTCACGATCCCTCACGTGCTCGAACCCGAACAATACTGCATCAGAATCAGTACGATGATCGTAGATAATAAGGGTTATTTCGGAACCTAAATGAGACTTATCACGAAGCGTAGCAGTAACAAACACGCGGTATCCAACCCCGTGGACATCCACAATAAGCGCCTTATCTTCGCGCTCTGCCACCGTGCCGGAAATACGTGCAATCATATATATACGGTACGTCACGAGCGTACTTGCGTAAAGATGAGATCATTATTCGCTAACCCGCTCAGCGTGTTCAGCTTTTACAAGATTAAAATACAATAAATGCCTATCTTGATTTAAAAACCCTCCGCACGTAAGTAATACAAGCTGTGGTGAACCCTCATGAGACCCGCGAAAAACGTCTGTTGTTTCAGGGGTTACCACATCTTCTTTTATAAACTCGTATGTATATTGAGAACCATCTTCCGTAGTAACAATGGCCGTGTCCCCAGGCTTAATATCTTTTGTGCGGCCAAATAGTTTTTTCGTATTGTGTCCATATATAATTGTTTTGCCCGCAAGGGTATTCGGCACAGCGGTCATATTAGCAAAGCTCGCGCTATCCCATGAAAGTGTCCAAGTTTTTCGTTTTATGTCGTATGCACCCATAGTAACAGGAACCGTGATACCAAGACTATCAATAGCAATACGAGTAGGTGCGCTTTTTATTGGCTTTATAGTAGGCGTAGGACCTTGGGATACCCTGGACGGCAATAAAACTTCTTGCTGCACTCTTGAAGCAATAAATAAAAAAGTAGCTAAAAAAATAACGCTAAGCGTTACTACTGTTAGTAAAATATTCTTTTTCATACAGATTATTTCTTACAAGGAAATAATATATGCAAATACTTGCGCAAAAAATGCAAGCAGAGAAGTCATAAAACTTTCTCCCGTAGCCGGTAATACTGCAATATCTTCCCCTGCAACTACCACGCTGGGATCAACCATTGCTACAGTACGCCGCGAAACTCCAAGAACTTCCCCTTCTTCAGAGCCACCCGATCCAGAAGATCCGGAACCGCCTTCGCCACCACCCGCAGGAGAACAGATAAATGAACTATTCTTTGCAAGATATGGATGATCAGATAGCCCCCAAACAACTCCTGTAATAACATATATCCAGTCTTGAGAAATATAGGAATCAATATCAGATTGAGAAAATCCCGATGCGTTCAGCCAATTTGTTTGGATTCCTGATCCGCCATTACTTGGGCAAAAACACTGCGTTACATTATCATTCCCAAGCAAATATACGGTATCACTGCCCGTATACACGCCAGCATCCCCAACAATGCCATGAACCCCCTCGCTATAGCTTGCAATAACCGTACCGCTTGGAGCTGTGCACGAAGGGAATGGAAAGGGTATAGGGGAAGCCTGTGCTGCCACTACAGGAGGAAGCAATAATGGGGCGACAGCCACAACTATGGCAATAAAGAGAATCTTATTCATAAAACTCTTCATATTACCTAATATATGCAAAAAATGCAAGTGTATTTTCGATATTTAACAACTCCAGAAAAACCCGCAAAAGAAGAAGTGCATTGCAGTAAAAAAACCTTCGGACGTTAATTTAATTTGAGCTACCCCTCCCACATCCCCGACGGCAACTCTTCTATCCAGGTCTTCATACCCTTCATGATTGATTGCAATATCAAAAGGAAGCGTAAGATACGGCACCACAAATGCACCATCATTATCGGTAGTAGTAATAACCCCCTCTGAAGACATGACGTGGACATTTCGAAGCTCCCTCCCCCAAATCCCCGTTACAACTCCGCGAATTTCTTTAGGAAGATAGTATTTTTTTAATACATCAACAACAAGGCGAGGGGAGCCATCATCATTCCACAACTTTGTGCTCCCAAACATGTTTGTCCAATAACTCACCCCCGTTACATGCGGAGATAGGGAAATATCATGAAGCGCACTATCTATCCAGGCGGCTTGCTGCACTTCAGACATAGCGCCGTGAAGATCCGGAATAGGGGCGCCAAACTCACCTAATGCAACCTTACCCCCGCTTTGCTCGGCAATCTGCGCGATATCTCTTGCAACTTGTTTTGGATCACGAACGTAATGATCAATTACAACCAAACCGTCCATTGCACGCGTGGTTTCTTTGTCCATTACGGCCCGCGCCACATCAGCATTCATAGATTGCCAATTTGAAGCAACATTTTTCCCCATATTACGAAATGCCTCTTTCGCTAACTCGTGCTCAGTAATAATAAACTTTTGATACCCCTTTATATCTCCCGTTGCACGAGGATCGCCAGGTCCTCCATTTTCACATTCCGGGCAAGCGGAGAATATGTCTCCATCCTCAAAAAGATCCTGATGTTCGTCTAAAAACTTTCTTGTTTTCTGAATATGGACTTCCCGAGTAATACGAGGATAGTTAAACCAACCTTCCCATCCGGACCAATTCCCCCGAAACCACACGCTCAAACCTTCCGCCCGAGCGGCTGCCACCCACTTTCGAAGAACCGGGATAAATTCCTCATCATACGGAGTTGCAATGCCAACATGAGTCGCGCCCGTTTCGGCAATTTGCTTCATCTGCTTGCTAATTTCAAGAGTAAACGAAGAATCACGAAGCTTCTCTCTGCTTAAATCTCGAGAATACTTCATAGTGTCAATTGCCTGTACATCCCACCACGAGGATGCCGAGACGGATGAGTATGTACCCAACATACCTCCGCAGAATACGCTGAAGAAAATAATACTTCTTACCAACGAGTGCATAGATTACCGCTGAACCCCTAAATTAGCCTCCATGTTCAAATCCTGTACGTACTCCTCTTTTAACTCATAAATATCTGCGAATGGATAGCTTTCAAGAAGACGATATCGTTGAAGTCCCGGCGTGTTTTTAATTGATCGATAAGTAAGATCGTTATCATCATGAGTTCGCATAATGATCCACCTCGCCCAACGATCCGGAACAGTGATGGCCGTATCCCAATATGCGCCCGTTCCTTCATGAATGAATCGCTTCATCGGGAGCCCCGAAGAGAAAATAATAGCATCGTGCGAAGCAGCTGAAACCAAAATAAAGCCGGGGGTATTCATCGCATGGGAATGCAAATACCCGCTTACTTCTGATACGTTCTTTTGACTTGAGCCCACCCGAGCATCATCAATAGTAACCGCATCTTGGCTTGTAATAGAAAAAAATGTCACAAGCGCAAGTAAACCAATGAGCACAAGTCGCAATTTCACAAATCGATGAACCAAATATCCCGCAAGAATAGCAACAGCAGGAATAGCCATTGCGCCATACCGAACGTTAAACCATGTATCTCCTGATAGCCCCTGAATAAACAGCACGGAATGACCAAGGTACAGCGCGGTAATATTAAAAGCAATCGGCACAAGCAGCAGCAAAGCTCCAACGCGCAAGTCGAAATGTATTTTTTTATTAAACCAGAAAAAGAATGCTCCCACCGTTGCCAAGAACGCAGAAAATGCACCTGCATTATATGCCAATGCATACAAGTAGATTTTCATAGATAGCAGCATATTCCCCTTTGTCAGCAATACTCCAGCCTGCTCAAGCTGTTCCTGCTGGGCATGGGCTGAAAATGGACCGAATGCAAAATAGAAAGCATCTTGAAAAATTAATTGATTCCAAAGGAGCCACAGAAAAATTCCAAACCCAGCCAACGTACAGAATAGTACAATCATCCCCTCTGCTGCCCTATATCCCTTTTTCCGAAATGTATGAAAGGCGATAAGAATAGTTGCTGCCATTAAGAGAAACCAACCTTCATATCGAATGAGGGTAGAGAGCATAACGAATGCCGCCCCATATACGCAATCAAGTAATCGATCAGTACGATGCCATCGCAACAGATAATAACTTCCCCCCATCATTGTTGCCATCAAAAGGAGCTCCGTCATGGCCGTTGACTGCAAGTATAAAATATTGATATTCGCAGCAAAGAGGAACACTGCCACTAATCTTCCAACCATTCCAACCCGGATATACGAAAGCCATGCATGCATAAATAATCCTGTAGCAACGAATGAAATCATCGATATAATCGCCCCTGCAAGCCCCGAATGCCACATAAAATCATTCCAAATAGTTACAACCATAAGTAAGTGTGGAAGAGGCAGCCACACGGAGCCTAGCTGCGCAAGGCCTGGCTTTAGCCCCTCAACAACACGACGACCAATATCCAGGTGAGATCGCGCATCATTATAAGCAAGCCCTAAACCATTTTGGTAATAATGAATAAAGAAAAATACAGATACTGCGCAGAGTGCAATACCAATAAGCCACCGCTCAACGCGCAATGAGGGCCTAAACATTTTTATGCTTGGTATATTAATCGCGATCATAGATAGCAAATGATATAGTGCCAGCAAGGCCAGTAGCGATAATAATTCCAACAATAATTTGATAATATTGCCAAGCAGAAATATATGGGTGCGCAAAAGTCTGCCACACAAAGGATTTGGAAAGGCCTGAAATAATATATTGGTAATTATGCTCGTACGTGTATAACTGGGGCACTCCGCTTAATTTCTCAAGAGCGAGAACTTCCGCCTGCGGAGGATTCGCATTCGTAGAAAGCGCCCCAAGAGTATTCACTGCGGCGCTATAAGAAAACAGAATGAAGAATATACAGAGAATTGCCCAATTCTTTTTCCATGCAGTTAATCCCAGTGCAATAAAAATCGACAGAAGAGCATAGGTAAAAATTAAGTATCGTGATCCAAATGCCCAACCGCCCCACGGATCACCCCACATGGAGTAGAGCAATATGTTTGCGCCAATAGTCCCAATTAACAGGGAATTACTATGAGGGAAATTTGTATAGCAGAAAAAAATTCCAAGCAATCCAAGGAGCATTACAGGGGTAAAGATAAGTATTCCCCTATCGAGACTTAAGAAGTGGACCGTAAACCCATGCAACAGATTGCGTGTTTGAAAAAAATTAACCGCCTCTTTATTTTCCTGGCTTGGATCAACGCTTCGAGCTGCTGCTGGCTTACCCTGATCATCAATAGCTTTAACCGCGGGTACCGTTCCTGCCAGCTGCCATGGGTTTCCATACGATGCTTGGTTAAACCACATGAAAAACAATAGGGGCAATATAATAGCTATAGGGCTTATGAGGGCAGAAGGGGTAATGCGAAGAGTTAACGCATTCCTCTTGGGTATAATTGCAACTGCCCAATATACTGCATATATAGCAATGGGAGAAAACAAAACTGCGTTAGGGTAATCAACAACAACTGCACACGCGACACACAGCCACACTATCATGAGGGAACGCCAATCTCCCTTCCATCGAACAAGGCAATATAAGCTCACAAGAAATAGGAAAATAGAAACGTGATGCTGATACAAAGAAACTGCATACGCAAACGCAGGAGTTGCAAATATAAACGTTAACGCGCCAAGCCATGCAGCCCAAGGCGAGGCTTTTAACCGAAGAGCTATAGCATAAATCAACCACGTATTTAAAACTGCAAATAGAGAAATAACAGCATAGGCGCCTGCCTGAGAGGCACCAAAAAATTTTCCAATCAAATACCCGGGAACGATAAGGAACGATAGCCCAGGAGCAAAGAGAGAAACGTATTGCCCATTATGATACCCAACGTCGGGAGTTGCGAACCTTGCAACATCTACGGAAAAATGTACTGTTTTCTCTTCTATAACAGAATATAAAAGCGCAAACCTGCCCCGATCAGGAGATAGCTCCAAGGGACCGTCGTCCGCCCAATGCTTATCACGCAAATCAGAAATAGTTGGGTTGCCCAACATTCCACGTACAGAAAGGGCGAGGATACATATCGTTGCCAAACATAGAAATAGTGCATTGAGCGTTGTTTTCTTCATAGCGATTTATTCATAGGACGAATATGTATATCCGTTATCTCTGCGGAACGAGGGAGATATAAGGCATGCACGATAGTTGATGAAACATCTTCTACCTGAAGCATTGCTGTCGGATTATAAGGAATTCCACTAGAAATGGCAATTTTCTGCTGCATAGGAGTTGCTATTTTCCCCGGAAAAACGCTCGTAACACGGACACCTTGCTCATTTACTTCTAGTCGCAAGGTATCCGCCATTGCCCGAAGAGCATGTTTAGTTGCCGCATACTGGCTAGCTCCCATTTTCGTACCAACACCCATGGAAGAATTCATAAACACGATTTGCCCCTGGCAAGAAATAATGTTCGGCAAAAGTTTTTGGGTTATATAATACGGCGCCCAAACATTTACCCGATAGTGCAAGTCAAGATCATTAATGTCTGCATCCTGCAGGTTGGCAAGATTGATAAAACCTGCGCTATGAACAAGCATCATAACAGAGCTATATTGTTCAAGCAGCGCCTTTAAAAGAGTATCTACACTATCTCTGCTTGCCATATCTGCAACATGTAAATCAGCCTTACCCCCCTCACTTGCAATTACATCTACTGTCTCTCGAACCATAGGCTCATCACGATCAATAAGCACAACGTGTACTCCTCGCTGTGCCAGGCTATATGCGACAGACCTTCCAACGCCGCTTCCGGCGCCAGTAATTATTGCAATGTCCTGAACTGTAGTAGTCATATAAGAATAGTATTCTTAAGCAAAAGATCTGCTGCCTCACGAATAAGGGAAAATTCGATTCCAGAGCGCTCAGCAATATCCAATAACGAAGCATCTCCGTCAGAAAAGCTTAACACCCACAACATAGCAAGCTGACGAGCTTTGACCGTATCAGGAGCAGCCCCCATTGCTTCATATAATCCCCTCTTGCCCAACTGAGGCTCTCCAAAGGGTATTTGATTTTTATATAATCCATTCCCTTCCAGAATAGAAAAAACTTGCTGGCATAAACGATATGCCTCAGCAAGGGGGGCAGGGCGAACAAATTCGAGATTATCTTGAGAACTATGATACTCAGGATATTGCCCATGAGGAGTTCTCATAAGGCTCCCAATAGGAAGATTAAACCCAGGTGAGCAATATTGCCGTTCATCGTATCCGAAGGGAGAAAAATCCAAAGTGGCATACTCCAAACCTGAATGCTGCAATGCATGAGATACCGCGCGATCGATTTCCGCATTCCCTATTCGGCTTTTTTTATAATGCATTTTCCCTGTATCGCCAATTCCAGTAAGAACAAGTCCGTGCTTTATATTTGAAACGGTATCCCTGTGAGTTGCAAGCCACGTAATCGAACCGATCGTACCAGGAATAAACAAGAAGCGGTATGTGTATCGAGGAGTTATTCCCTTCATAGCCTTCGCTAAATATGTAGCGAGCGCAACACCTGATAAATTATCGTTAGCCAAAGATGGGTGGCAGATGTGAGAAGAAATTAATATTTCCTCTTCGGTTTCTCCGGGAACAACGTATTCTCCATACGTAAGACTGCCGTCAGAAAGATTAGAATCAATGCATACTTCATACGTTCCCTCTGATAACTTCATAAGATCATTATGACTCAAACAAAATCCCCAAGACTCATCATAATAAGAAGTACGATACGGAATACTATCAGGATATTCGGGTAAAGAAAAAAGATGCGGCCGTAATTCTGCAAGCGTCATTGTTTTTTTCACGGGAACACTATACCCAACCACGTGCAGATTAGATGCTTTAAAATCAATAACGCGATCTCCTTGTTCATTTTTTACATAGGCATCTACAATATTCCACTCTCTCGGAACAACCCAATCAAGAACCTGGGTACCAGTTGACACTTCATGCATGACAAGAGGAATATGCGTCGCGATACGATCAAGCGTCTCTCGTACGCCGTTACCAGTCAAGCTTCGAGAGATAGGGTATAACTCTTGTATAAATTTATGTATTTCTTCTCCAGTAATCATAGGGAACTAGTGAGAACTTTTAGTAAAATCGGGATATTGCTGATCGCGATCACTTATAACCGTAACAGGAAGAGGCCACGAAATGGTAAGCATAGGATCATCCCACCGTACGCCCCGAGCAAATTCAGGAGCGTATGGAGTAGATATCTGATAGTATACTTCCGTTTCATCTTCCTGTGTCTGAAAACCATGGGCGCATCCAGCAGGAATGTATAGTATGCGATGATTCTGAGCAGACAGTTCAAGGGTAATGTGTTTCATATATGTATCTGAATCTGGGCGCAGATCAACAACGACATCAGCAATCGACCCGCGAACACAGCTCACGAGCTTTGTTTCCTGATGGGGGGCAGCCTGATAGTGCATGCCTCGAACCGTTCCTTGCTTCTTGTTATACGAAATGCTGCACTGTGAAATACGGGAAACTAGCCCGTTGCTAGCAAATTCTTCCTCAGCCCACGAACGCGCAAACCAACCACGAGAATCTTCCTGACGATCAATGTCAATCACAAAAACCCCCTGCAATGCTTGTTCGACAAATTCCATACTTACCAAACTTTAATATCAGGTATAGCGACTACAAACTTTCCTCCCCATTCCCGAATATAGTTCATCTGCTCAGAAATCTCGTCTTTCAAGTTCCAAGGCAAGATAATCACAAAATCAGGTTTTGTTTCTTGTATTTTTTCAGGAGCATAAATAGGTATATGTGTACCGGGAAGCAAATGATTTTGTTTATGCGGATTTCTATCTACCGTGTAATCGATAAAATCACTCCGTACTCCGCAGTAGTTCAAAAACGTATTGCCTTTTGCCGGAGCACCATATCCTACTATAGTTTTCCCCGCACTTTTTTCTTCAGAAATCCATCTAAGAAAATTTCGCTTTACAAGATGTACTCGAGCAGCCCAAGCCGTGTACGTTTTTAGGTCATGAAGTCCCGCTTGCTTCTCTTGTTCATGAATACCCTGCACTCTATCCGCTACCGGCAAATCAGAATTTTCTTCATGGCGCGCATATATTCGAAGAGATCCTCCGTGCGTTGAAAGCTCCTCAACATCAAATATTACAAGCCCGTGGTGAGCGAATACGCGCTCAATAGCCAATAGCGAAAAATAAGAAAAATGCTCATGGTAGATAGTATCGAACTGGCCATTTTTCATGAGCTGCATCAGGTGCGGAAACTCTATCGTAATAATGCCTTTTTCCTTTAACAGAACTTTCAAGCCTCCCACAAAATCATTTACATCAGGGACATGCGCAATTACGTTATTCCCAAGGAGCAGATCAGCTGCTTGCCCTCGCTCGACCATTTGTTTCGCGGTATCAACGCCAAAAAACTGTATAAGAGTTGGTACTCCTATATTTTCCGCAGCTTCAGCAACGTTTCTGCACGGCTCAACTCCGAGAACTGGCACATCTTGATTTTTGAAATACTGAAGAAGGTACCCATCGTTACTCGCAATCTCTACTACAAGACTCTTGGAATTAAATGTGAACCTACTCATCATCGCATCAACATACTGCTTCGCATGCTGGAGCCAAGAAGTAGAGAACGAAGAAAAGTATGCGTAACTTTCGGTAAAAATATCCTCACGCTTTTGGTGTGCGGGTATCTGAACCAAAAAGCATTTTTCGCAAATATATACATGCAATGGATAAAACGGCTCCATAGCATTTTCCTGACCAGGAGCAATATAATCATTTGAAACTGGCGACATACCAAGATCAACAAATGTATGTGTTAATGGGTTGTCACAAAAACGACAGAGCTTATTCATAGAGATGTATAATATAAATTAATATCTTCTTCACAGAGCGTACGAGCAGCGACTGGATTTTTTATAAGTTTTTTATACCAAAGAGCTGTTCTCGTAATAGCTTCTTGGTATGAAAATCGAGGCTTCCATCCTACATGTTCGCAAGTTTGCGATATATCAAGCGCAAGCTGAGCTGCTTCATGAGGAGCATCCTCCCTACTATCCATCGCCTCCCAATGAGCACCCTCGCCCCAGGATTGAGCTAGTATATCTGCGACTTCGCGAACTTCCACTCGATGCTTTGGGTCAGGGCCAAAATTAAAAGCTCGAGAATATTCTTCTGGGCTATTCCACTGCTTCTCCGCCAACTGAAGGTATCCCACAAGCGGATCCAATACGTGTTGCCAAGGCCGAATTGCTTTTGGGTTACGAACAGAGAACGATTCGCCAGCGATAAAAGCTTTCACGGCATCGGGAATAAGCCGATCTTCGGACCAGTCTCCACCGCCAATTACGTTTCCAGCGCGAGCCGTAGAAACACTTACTCCTCCTTCAAAAAAAGAACGGCGATATGCAGCTACAACAATCTCAGCGCACGCCTTGCTGCTGCTGTATGGGTCATGGCCACCGAGGGGATCACTTTCACAATATGCGTAGTCCTGCTCTCGATTTTCATAACACTTGTCAGTAGTAACAACCACACAGACTCGAACAGACGGTGTTTCGCGAAGAGCCTCTAAAACATGTACGGTGCCTATAACGTTGGTGGTATATGTTTCTACGGGGTCTCTATACGACTGCCGAACCAATGGCTGTGCAGCTAAATGCAAAACAATATCTGGCCTTGTTTCAAGAAACGCCTTCTTTAGCGCATCAGCATCACGAATATCCGCAATGTAAGATTTCTCACAAAGCTCATCAACACCCGCAAGAGTATATAAATTTGGCTGCGTTGAAGGCGCCAAGCTATACCCAACAACCCGAGCACCCATTCCATGAAGCAACAAGGTTAGCCAACTTCCTTTAAAGCCAGTATGCCCCGTTACGAGCACCGTCTTACCTCTCCAAAACACATCGCTCATAGCCAAACCTTCCATGGAGCATTGCCCGTAGCCCACTGTTCCTCTAATACATTCTTGTCTCGTAAAGAATCCATTGGCTGCCAATATCCATCATGTCGATATGCATGTAATTGGCCTTCGTGGGCAAGGCGCTTCATCGGCTCTTGCTCCCATGTAGTTTGATCGTCCTTAATGTAGTTCAAAACCTCTGGTTCTAACACGAAGAACCCTCCATTAATCCAGGCCCCATCGCCCAATGGCTTTTCCCGAAAACTGTCTATTTTTGTTTCTATATCGGGCAATGTAAATGCTCCAAACCGACCAGGAGCCTGAACTGCTGTTAGCGTTGCAAGGCCATCATGAGCATTATGAAAATCAATCAACTTTTTAACATTAATATCACTAACTCCATCTCCGTATGTCATACAAAACGTCTCACCGTCCAAATATTGAGAGATTCTTTTGAGTCGCCCGCCTGTCATAGCACCCTCCCCAGTATCAGCAACGGTAACGCGCCATGGTTCCGCATCACTTTTATGAATAACATGAGTATGCTTAGCAACATCAAAGGTTACATCCGACTGATGAAGGCTATAGTTAGCAAAATACTCCTTCAACATGTACCCCTTGTACCCCGCACAAATAATAAAATCGTTTAATCCGTGAGCAGAAAAAGTTTTCATAATATGCCAAAGAATTGGCCTTCCGCCAATTTCGACCAACGGCTTTGGTCGAACCCCCGTCTCTTCGCTCAGGCGAGTACCTAACCCTCCAGCTAAAATAACAACTTTCATACAAAATACGTTAAATAAAAGAATGATAACTCGACCAACTACTAAATATCATATATTTATGCATATCTGTCAATATTATTTCGTTGAAGCGTCCACTTGCCAAAGCGTCGTAGCATACCCGTCTTTCGGCGGTTTATACATACGGGAATACAGCATTACTGCCATATAACATGCAGTTAAAAGAGGGCGAACAAAGAACTCCTGCAAAAAACTCCGGACCATAAGAACTACTGGAATATTATATTCTTCCGATATATCTGCGGCGCTAAAATATCCTGATAATTCCTCGTAAGAGTACTGGAACCTGCTGCTTTGGCGCATATGCTCAGAGAGTGTTTGCGGACTTTTCGTGTATACAATCGCATCGCCAGCAAAACGAAATACACCGCCAGATAGCTTGTTTGCTATATAAAACCAACCGTCTCCATTTACGATCGTATCAGGGATAGAAAGCTTTTTCAGAGCTTCCGTACGAAATGCAATACATCGGCCATTGGCTAATAAATAATTATCTCCCCTATTCCACTGCTCACCTATCCGATACGCAATAGCAGATCCTGAAGCAAGAATAGCTTCAAACCACGTAGTTGCTGGAGCAGGCAGAACGCGACTGCAAGCAAGAGTTGTTTCTGGATATGTTTCAAAAGTACGCAAAATTGCAGAAAGCGCATGAGGGTCAAATACAATATCATCATGCGTAAAAATAAATAAGTCAGTAGTACACACCTTAATCATCTGCTTTAACTTTGAAAGCTGACTGCTTCGTGTTGAGTTTTGTGTTACAACAACCCCTAAAGCTAAAAGCTCATCTAAAATATGCTGCTCGAGAGGAATAGTGTCGGCGACAACCATATAGGTAACAGCATGTTTGTGCGCAGCAGTCTGAACACTTTTCAATGCGGAAAGCAACGATGCTCCGCCGTAGCACGTTGGAATCGCAATCGTTACAGACAATGAACTATTCATAGCAATAACCCTAAAAAGTCTTCCGCGCTTTTATCCCAATCAAAGTTCCGAGCCCAGGCAGTAGCCTCTTCTGACATGCGATTTCGCGTATCGTCATCTTGAAGAAGTTCCATAATACGCTGCGCAAATACATCAACGTCTCCGTATGGAACCAAATACCCACTATGCAAATTATAAACCGAATCTCTGAGGCCCCCGACATTAGAAGCAACAACCGGAGTTCCGCACGCGTTTGCTTCAATGGTCGTCATGCCCCAACCCTCCATAAGCGAAGGATTTACAAACACCCACGCACGCTGATAGAGGCGTACTTTCTCTTCTTCGGTTACCGCGCCAGTAAACGTAATATGTTTTTCTAGCTTCAGTTTTTTGACAAGCGCCATCAGAGCTTGTTTTTCTTCTCCATCGCCAGCAATAACAAATTCTACCGAGGGCATGTCTTGTAAAATCTTTTTTGCCACACGAATAAACACCGGAACGCTTTTGTACTCCTTCAATCTTCCAAGACAAAGAACAAGAGGGTGCTTGCTCTTTATACCAGGAGTATAGAGCGACGTATCTACACCGCCGTATACAATTACAGGATCCTGTTTTGTAAGGCCTCGATCTATAATATCCGCCTTTGAAGCAGGGGAAATTGTAATAAGCGGAGTATTGCGATACACCAACGGCATAATGCGAGCTTCTATAAAGACTGCAAGCCACGAAAACGGTGGTCGCAAACTCTTACGAAAAACTTCCTGATGTACATGATGGATAAGAAGATATTTAGGCTGCGTAGCATACAATGGAGTAAAAAAAGGAATGCCGTTTGCCGAATCAACGATCACATCACACCCAGTACGAAAATATCGCATGTAATATACAAATGCCCAAAAATACACCAGGTAAAAACCCCCTCGGCGAATCACACGAACACCATCTACTACTTCCCTCCGAGGATTTTTCTTATCATTTCCGCAAAATAGCGTAACCTCATGCCCCATACGAACCCAGCGTTTGGCAAGCTCATGCGCATACGCCTCAGCTCCGCCCGCCCATACGTGCTTTGTATCGCGCCAATTGAGAATCAGAATGCGTTTTTTCTCATTTTTTTTTACAGTTGATAATTCTTTTTTCTTGCTATCGGAATACACAATCCATTCATGCAACATGGCAGATATTCCTAAATTAATAACAGAAGAGAAGAGCATAACCTCTGCTATTTTTGCGACACTGTCATGAAAAAATATAATGCCGAGTATCGGAGTCAGCGTAAGAATAAACACGCTAAGAGAAAACACATAATGCTTTCTTGCCTGATGATACGTTGCAAGAAGCGTAGTAATACCGAAAAAGCCCATTGCGAGAGTGTATATCGGCAATACAGGAACAACAGCTTCAGCGCGAGGCCCAAGCAATATCGGTATTGTAACGTGACCAAAAACTCCAAACGCTACAACGCCAATTCCCAACAAAAGAACTCCGGCAGAAAAAAGACGAATCCACAGAGCACTTGAATTTTCCCCCTTGCTTTCTCGCTCGCTAATAAGCGGAGTAATAAACTGTCCGCACAATCCTCCAAGAAAGAACACCATTTTCCCCGCCAATGAAAGAAGTGCATAATTCCCCGCGGCATCCGCAGGTAAGTAATATTTTGCCAAAATAACATCGAGGGTCAAAAGCGCGACAGTGGCTAATTGTCCCAATACAGCCGTTCCCAAGAAACGGCGGGAAATTCCCGTGCGAGGTACGGCAACGGCTTTAGGCGCAGAAGCAGAAGAAACCATAACAGCGACCCATCCAAATACTAATGAAATAGCCATTGCTGCAGGGGCAGCTCCGTACACCCATGCAGTAAGGCCGAACACAACGAAGACCACCGCGAGCGTAAACTTCATTCCAGCTTCAAGTACTGTCATGGCCGCAAGGGTGCCAAACCGCATCGTTCCAGATAATAATCCATACGTTATTGCGCCCGCAGTCCCCAATACCCAAATAGGAGAAATAAGAAGCCATGGCAATGTACTGTCCTCATGAAATATATGCTGGAACAATGGAGCAAACCCAATCCAAATGGCAGTAGCGAGCAGCGTTGCAGGAAGAACTGCAATTTGCGCACGAATCCACCATCGCAAATTCGCAACTCCTTTACGACGCCCAAAGAGCTCTGCGGCGCGATGACTTACCGTAGTTGCCAAGCCTCCAAAAATAATAGATGCAAGAAGCACGAGGCTTCCAATAAATGAAACGAGCCCGAAATCTTCGAGCGACAACACTCTCCCTAAATACGCATTATATAAAAACTGAAATACGCTGCTTATTCCAACCGCCACAACAAGGATGCCCCCACCTAAAAGCCCGCTCCGAACAGAAGGTGTTGCACTTTTTAAATGGAGCCCATGGTGAGTTTTTTCCCAAAAATGAGGACTGAAGATTAATTGAAAGAGCGCTCGCAATGCGGCGATACTAATGCAAAGCCAGTAGAACGGAATCACATATACATACTTCATAAGATCCCAGTGCTGGCGCTTCGCGCATCCAAGCAAGTAGTAGTACAAGAACAAAAAGTTTCCAAACACCAACGAAAAGGCTCCCATGTAGAAAATAATCGGTGGGTACAATGATTCGATAGTAGGACCCACAATTGATCGAAGCGCAAAATACGATATCGTAGCAATCCATAAAAACGGATTAATAAACATGAACGCGATCTTCCCCCCAACCACTAAATGGAATATGAGCGTATGCCAACCGTGCCGAGCAGCAAACTGAATTGGCTTTCGAGTATGAACAAGGTACGTCTGCATATACCCCTTAATCCATCGCGATCGCTGACGAATCCAGTTTCCAAGATGGCTGTTTGCTTCTTCGTACGTAACAGAATCAATAATCTCTGTTTTAAGTCCAGCAAGGAATAAACGTATTCCTAAGTCACAATCTTCCGTTACATTAAATGGGTCCCACCCGCGAAGTATCTGCAAGTCACCTTTATAAAAATGATTACTCGTTCCGCCAAGGGGAATAATAGCGCCAATTGATTGTAGCCCTGGCAATACAAGATCAAACCACAATGCATATTCTGCAGAAAACAACCTCGTTAAAAGATTCTGATTCGTATTGTAATATCCTAGCTTTGCCTGCAAGCATATACCGCCCTTATTCGGATACCGAGTAAACGCAAGGTATGCTTTTTTAAGCTGCAAAGGCTCTGGCTTATCTTCCGCATCATAAATAACCACGTATTCTCCACTGGCAACCGAAAGACCGTAATTGCACGCCTTTGGCTTTGTTTTCGGGTTAGAGTGCGGAACAACAACGATACGCATATGGCTCGGCAAACCCATTTCTTTTGCTGCGGCAACCGTCTCCGTATCATCTTCCTCTAATAACAGCAAGACTTCCAATTTTTCTTTTGGCCAATCAAGCTTATCCATCGCCTCAATAAACTGCGGTAATACCGCAGCCTCTTTATACAATGGACACAGCACAGAATACACAGGCAACTCTGACTCATCGATAGTCGATAACGCCTCGCTCGTTGCAACGATTTCCACAGAAGTACTAAGACTTCTCATGACAATAAAAAAATTAAACAGAACATCTATGCAGTACACAGCTGTTAATATTCCAACTAGAGCAATCGCGGTAGAGAGGGGCGCAACAATAAACCCGTATGCGGCAAGTAATAACAGAGCAAAGATAAACGCCTTCTGTTGCCACGTAAATGTCCGAATGGCGGATTGCGTATGATGGAGCGTTGAGTGGGTCGTAAAATTTTTACCCTTGTGAGCAATGCTCGCGCCCATCATAGAACCCTCGCTATGCCCGCCCAAGAAATACACTTTTCTCCCGGCAAGCCTCGTTGCTAATGCGCTTAAAATAATTTGACTCGTAGTAGAAAGAAATCGCACCTTTGAAGAACCTTCTTGGCGATGCGCAAATACGATCGGAATTACTCCAATACTATGCCCCAATTCACGAGCAGTATGAAGAAGCGGAATATCTATTGACCATCCGTATACAGAAAACGGATCAATATGAGTAAGAATGTCTCGGCGAAATACTTTTAACCCAGACTGAATGTCGTAGACTAGGCGAAGCAACAACTTTCCTACAATATATGCGCCACAAAGGGAAATAATACGTCGAAGAAAACTACCCTCTCGCACCTTTCGCTCTGCAATCACAACTCCGTGCTTAGGAGTGAGGCGGAGCATGTCAGGAATTGCTTCAGGGGGATACTGTAAATCACCATCGATCATTACTACATATTCGCTCTCGGCAAGCGCTGCGCCCTCCAATATAGAATATGCCTTGCCAGGCTTACCCTGTTTATGACGCACTATAATAGGATATATTGAAGATAGTTTTTCGATCGCCTCAAACGTCCCATCAGTTGAACGATCAACGATAAAAATACATCGATACTCCCAATCCTCCCTCAAAAATGCCTCATTAATACGCCGACACAGTTCAGCAACATTCTGAGCCTCGTTCATTACCGGGATGATGATGTCGATAGTTTGCATAGCAATTATCTAATTTAATACATACCTGTGTAATAGTCAAATAAACGGCTCTATACAAAGATAAAAAATCCCTCGAACGAATATCGTTCGGGGGATT
>CAZZHI010000014.1:0-4124 GCA_964654145.1 uncultured Candidatus Saccharibacteria bacterium
AGAAGCGTTCTCTGCAGTATTAGAAAGTAATGGTGCAATGCGCAGCGCGACTGCCCCATCTTCCGCTGAATGCTCGGCACAATAGGAAATAAGCAGTTCAAGAACCTGCTTCATGTCTGCAGTTCCAATCGGCCCATGCGGGCACAGATAGTGCGATCCGCGGCGAGCACCAACTAGTATAAGCAAAGCAACCGCAACCAAGGCGCCATCTTGATAAAACCCAAGTGCGTCAGTAGCTTCGCCGTCTCTTTCCTGCACGCGCTTCCACTGCCAAGACTCCAAAAAGGTATTGGGCGCGAGGCCCAACACAAAAGAATTCCATTCTTCCTTGCTTCCTACTTTACGAATTTCCATATGAATTCATAAAATCAATAATCTTCGTAACTTGATTATCGCTAAGTGCACTGTATGTTGGCAAATTTATTATCTCTTTTGCTACTACTTCTGCGCGAGGACAGGATCCTTGTATGTAACCGAACGCTTGCATGTTGGAAGCGCCAGGCACGAGCGGGGCATCATACCAATCGCCAAGCAACATGCCATGTGCACGCGCATCTAACAGTATTTGTTTTGCGTGAGGAGTACGGATAGGGAAGCGAAGATAGCAGGCGCCTTCTGTATACGTTTTTTCTTTCGCAGAAATGCTCATAATCTCTGCTTGGTACCGCCGCACGATTTCTTTGCGGCGCAGCGTATCTGCATCCAAGCGCTTTAGTTGCTCTATAAGCAAGAGCGCGAGCGCGGGGGAATACGAATACCAAAAATGGGATGGGCGACTCGTTGCGCGCTCTTCGGGCGCAACTGCTTTACTGATAAGGTTCAGTTTTTGCGCAAGCACAAGAAGCATTTTTCCAACTCCATGCCAAAAATAGAGCGGGAGGATAAACGAGAAAAATACCGGGTGGAATACCTGCTGCGCTACCCATGGTTTCGAAGGAAGCTTGCGGGCTTGCTGCATAGCCTGAAGCGCATGGAGGCGAGTTTTATCTTTTACCAATGTCGCGCCTCCAAATACGGACGATACGCACTTATCGCGCCCAAAACTCAAAATAGCACCATCCCCGAATGTCCCGAGCGGCTTTCCTTGGTACGTTGCACCAAGCGCATGAGCGCAGTCTTCAATAACAACAATATTATGCTCTTTTGCCAGTGCGAGAATTTCTTCTATCGGCCCGGGAATACCGAATGTGTGCTGGAGAATAATCGCTTTTGTGTTTGGGGTTATTTTTTCCCGAACCTGCTCCGGATCAATGCTATATGAACCATCGGCAATATCTGCATACACGGGCTTTGCATGAAGCCACAAAATTGGTTCCGGAACTGCAATACACGTAAACGCCTGAATAATAACTTCGTCTCCACGACCAACTCCAAAAGACTTTAACAAATCATACAGCGCTTGGCGTCCGGAAGATGCAAGTGTTACAAAATTTCGAGGAAAACGTACTGCAAGCATTTCCGCAGCGCGCGAAAGCGCCTTGCGATCATTCCAATAGGAATGCACAAACAATAAATGGCGTGCTAAGCGAACGTCTTCCGAAGAAGCGTTAGGAGATAGCGATATTGCAATCGGACGCTTCATAACAACACCTCGCGAAGTAACGCGGGTACTCGGCCTTCTAGTGCAATAGTAGTAGAGGAAGTTATATCGGCAGATACCACATCAACAAGTTTTTTTGCGTCCGTAACCCACGAAATATTCACGCTCGATTTTTTCCCAATTCCGCGCGCTATATCGCTTGCATACGCATTGCCATACACAAATACGCGAAGGTTCGTTTTAGAAAGGAGCTTTCCGATTCGCTCATGAACTATGTGCCCCTCTAGCCCCAATTCAATAATCGGCACAAGCACCAATCGCACATCTCCTTTTGGCAGAGAGGTGAGATATTCAATTGCGTTGGCAACACTCGCTTCACTCGCAGAATAACTATCATCAATAACGGTGATTCCTGCTTTTCCAGACACCCGCTCCATTGTACGAGGAAGAGAAGGCAGCGTTGCTAGGCGATCGTATATTTTTGTATCAGAAACTCCAAGCTCATGAGCTACCGCAATTGCAGCTAATACCGGCACAAGCTGCCCGCGGCTTATAATAGGAAGCTGGGTAGTTTTTTCTTCCCCCGCTATAGAAATCGTGCAGGAGGTGTGATCAGGACGCAGCACAATATTTGATGCAGAAATATCCGCATCGCCTTCCGTTGAAAACCATACGATTTTTTTCTTGGTTCGCTTTGCTTGCCGTACTACTTGATCGTCCGCTTTGTTTAAAACAGCTATTCCATCTTCCGGAAGCGAATCGACAAGCTCCCATTTTGTTTTGGCAAGCGCAGCAAGGGAACCAAACAGTGCAGCGTGCTGGTTTGTAATTGCAGTTACCACACCGATTTTTGGTTTTGTAAGCTGTGCTAATTCTGCAATCTCTCCTTTTGTGTATGCCCCCATTTCCGCAATATAGGTTTGCGTTTGAGAAGAAAGGGAAGCGAGCATATCGCATGCTACTGCATACGGAGAGTTTCGATGCTTATTTGTTGCCTGTATTTTTTTTGATTCTCCCCCCAGCAAGTGCAGAAGGTATGTTTTGGTAGAAGTCTTCCCAACGCTTCCTGTAATTCCAACAACCGTAAGATCATGCAACCGCTCGCGGAGCTTGCGTGCACTATATACTGCGCGATGTTTTTGCAATTGCGCAGGAATAGCAATAGCAAACACACACACTGCAACAAGTGCAGGGAGGAAGAACAGCATTGTCGCCATCATGAGTGCAAGCTCATCGCCGTACTGCATCATGAGCGAAACACTCGCAAAAGCGGAAAAAAATATAAGAAGAAGCACAGCAACTGCTCTCCATGTCCAATCCGGGCGCATTACCCCTTTGCGAATACTGCGAATTCCATGCCCCACAAGAAGCGTTAGCATACTTCCGATAGCGATATATTCTGCAATTTCATACTGGGCCATAAACCAAGCAATCCATGAGAGGAGCAATAATGCCCCAGCGCCAAGCGGAGCATATTGGCGCACGAGCGAACCTTCTGGAGAATTCACATATGAAACCATGCGGTCAATTCGATACTCCTTCCGCTGCCAAAGGGCGAGCTGCGAGAGCGTTACAAGCACCGAGTTTATGAGCGCAAGAATGACAATAGGTGCGGATTGCATATATATGATAATACCACGCGAAAAGGTGTATAGTGCTACAAGGATATGGAAGACAAGCTCACAATACAACTCCTTGGCTGGAACGGCGCTATGCACTTAGTTGAGACCGCGCGCGTGCTCGCAACCTTCCCAAAAGAAGAGGTGATTATCCGATACATAGACAACGGATCAACGGATGCATCACTTGAAATAATTATGGATATATTGCCCCATGCGGACATTCTCCGATTTGAGCACAATACCGGTTTTGCCAAAGCGCATAATGCAGGATTTGCCCGCTGTACCACACCGTTTGTTCTTACGCTGGATCAAGACATCGCCCTACAGTGGAATGGTATACAGGCGCTGCTTGCTGAAATGAAAAAGCACCCGAAGCTTGGGGCAGTGCAGGGGAAGCTGTACCGAAAAGGGCGTTCGGGAGTTATTGATTCTGCGGGAATTGTTCAAACACTTTCCTTGAACGGAAAAGAACGCGGGGCCAACGAGCCCGATGCAGGGCAATACGATACAAAGGCCATGCTAATTGCAGTTACGGGCGGATGCGGACTGTACCGAATGGAAGCGCTACAAGCAGTTGCCCACCCGGAAATCTTCGACGAAGATTTCTTCGCATACAAAGAAGATGTCGATTTAGGCTGGCGCCTGCGCCGTGCAGGATGGCACGTTGCATACATTCCCGTACTTGTTGGGCATCATGCGCGCACTATGGGCAAGCGAGGAATGTTTAATTGGGGAATAGCTCCACGCACCGTTGCAGAGCGGATTGCAAACAACCGCACAAAACTTTCCCTTCGCAATTATATATGGATGCTCACAAAAAATATGACGTTTGCAGACGAAGTATTTCATAGTGTGTTCATTGCAGGGAGACTGCTGATCCTCTTTATTCTTTCCCTGTTTTCTTCAACACTATTTTCCGCATGGAGGGAAGCATTCGCCGGAATGCACAAGATGTTCGATAA
>CAZZHI010000014.1:4224-17638 GCA_964654145.1 uncultured Candidatus Saccharibacteria bacterium
CTTGTTTTTTTGCTGTTTTTGTGCCAATCTGGCACAAGATAGCGCAATATGGCACTAACTCTCAATTATACTCCTATTGTATGAAATTGTCAATAGTCATCGTAAATTATAAGATGTGGCAATTAACACGCGCGCTTGTGGAATCGCTCTTAAAAGACGACCTGCCGAAAGGAACGGAAATCATCGTAGTAGATAATAATTCCGGAGACGATAGCGTGTATATGCTTCGCTCCGACTTCCCAGAAATTACCGTTATTGCGAATAAAGAAAACTTAGGTTTAGCAGCCGGCGTAAATACTGCACTGGCCGTTGCAAAAGGTTCATACTACTTAGTATTAAACCCGGACATGATCGCACTGCCCGGTTCCGTACATAATCTTGTTGCGTTTATGGATAAAAATCCCGATGTGGGAATAGCTGGCGGAAAATTAATTTCTCCAAATGGAAAACTCCAATATTCCTGTTACGGATTTTATACACCGATGACGATTTTCTATCGCCGCACATTCCTTGGAAAAACTCCGACCGGCAAACAAGCAATTCGCACATTCCTTATGAAAGATTTTGACCACGCATCAGAAAAAGATGTGGACTGGCTCATGGGCGCGTGCCTCATGGTTCGCAAAAAAGCATACGAACAAGTCGGCGGAATGGACGAGCTTTTCTTTCTCTACTTTGAAGACGTGGACTGGTGCCGAAGATTCTGGGCGAAAGGCTGGCGGGTAACGTACGTGCCGCAAGCAGTATTTTCCCATTTTCATCAGCGCAGTAGCGAAGGCGGTGCGCTACTTGGCATTCTTACGAACCGCCCAACCCGCGAACATATAAAATCTGCATTCAAGTACTTTTGGAAATTTCGAGGACAGAGCCTTCCCACGCACGCATAAGTTTTACGTACGCATTTTATGGCGCACACTTTGCCGGAAGTAAAAATAGATCAGTTTGAAGGGCCATATGACCTGCTCGTTGAGCTTGCAAAAAAACAGCGCGTAGATATATCACGCATTTCACTCGAGAGCCTAACGGATTCCTTTATTGAATACATGGAACAGCACACGCTCCCTCCGGAAACGATCGCTTCGTTTATCGTGGTGGCATCTACGCTGCTTTTAATAAAGGCACGGCAAATACTGCCACAGCTCAAAACAGAAGAAGAGGAAGAAATTGCAAACCTCGAAGAGCACCTTCAATTATATGAACGCTACAGAAAAGCAGCGGAGCGCGTAGGCGAATTATGGGATACGCATCGCCTCCTGCCTGCACACTTTTTTGGAGAAGGGGAAGTTACAACCTATCAAAATTTTTCCGAAATGCAGACAATTACACCCCAAGAACTTGCGGATATACTGAAAGCAAAAATACAACAAATTCCACTTCCGCAGCCGAAGGCCCACCTGACTTCTCGGCGGGGCAGATCGCTCTCGGAACTATTTACTCTCTTTAAGGAACGCCTGGCGCAAGTTGCAAAGATTACCTTTCAAGACACCGTGCAAGGAGCAACGGCCCAAGAGCAGGCGGCGTCTTTTTTAGCAGTGCTTGAAATGGCTCGTAATCAAGAAGTGCGCCTGGAACAATCGGAGGCGTTTGGTACACTTGTCATACACAAAACATGAGTACGCCATCTGCTCAGTTAGAAGCATTATTATTCACTGCCGGCGAAGCAGTGCCTTTTTCTGATTTAGCGGAACTTACTAAACTATCAGAAGCGGAAGTTATATCAACTTTGCAAGGCCTGCAGAAGCATTACGAAGACCGCGGCATCGCTATTATTATTTCCGATACGCATGCGCAGATAACTACAAACCCGATTGTTTCAGAATTTCTTGCACAGTTTACAAATACGCAGGCAGAACAGCTTTCCAAAGCGGCAATGGAAACACTTTCTATTATTGCGTACCGAGGACCGATTGCACGCTTCGATATAGACGCAATCCGCGGAGTAGACTCCCGCCGTATGGTACGACAACTATTTACCCGCGGATTCATCCGGCAAATACGATCATCCGGCAAAGCCGTGCAGTACGATGTAACGGAAGAATTCCTTTTGCACATGGGAATATCTGAGAGGGAGCAGCTCCCGAGCTTTGCAGAACTTTCTACAAACGAAAACCTTTCCCATATCACAAACCCCACCTCATGATTTCCGCACTTAACGCCATTGCAGCCGTGTTGGGCTGCGCAATTGTCGGCCAACCAGTGTATTCCTGTATTCCATACGCGCTCACACCGGAAACAGAGGAAAGCGCCCCTACAACGACCATTCCTAAAAAAACTGGCGAATCTATAGACGTTGCATTAACGGCGGATTCCGCGCTTGTGTGGGACGTTGCCACCGGCACAATTTTGTACGATAAGTCGAGCAATAAGGAACGCCCGGTCGCGAGTATTAATAAATTGCTTTCTTCGCTCGTAGTTCGAGAACTACTCCCAAAAACATCGACCGTTGTTGAAATTCCTCCAGAGGTACAAAAAATCCAATCCCAAGGTGTGCACGTAAAGCTTCCGGTAGGCCAGCATGCTTCGGTAAAAGAATTACTTGAGGCAAGCCTGGTGCCTTCCGCAAACGATGCAATGGTTACACTTGCAATAGCAGCAAAAGGATCCGAAAGCGCATTTGTGCAATATGCAAACGAATACGCCGCTCGGAAAGGCTTGTTTCATACCAAGCTCGCAAATTCAACTGGCTTGCAAGGCGGAGAACAGCACTCCACTGCGCAAGATGTAATGAAAATGCTTACCCTAGCGTACGAAGACCCCGTGCTTCGCCCATACCTATCCCAGCAGAAAGGGCAGCTTGTAACAGAAGAAGGGGTAGTGAGAGAATTTATTTCTACCGATGAGTTAATTGGCACGTATCTTACTATACTGGCAGGAAAGACCGGCTATACATTGGGCGCAAAGGAGAACCTTGCCATCATTACCCTAGGAAGAGACGGCCAAAAAATAGGGGCCGTAGTATTGGGGAGCGATAACCGTTTCCATGACATGAAGACTGTTGTAGAGTGGGTAGTAAGGAACTATACATGGCAATGATTGCTTTTTCAGATCCAACCCTTGTAATGAGCGTTGTTCGGGTGCTCGGCATCGGCACGCTGACGTTTTTGGCCGCCTTCGCACTTACTCCCGCGCTTACAAATTTGCTCTTTGTGTATCGATTTGAAAAAAATATTCGCAATACCGGCAACACTCCGCTGTATTCTCGTCTTCATGCAAAAAAAGCAGGAACCCCCGTTGGTGGAGGAATTATTATCTGGGGAACTGTCACTATGCTTGCTGTTTTGTTCTGGATATTAAAAGAATTATTTCCGACAAACTTTTTCTTTAGCTTAAACTTTCTTACGCGCCCACAAACATTATTGCCATTAGGTGCACTGTTGGTAGCAGCAATGGTTGGGCTTGTAGATGACTTCTTAAATGTACGAGGGCTTGGGCCGAACGGCGGAGGCTTGCGAATGAAACACCGAATCGGTTTATATACTGCGGTTGCAGCACTTGGCGCATGGTGGTTTTACACGAAGTTAGACTGGAGCTTAATCCACGTACCCGGAGTAGGAGACTTTGAAATTGGTTGGTGGTATATTCCGCTGTTTATGCTTGTTATTATCTCTACTGCATTTTCCGTAAACGAATCAGACGGCTTAGACGGCCTTGCTGGAGGCATGCTGCTCTTTTCATTTAGTGCATACACTGCGCTATCTTTCGCAATGGGAAGAATAGAGCTTGCGATGTTCTGCTCTGCAATCGCAGGAGGCATTTTGGCTTTCTTATGGTTTAACGTATATCCTGCACGATTTTTTATGGGAGACACCGGAGCCATGAGCCTGGGGACAACACTCGGAGTAATTGCCATGCTTACAAATTCCGCGCTCGTACTTCCGATTATTGCGTTTCCTCTTGTGCTCGAATCCCTGTCCGTAATTGCGCAGGTATGTTCCAAAAAACTATTTAAACGAAAAGTGCTTTTATCCGCTCCGCTTCATCATCACTTTGAAGCGCTCGGCTGGCCCGAAACGAAAGTCACGATGCGATTCTGGATTATATCTGCAGTATCTGCAGGAATAGGGCTTGTAGTAGGCCTGCTTGGAATGGGGTAGTATCGAATACACCTATGACACTTTCCCTTTCTGGCAAGCGAGTACTCGTTATTGGCCTTGGGCTTCATGGAGGAGCGATTGGAACAATTACGTGGCTTGCACAACAGGGGGCAATTATTACTGTTACGGATAAGAAAACCGAAGAAGAACTTGCGGAGTCTGTTGCCAAACTATCTTCAATTCCGAATATTACCTATCACTTAGGAGGGCATACGCCTGAAGATGTAGCGCATGCAGATCTTATTATTCGAAACCCGGCCGTACCGCGAACATCGGAATTGTTAACACTGGCTCGTGAAAAAAATATTCCTGTTGCAATGGATAGCAGTTTATTTTTTGAGCACAGCCCAAGCAAGCACGTTATAGGAATTACCGGATCAAAAGGAAAAACTACCTGTTCGACTGCAATTGCAACCGTACTTTCAACCATTAATTCAAAAACAGTTGCAGTCGGAATAGATGGAGTATCGCCGCTTGGAATGCTTAATGCCATCACTCCCGAAAGCCCTGTTGTGTTTGAATTATCCAGTTGGCGCCTTGAGGCTCTCGGTGAAATAAAAAGAAGTCCTCATATTGCAGTGGTAACGTCTATCTATCGGGACCATTTAAATACGTATGAATCGTTTGAAGAATACATTGCGACAAAGAAAATCATTATTACGAATCAAACAGCGCAGGATATTGCCATACTAAATGCGGATGATGAAATACTGCGCACGTGGGAAGCAGATGTGCCTAGCACGCTCTACTGGTTTTCTACCTCCGCACTTTCTGACAAGCAAGGAATTTGGATTGAAAGCGGAATGATTATTGCGCGGCTTACTTCTGAAAATATTTCGCTCTGCCCACTTTCAGACATTCCGCACACTTCTGATCACGAACTACGGAATAAATTGCCAGCACTCTTCATTGCACTCCTAGAAGGCGCCTCCCCCGAACAAGCAGTTGCTGCACTGCAAACAATGAAGCCGCTTATGCATCGCCTCCAGCTTGTGCGAACTCATGGTGGAGTGCGCTATATCAATGACTCTGCAGCAACGATGCCAGATGCAGCAATCGCAGCACTGAAGGCCATACAAACTCCGCTTATTATGATTCTAGGAGGAAGTGATAAGGCTCTTATATTCCACGATCTCGCAAAGGCGATAAGCACCTCTTCGGTACAACAATTAATCTGGCTTCCCGGAACAGCCACAGACCGCATGAAAGAAGAAATACTTCCTCATGTATCTATCCCGTCTATCGACGCATCTTCTATGGAAGAAGCTGTTACGCTAGCTTCCGCAAAGGCACAAGAAGGAGATAGCGTACTGCTTTCGCCAGGGGCCACGAGCTTTGGATTATTTTTACATGAGTTTGATCGCGGAAACGCATTTATTACAGCTGTAGAAAACCTGAAATAACAAGGCATCACTAGTGTATACTTAGGTCTATATGGCTTCTGCACCAAAGCATGCTGATTCGTTACTGCTTATTACGATATTTGGGCTCATGATATTTGGGCTCATGATGGTCGGGTCTGCATCTTCTGTATTAGGAGATCAGATACGAGACGACCCGTTTTCATTTTTAAAACACCAACTCGTATACGGCGTGCTTTTTGGGATTATTGCATTCTTAATTGGATTTTTTACTCCCTATAGAAAATTGCGCCCGCTAGCACTCCCCGCATTATTAGGGTCGTTAGTTTTATTAGTTCTCGTATTCGTTCCCGGGCTACAACTTGTATCAGGAGGTGCTGCTCGATGGATTGCAATTGGCCCAGTCACTCTCCAGCCGAGCGAGGTTACAAAATTAGCTTTCATATTATATTTAGCTGCCCTCCTTGAGCAAAAGGGAGCAGATGTAAAAGACTTTAAGAAAAGCGTGCTGCCGTTCCTTATTATTATGACAATCATTGCACTGCTCATTATTCTTCAACCTGATATCGGCACACTTTTTATTACAACCGCAATTGGGCTTGCTATGGTATTTGCTGCTGGGTTTCGTATTCGGCACTTGGCATTTATTGGCTTGCTCGGTGCTGCTGCGTTTTCCCTCCTCGTAAGCACGGCGCAATACAGACTTGCTCGCTTATTCGTATATTTGCATCCTGAACTAGACCCACAAGGCATCGGGTACCAAATCAATCAAGCACTCCTTGCAGTTGGAACAGGGGGGTTGTGGGGGTTGGGGTTTGGGCGAAGTCGCCAAAAATATAGCTACCTGCCAGAGCCAGCGGGGGATACTATATTTGCCGTCACTGCAGAAGAAATTGGATTTTTCCGTATTCTTTTTGTCCTTGCGGCATACCTATTTATTGCATACCGAGGGTATATGATCGCAGAAAAGGCTCCGGATGTATTTGGAAAACTTCTTGCTACTGGCATTACCACATGGATCCTTGTCCAAGCGTTTGTGAATATTGCTTCCGTACTTGCAATCACTCCATTAACCGGAGTGCCTCTGCCATTTATTAGCTACGGAGGGTCTGCGCTTACGGCTATATTGTTTGCATCAGGAGTACTTCTTAATATTTCGCGGTATACTACCGATTAACCACCTATGCGAATTGTACTTACAGGAGGAGGAACAGGAGGGCACATTATGCCATTTGAATCCATTGTGGAGGCGCTTCGCGCAACTTACAAACAAGAGCTATCTTCCTTGCCAAGCTTTCTTGAACCAGAACATTTAGAAATATATTTTTTTGGAGTAACGACTCCGGCGAGCGATGAATTATTCAAAAAATATAGCGTACCAGTACGGCACATTCCTTCCGGGAAAATGCGCAGGTACGCTTCAGCGTTAAATATCCTTGATATACTTTGGTTTTTGCCGATCGGAATACTCATCGCCATCATACGTATGTGGCAGGTTATGCCCGACATCGTTGTAAGTAAGGGCGGATACGGCAGCATTCCATCCGTACTTGCAGCTACACTATACAGAATCCCTATTATTCTCCACGAATCAGACGCCGTCCCCGGAGCGGCAAATTCATCTCTCATGAGATTCGCTTCCGCTATCACGCTTGGGTTTGCAGTATCAAGAGAATACCTCCAGCAATGGGGATACAAACTATTTGTAACAGGAACGCCTGTTCGAGTGCTGATGAACAAACAAGGCAAAGCAGACGCAAAGAAAACGTTTGGGCTACCAGAATCAGAAACCATACTTCTTGTAATGGGGGGTAGCCAAGGGGCACAACAAATCAATGAGGCGCTCCTTGCAATTCTGCCTACTATTATAGAAAAAATGGCTGTTATCCATATTACTGGGGAGGCGGGCCACGATGCCGTTGTAAAAGTTGCCAATGAATTTATTGCGAAGTCTTCTCGAAAAGATCTATATAAGCCCTTCCCGTACTTAGCAGAAAAAATGAGCACAGCATTACTCGCAACAGACATTGCCGTCTCCCGCGCGGGGGCAAGCAGCCTTTCGGAAATCGCCCACTTGCGCATTCCTTCCGTTATTATTCCTCTCGATAGCGCAGCAAACGATCACCAGCGAAAAAACGCTCTCGCATTCGAAGCGTCCGGAGGAGCGCTTGTGCTTGAACCAAACAACCTTAGCCCCCACTTACTCGAGCAAAGCGTGATGAGACTCTTTTCGGATCCAAGCCTTAAGCAAACACTCTCCAATAATCTAGCCGCACTTGATTTCCCAAACTCAGCGCTCGATATTGCAAAACTTACATTCCAACTCGCAAGCGGCTTTCGCCCAAAGAAGAAATAGGCTATACCTAAGCACATGAAAACATCGATTTTTCTTGGCATCGGCGGCTCCGGCATGAAGGGCTTGGCACACCTTCTCCAAGAAAGTGGAGAGGCTATTATTGGATTTGATGATAACCCTAAGCTATCTCTTGTACCGTATGCAGATGCGCTAACAGCACTTCCTACAGCAGATCGCCTTGTGTATAGCGATGCCGTAAATGCCGATCATCCTCTCCGCATTGCGGCAGAAAACCAAGGCGTGCAGCAAATGCCCTACCATGTTGCTCTTGGAGAATTTTCAAAACAATACAAAACAATCGCAATAACAGGAACTCACGGAAAATCCTCTACTACTGCATTCTTGGCACATATACTCACAGAAGCCAAAATGGATCCGACCATTTTAGTAGGCGCATCACTCCCATGGCTTCAAGGAAATCACTCAAAGCTTGGTGGAGGGGAATACTTTATTGTGGAGGCCGATGAATATCGAAAGCACTTTCTTGAGCTATCCCCACATCACGCTATTATTACCTCCATTGATTTCGATCATCCTGATGCATTTTCTTCAATAGAAGACGTAGAAAAAGCGTACGAAGAATTTTTATCAAAACTTTCCCCAGATGGCCTTCTCGCCATTCCCGAAACAGAAAAAGACGCTCATCCAAACATTTCATGGCCAGAAGAGGAGCGCATTATCACTATTGCAAGCACACATACCGAAGGTATTACTGTCCCTCTTCCCGGAAACCATATGCGAATGAATGCCGCACTCGCAGTGGCAATTGCGGAAAAACTCGGAGTGCATCGAGCAAGCGCAATTACTTCATTGCGATCATTCCCGGGGCTATCCCGTAGATTTGAATTACTAGGGAGGCTAGGGATGTGCGATATTCGGTCGGATTACGGTCATCATCCCGCAGAACTTGCTGCAACTATTACCGGAGCACGGGAAGTGTATCCAGATTCCTTTATTGTTGCCGTATTCGAACCCCACATGCCCCTTCGATTACAAACATTCTTTGCCGAATTTGCCAGTGCGCTCTCTTCTGCCGACGCAGTCATTATTACCGAGCCATTCGTGCCAGAGGGGAGAGACCATGAAAAGTCAGATGATGCCCTTTTGCTGCATAAAAAACTAACAGAACAAGGAAAGAAGTCCTTATATGTACAACAAGGCGAAAACATGGCAAAAGAGCTTATTGATGCAATTTTAAGCCTCACGAAGCCTGTTTTGCAGCAAAGCGCCGCAATCATTTTTAGCGCAGGCGCGCTTGATTCCAAAATTCGTAAAAGTGTCAAAAAGGGCTGACAAATAGCCCCTCAGGGCATATTGGACAAATATCGGTATATAAAGTACAGTGATACGTCATACATGCACGTACGAGGTACATATTGACAAGTTTTAGTTCATATGCTAAAAAGATTTTATGAATACAGAAGCTTCAATTGAGGAAGCCCCAACGGTCAAATTCGCAGAACTTACTGATGCTGCCCTTCAGGCACTCGACGAACGTTCTCGCGACATTATTGTCCGTCGTTTTGGGCTTGGAAAAGATGAAAAAGAAACCCTAGAAAGCATCGGAAAGGAATATGGCATTACCCGAGAACGAGTACGCCAGATTGAAGCAAACGCAAAAAAGGAATTAACCCTTATGCGAGATTTGTTTACAAGCATCGAAAACCTCCTTACCAACGTGTTTAAAGATCATGGCGGATTAATGGCAGAAGCTCATGCAGTTGAAGTAGTGAACAATCAAACAAACGCTAACGTATCTCCTCATACGCTCCATTTCTACCTTACGATCATTCCTCATTTTTCATCAAACCAGCCAAACGCGCTGTTTGAAACTCATTGGAAACACGAAGAATCTCTTCATGACCAGATAGAAGCAATCGTACTTGCAGCAATGGAAATCTTAAAGGAAAAGAACGCGCCAATTTCACTTCCTGAATTAATCGAGCAAATCAGCAAACGATTGAACGGAAATGTTTCTGATTCCCATATTCGCGCTGCACTTAAGGCAAGCAAACACGTTTCTCCTACCGCATTTGGCGATTGGGGCCTTATCGGGTGGGCAGAAACCTCTCCACGAGGCGTGGGAGACAAGGCATTCGCCGTACTTCGCCGAAATGGAAAGCCTGCGCATTTTAGAGACATTACAACAATGATCAACGATGCTTCTTTTGATCAAAAGAAGGCAAATCCTCAAACAGTACATAACGAACTTATCAAAGACGGTCGCTTCGTACTTGTTGGCCGAGGATTATACGGGCTCAAAGAATGGGGCTACATGGCAGGAACAGTTGCAGACGTACTAGAATCAATTCTTGCAAAAGCAACAAAGCCTATGTCAAAACAAGAACTCGTAGAAGAAGTATTAAAGCAGCGCATGGTAAAGAAAAATACGATATTACTTTCTCTCCAAAACACTTCTCGATTCGACAAAGTAGGAAAAGATTTATACGCGATTCATAAGTAATCGTTTATCTACTCCCTATGAATACCAAACAAGCCCCGCATGTCGCGGGGCTTGTTTTGCGGTACAATACAATCTATGGCGTATACATTCGCTGAATTTTTCCAAGATTTCGGCCCTTCCATATTAACAATAGGATGGCTGTTGGCATTCTGGATGATTCTTTGGATCACATGGAAAACATACCTGCTCATGAAAATGGTCGACTATGTGAGCGCAATTGAATGGACGTATTTTCAAATTACACTCCCAGAAGAAACGGAAGAGACGCCAAAATCCATGGAAATAGTATTTGAAATATTGGGAGGCATGCATAAAAACCCCGATTTTAACGAACAGTATTTTGAAGGGTATGTAGAACCATGGGCGAGTTTTGAATTATTTTGTACCGCCAATTCCGCAAAGTTTATTATGCTTATCCCAACTCCGCACCGCCGACTATTTGAAAGCATTATGTATGCCCAATACCCAAAGGCAAACATTGAAGAAGTAGAAGACTACACCCAAAAATACCACTGGAAAGATAATCGTAAAAAATTTGAACTCTATGGCGCAGAACTGGTATTAAACCAAGACGATATCTACCCGATTAAAACATATAAAGAGTTTGAGGCTGGCCTTGCAGAACGAATTCCATTCGTAGACCCTGCCCAAATTATGATGGAAACTCTTACGAACATAGAACCCGGGGAGGAGTTCTGGATACAGTTCCTCGTGCGCCCTGCAGACGGAGGAGAAATACAAAAATGGGAAAAGAAAGGCGAAAAGAAAATAGCAGAAATATCCGGGCAAGCAAAAAAATCTGCTCCAACTATGTGGGAAAATTTTCAGGAATTCATGCTTGCTATTCCCGGGGAACTGGCGACGTCATTCTTAAAGGGGCCGCTCGAGTTTGAGAAAAAGAAGGAAGAAAAAGTGCTTCGGTTCTTTAATCCGGTAGACGAAGCAAAAATGAAAGGAATACTTCAAAAAACCTCCGTAAACGGGCATCGAGTAAAAATTCGTATCATATACTTAGCACCTGTAGGGGGAATGAAAAAGCCAAACATTGGGCGACTCATCGGTATATTCAAACAATTTTCTACATTCCACATGAACGGATTCAGGCCGGATGGCGAAACAAAAACAAACGGTCCAAATTTTATATTCCGCAATAAGCGAAGAATGTATCGGGAGAAAACTATTTTGCAAAACTACCAACAGCGCGACTTTTTCGGAAGAGGAACCGGCTTCATGTTAAACTCGGAAGAGCTCGCAACGCTCTACCACTTCCCAGTGAAGTACGTATCAGCACCAAGCGTAGATCGCGCAAAGGCAGGGAGAAAGGCTCCACCTGCAAACTTACCTTATGCATAGCCTATTATGAGTGAAGAGATCAACGTTATCGGCCAAACCAACTTCCGCAATCAACGGAGGCCGTTTGGTATTTATCCAGACGATAGGCGACGCCACGTATACATCATTGGAAAGACGGGTGTGGGTAAAACAACGCTCATGGAAAACATGATTATTCAAGATGTGCGAAACGGAAAAGGGCTAGCACTGGTAGATCCTCATGGAGACGTTGCAGAAAAAATTCTTGATATTATTCCGCCAGAGAGAACAAACGACGTTATTTATTTCGATCCTTCCGACGTGGATTACCCCGTTGCATTCAACGTACTGGAATCGGTAGACCCTGCATACAAATACCTTGTAGCATCGGGACTTGTTTCTTCATTAAAAAAAATATGGGCCGATTCTTGGGGGCCTCGCCTGGAATACATATTGCGTAACGTAATCCTCGCACTACTAGACTATCCGTCATCAACCATGCTTGGGATTATGCGAATGCTTGCGGATAAAAACTACCGCAAAAAAGTTGTTGATAATATTTCCGACCCCGTTGTAAAAGCATTCTGGGTTAACGAATTTGCAAACTATAACGAACGTTTCAGAAGCGAAGCAATTTCTCCGATCCAAAACAAAGTAGGGCAGTTTTTGAGCTCGTCTATTATCCGCAACATCGTAGCCCAACCAAAAAGCACCATCGACATGAAAGATATTATGGATAACGGAAAAATCCTTTTAATTAACGTATCAAAAGGAAGGATCGGGGAAGACAACTCCGCACTACTTGGCGCCATGCTTATTACCAAAATTCAGCTAGCCGCCATGGACCGCGCAAAAATTCCAGAATCAGAGCGCCGGGATTTCTACTTATATGTAGATGAATTCCAAAACTTTGCGACGGAATCGTTTGCTACCATTTTATCTGAAGCCCGCAAGTACCGCCTCAACCTTATTATCGCTCACCAATACATCACTCAGATGGAAGAAGTTGTGCGAGACGCTGTATTCGGCAACGTAGGCACCATGATTTCGTTCCGCATTGGCGCATTCGATGCGGAATACATGGAAAAGGAATTTGCTCCGTACTTTACGCAAATAGACTTGGTAAACCTCGATAAATACAACGCGTACATCAAGCTCATGATTAACGGAGTGGCGAGTGCGCCATTTAGCATGGAAACAATTTCACCCGTAAGCGAAACTTACCACAGCAAAGATAAAGTCATTGCCGTATCTCGAGAACGATATGGAAAAAGCAGAGAAATTATTGAAGAGAAAATTGCACGATGGAGTGGAGTTGCATTCCAGGGCGCAGCAGAGGAAAGCGACAATGAATCAGGTCGCGCACCCCAAGGGCCGCAGCAGGGCAGCAGACCCCAACAAGGTCAACGTCCGCAACAACAAAGAGATAATCAACAATTTGAACGGCAACAACCAACTCGCTCGCCCCGCGTAGAAGAAACCATTACCGTTAAGCCAGATGCGCTAGAAGACGTAGTGATCGCTCCTCAAAAAGAAGTCATTACAGATTTAGCCTCACTCTTAAAGCCAAAAGAATCTGAACGCACACAAACAACGCGTACACCATCTCTTACGGTACCTCCGGCAGGGCAAGGAAAGCCTGCGCCCACACTTTACCCTGCAACATGTTCAAATTGTGGAAAGCAAACAGAAGTTCCGTTCAAGCCAGACCCGGAAAAAGAAGTGTTCTGCAAAGAATGTTACGAAAAGCGAAAGCTTGAAAAGAAACAATCCCCAAAACCTCAACAATTCAAATCTCCTGAAGCATTTTCCGGCCCCCGCCCACCGA
>CAZZHI010000015.1:0-5845 GCA_964654145.1 uncultured Candidatus Saccharibacteria bacterium
TGACGCTCGGGATATACCCCGTCTATACGGCAATTGCTACATCTATAGTTGCAGCGTTTTTTATTGAAAAGCTCAGGAGCAGTAAGCGGCTTTCAGGAGAGTCTGCGCTTGCGATTTTCTTGTCAGGAGGGCTTGCAGTTGCAATTACGCTTATTGGGCTTGCGAGAGGCTTTAATGTCGATTTGTTTTCATATTTATTCGGAAGTATTACAACGGTGCGTGAGGTGGATGTGATTGTAATTTCTATTTTAGGAATAGTAGTAGGCGGAACTATAATTGCGTTGTATAAAGAATTATTTTTTCTTTCATTCGATGAAGAGGTTGCTATTGTAAGCGGCATTCCTGCAAAGGCATTAAATGGAGTGCTTATGGTAATGACCGCAGTTGTTGTGGCTCTTTCTATGCGGATTGTGGGAGCATTGCTCGTTGGGGCGTTAATGGTGATTCCGGTAGTATCTGCAATGCAGATTGCACGAAGTTTTCGACAAACTATTTTTTACGCTATAGGTATTGGTTTTGTTTCGGTTATTGCCGGATTGTTTGCAGCGTATTATGTAAATATTCCTGCAGGGGGCGCAATCGTGCTTACGTGTTTGGCGGTACTTGGGTTTGCAATGATGTATAAAAGGTAATAAAAACGCCCGGTTGGTGTATACCAATCGGGCGTGGGGGTTTTGAAGGAGGTGAGCGCCGGTGTTAAAAGACGAGGTCGAGGATATCTTGCGGTGGATATTTCATGTTGAAAATCACTGACTCCATCACGATTTCCTCGAACTTTTCGATGGACTGGCAGTTGTTGTCGATGGTGGCGTACGGAAAGCCGCAGAGTTTCATTTCCGTTTTCCAGTTCCTACAACTTTCAACTCTTTCATTGTAGTAGGTTTCGGGTTGGCCGGGGTCGCGCTTTTTGAGGCGTTCCCGGAGAACGGTTTCATCGCTGACGGAAATGAAGATGGGCATTGCTTTGCTGGTGTACTGGCGGAGTGTGATGAGTCGCTCCGGCACTACGTGGATTAACGACGGGTACTTGGCTTTCAGCGCGTCATTCACCGATTGCTTGGTGGTGCCGTACAGATTGCCATTGTATTCCGTCGTCCAGATGAACTCGTCCGCTTTTTGCATTTCTTCAAATTCCTTGGGCGAAACATTTCTGTATTCGCCGGGGCGGTCCGTTTCTCGCGGTGCCCGGGTAGTCACGCTTTCCACCAACTTGAACTTGGGATCTTCCTGCCTCAGTCGATCGATGATGGTCGTTTTTCCTGCTCCCGATGCTCCGACGAAGACAAAGATTTTGAAATAGGGGTGTGTTGCCCTGGCCAATGTGTGCAGCTTTTCGTGTTCCTGCAGCTGTTGAGAAGAGGATACGCTCATGAGCTCCGTGCTCCTTCTGGGGGTTGTAGAGAACTAGTCCAAAACTATCGCAGACCTCAGTGTATGCTAAAACACAAAAAAGTCAAGAGTTAAATTTTTTTGATTTGCCTTATGACTTTGGTCTTAAAAGGCTGTTTCCGGTCATTTCTGAGGGTTTTTCGATGGAAAAGAGCTCTAATATAGTGGGCGCAATATCGGCCAGGGTACCTTCTGCAAGCGTGTAGTTTTGCAGGGTAAGAAGGCCTGGCACAAGGTTTGTGGTATGGGCGGTATGCTTTTCGCTAGTTACAGGGTCTATGTTTAATTCTGCGTTTCCGTGATCTGCGGTTATAAATACGGCGCCACCCTTTTCTCGTGTCGCATCTACTACCCGCTTGAGCTGAATATCTACCTCTTCTACTGCCTCTATAATGGCAGGAACATTCGCGGTGTGGCCCACCATGTCTGCGTTTGCGAAGTTAATGAAGATAAATTCAGTTCCATGTTGAATTGCCTCAACAGCTTTATCTGCAATTCCTTCTGCACGCATTTTAGGCGCGAGGTCGTGAGTAGGTACATCTTTCCTGCTTGGGACCATAATGTGCTCTTCTCCTTCGTGCGGTTCTTCCCGTCCGCCGTTTAAAAAGTAGGTAGCGTGTGGATACTTTTCTGTTTCTGCTATGTGTGCTTGCTTCATGCCCGCAAGGGAAACTTGCTCGGCGAGCGTGGTGGTAATAGTGTCGGGGCCAAACGCAACTATATTGCCCAACTCTTTATCGTATTCCGTAAGTGTTACGAAACATAAGTTTTGCTTCTCTGCGCGTTCCATAATTTTTTTTGATAACATGCGCGCCCGATCTGCTCGGAAGTTAAAAAAGAAGACTCCGTCATTTTGAGAAATGGGGTAGCCTTTACCGGTATCGTCTAAAAATACTAATGGTTCTGCGTGCTCATCTAATACTCCATCTTTATAGAGTTCTTCAAATACGTCTGACGGTTTTTTTGATACGCACACGTTTCCTTTGCATTCAAATAATGCTTCTTCTGCTTTTGCGAGGCGATCCCAGTTGTTGTCTCGATCCATGGCGTAAAACCTTCCGGAAACAGTCGCAATGTTTCCAAGGCCGATGTCGTCCAGTACATCTTCAAGTTCTCGAAGATACTCTTTTGCGCTTTGCGGGGGAGTGTCTCGTCCGTCAGTAAATGCGTGAATGGCAACTTGTTCTACCTGCGCCTCCTTTGCGGCGCGCAAGAATGCAAATAGGTGATCGTGGTGGCTATGTACTCCACCGGCAGAAACGAGGCCTTGTATATGGAGTGTGGAGTCATGCTTCTTTACATGGTTAAATAGCTCGATAAATGCAGGATTTTTTGCGAATTCTCCTGATGAAATAGCGTTATTAATACGAACTAAATCTGTGGCAAGCGTTTTTCCTGAACCGATTGTCATGTGCCCAATTTCGCTATTTCCCATTTGGCCGGCAGGGAGTCCTACCATCTCTTCGCTCGCATGGAGAACTGTGTGGGGGTAGGTTGCCCAGAGTGAATCCCAAAACGGAGTCTTTGCCGCAGCTATGGCATTATCTTTTCCGTTTTCGCTGTAGCCCCATCCGTCGAGAACAATCAGTACGATAGGTTTCATATATGCTAGGGTTATTTTTTCTTGTGCGCAGCTTTGTCGAATCCTGCTGAATCTCCGAGCGCTTCTTCTATACGAAGCAGTTCATTGTATTTTGCAACTCGATCAGTACGAGACAGCGAGCCGGTTTTAATTTGCCCGGTACCGAGACCCACTGCGAGGTGGGCGATGCTTGTATCTTCGGTTTCTCCTGATCTGTGAGAGACAATAGAATTCCAGCCGTGCTTTGATGCGAGGTTAATAGCATTAATAGTTTCGGTGAGTGTTCCAATCTGATTGAGTTTAATTAAAATTGCATTCCCTGCTTGTTCCGAAATTGCCCGTTGCAAGAAGTCGGTATTCGTAACGAGCAAGTCGTCTCCTACTAATTGCACTTCATGGCCGATTGTTTGCGTGAGGTGCTTCCATCCATCCCAATCATGCTCCGCAAGTCCGTCTTCGATAGACACAATCGGAAAATCTTTTACGAGTGATTCATACCACGCAACCATTTCCTCTGAAGTAAGGGAAGAGTTTTCGGTGGCAAGGTGATATTTCCCGTCTTTGTGTAATTCTGATGCAGCTACGTCGAGCGCTAATACTACGTCTTTTCCAAGTGTGTATCCGGCACGTTCAATTGCTGTTGAAATAAGCTCCAGTGCTTCTTTATTTCCTTTTTGTACGCGTGGAGCGTACCCACCTTCATCGCCCACCGTTGTGGCGTAGCCTTTTTCATGCAGGACTTTTCCGAGTTGTTGGAAAATTTCTGCTCCCATACGGACTGCATCGGAAAACACCGCTGCCCCTACTGGCATAATCATAAATTCCTGAATGTCCGTAGATCCTGCCGCGTGCTTGCCCCCATTAATGATGTTCATCATCGGGAGTGGCAGTGAGTGCCCCGTTGCCCCAGATAGTTCAAGTAAGTGCGTATAAAACGGCTTTTTTGCAGATGCGGCCGCAGCTTTTGCTACCGCGAGTGATACCGCAAGAATTGCGTTTGCGCCTAGGCGACCTTTATTTGGAGTTCCGTCGAGGTCTATTAAAATTTGGTCTACTTCTTTCTGTTGGCTTGCGTCTTTGCCAACAAGCGCGTTGGCTATTTCGCCATTAATGTTGGCAACGGCAGTTAATACTCCCTTGCCGCCGTGCCGCTCCTTGTCTCCGTCTCGTAATTCGTGCGCTTCGTACGTTCCTGTTGATGCTCCGGATGGAACTGCTGCTCTGCCTATTGATCCATCTTCAAGTGTTACGTCTGCTTCAACCGTAGGGTTTCCTCGTGAATCTAAGATTTCTCTTCCGCGAACTGATTTAATAATCATAAAGTGATAGATAGCTATTAAGTAAGAACGCCTCTAGTATATCTGAACGTCAGTTTCAGTAAAGTGAGGAAAATATTGTATGCTATACAAGCGATGAATAATCTTTCACCTTGGATTCATCAACTTAATCGGAGTCGACCGGCTGTTCCGCTTGACCAGTCACTTGATACGGATGTTGTTATTGTGGGCGCGGGTATTGCAGGTATTGCAACAGCATATTTTTTATTACGAGATACCGATAAAAAGGTTGTGATGCTAGAGGCAGATAAGGTTGCTCACGGAGCTACGGGGCATAACGCAGGGCAGATCACCAGTTATTTTGAGCGTCCGCTTGCAAGCTTGGTAGAAGAATACGGGCTCGACCTTGCTTCTCGCGGACAAGAATCTATCGAATCTGCGTGGGGACTCCTAGAAACAATACATCACGAAGCTGGGCTTGTAAGCCAGTTTTATCGATTTACTGGCCATGCGGGATGCTGCACGTTTGAACAATTGCTTGTGCATCTTGAGAATAACTATCATCGGGAACAGAGTCGCCGACTTGATTTAGAAAGTATCCTTGTGGCGGAAGAAGCTCCGTATATAAAGAAGATTCCAAAAAAATACGCAAATTTATATGCAACAATTCCCCATGCTGACCTTCTTGAAATTTTAGAAACTCGTAATAGTGCATATACCGCAATTGTTTCGTACGAAAAGGGTTGTATGAATAGTGCGCTTTTTTCTGAAGAGCTCGCGCTTTATATGAAAGAAACATATCGGGACAGGTTTTCGTTATATGAGGCAAGTCCGGTGACAACGGTTGCGCTCGCACAAGATTCCGCACGACTTCATGTGCTAGGCTATGAGGTTGTAGCAAAGAGGGTGGTGTTATGTACGAATGGGTTTGAAAATTTCAGCATTATAAACGAAGCGGGGGAAGATATAGATACTCGTTTTCACCATGCAATTGAGGGAACAATAGGGTATATGGCGGGGTATTTTGAGCCTCTTGATCGGGATCCTATTGCAATTAGTTATTTCCCTGTTGGCGAGAGAGCAAAAGAAGAATCTCCCTATTTTTACCTTACTCGGCGTCCGCACGATACGCGTGAAAAAAAGCAGCACAATTTATTATGCATAGGTGGCCCTGAAGCAACAATGCCAGACACGGCGGTGTACTCTCGCGAAGATGAATATAACGAAGACGTGCGCCGTGGGATTGATGAATTTTTGACTAAAAATTATCGACACATGCCGCCAGAAAAAACGCAGTATGCGTTTTTGTGGCATGGGCTCATGGGGTATACCACAAGCAAGATTCGGCTCATCGGGCCAGAGCCCCTAAACCCTGTGTTGCTGTATAACCTGGGGTGTAACGGGGTTGGCATTTTACCATCGTTGTTTGGAGGTAAGAGGGTTAGTGAACTGTTGGGTGGCGCTGAAGTTCCTCCCTCGATTTTTGATCCTAAAAAGAGCATGCTATAGGCATGACTATGAACTGGGTTGTGTATGCGATTCTTTCCGCATTTTTTGCATCCCTTGTTGCCATATTGGGAAAGATTGGAATTAGGGG
>CAZZHI010000015.1:5945-16920 GCA_964654145.1 uncultured Candidatus Saccharibacteria bacterium
ATTAAATAAAAATTTTATGGAACCAAAACACGACAACGAATTATCACCAGAACTCCTTGAAGTTGCGCGCAACAAGGGAACCGAGGCGCCCTTTACGGGGAAGTATGTAGATAATCATGAAAAGGGGAAGTACATGTGCGCTGTGTGTGGGCAGGAGCTGTTTTCTTCAGATACAAAATTTGATTCCGGAACCGGGTGGCCGAGTTTTACCGAACCTGCAAATTTGGAGAACATAGAGCTTCGAGAAGATACTGACCACGGCATGGTCCGCACGGAAGTTACCTGCAAGAATTGCGGAGCGCATTTAGGGCACGTGTTCGATGACGGCCCCCAGGAAGCCGGTGGCAAGCGCTACTGCATTAACTCGGTTTGCCTGGATTTTAAGGAATAGGGGCGATATTCGCTCGTTATAGCGATATATTTGACAATAAACTGCGTTTGATATATTATTGCCTGATTATATCTAACTAATCAGGCTCGACCGGACGGCATACTTTGTGACCCTCTAGGAACCGGGTCACATAACCTATGTCAGGATTCACTTCCCTTGGCCTTGCGCCATCAATACTTAAAGTGTTGGAACATCTCAAATTTGAGAACCCAACTCCAATTCAACAGCAATCTATTCCTGTTGCCGTACAAGGCAACGACGTTATTGGTATTGCTCAAACTGGTACAGGCAAAACGCTTGCGTTTTCCCTCCCAATGATCCAGCAAATCGCAAAAACGAAGAAGCAGGGGCTTGTTATTCTTCCAACTCGAGAACTCGCAATTCAGGTAGATGAAACTATTGCCAAGCTCGGTAAATCATTTGGGCTTCGAACGGCGGTACTTATTGGCGGATCTTCTATGTATCACCAAGTTTCTGCGCTTCGGAAGAATCCACATGTGATTATTGGAACTCCTGGTCGAATTATTGATCATTTGCAGCAAAAGAATTTAAAGCTTGAAAGCATTGGTATTTTAGTGCTTGATGAAGCTGATCGAATGCTTGATATGGGGTTTGCTCCTCAAATTAAGCAAATCTTAGAGCATGTTCCGCGTGAACGTCAGACAATGTTGTTCTCCGCAACGATGCCGCAGGGCATTGTTCAGATTGCTTCAAAGTACATGAAGCAGCCGGTACGCATTGAAGTTGCACGCCAAGGATCTGTTGCTACTGAGGTTGAACAGGAAATGTTTATTGTAAATAAGCGGCAAAAAGACCAATTGCTCGATAAGCTCTTGGATGAATGTAAGGGGACTGTACTGGTGTTTTCCCGTACAAAATACGGTGCGAAAAAGATTTGCAAGGCAATTCGCCAAATGGGGCATACGTCTGCTGAAATTCATTCCAATCTATCGCTTTCGCAGCGTCGACGATCGTTAGCTGGGTTTAAATCCGGAGACTACCGAGTGCTTGTTGCAACAGATATTGCTGCTCGAGGAATTGACGTAACAAATATTGAACTCGTTATTAATTATGATCTTCCAGAAAATGCTGAGGATTATGTGCATCGTGTAGGCCGAACTGGACGTGCCGGAAAAGCCGGAAAAGCTATTTCCTTTATTGCTCCTGATCAGCGCCACAAGGTGCGACTTATTGAGCGGTTAGTGCAGATGCAAATCGTTGTTTCTCCTTTGCCTGCCCTTCCTCCTGAACGTGCTTATGCTGCGCATAGTCAATATATTACAGAAGACAAAAGAGTCTCTCCGAATCATCGCCGAACAACATTCAGATACGACCGACCGAAAAAGCGTTTTTCTGGGCATCGGTCCCACAAGGGCGGCAGGCCTCGTCAGGCATCTGCACGCAGCAATCATGGCAAACAACCGAGAGTTCATCTATAATACTTTTTTATGGTTCCCAATATTCGAAACGTAGCTATTATTGCGCACGTTGACCACGGAAAAACAACGTTGGTTGATGCGCTTCTTCGTCAGTCTGAAGCATTCTCTACAAAGGAGTCGACTGCTAATTTGATCATGGATAGCAACGAACTGGAACGTGAACGTGGAATTACTATTTTTTCCAAAAATGCTTCAGTTCAATACAAGGGCTACAAAATCAATATTATTGATACTCCAGGACATGCCGATTTCGGAGGGGAAGTAGAACGTATTATGAGTATGGCTAATGGCGTACTTTTGCTCGTAGATGCAAAAGACGGCCCCATGCCCCAGACAAAATTCGTATTAAAGAAGGCTTTAGAAGCAGGTCACGTAGTTATTGTAGTGATCAATAAAATTGACGTACCTGAAGCTCGCGTACAGTGGGTGCTTGATCAAACATTCGGATTATTCGTTGATTTGGGCGCAACTGATGAGCAGGCGGAATTTCCTGTATTGTATGCATCTGCAATTAATGGCAAAGCTGGCCTTGAGCCCGATCTTTCTTTAATGAAAGATGTTACTCCAGTTTTTGATTCTATTATTGAGCATATCCCCGCTCCGATTATTTCTGATGCACCAATGCAAATGCATGTAGTGAATGTTGTGTACGATGCGTATAAAGGCCAGATTGCGCTTGGGCCGTTAAAGAGCGGGTCTATTAAAAAGCTGCAAAAGGTTATGCGCATTACAACAGATGGCACAAACGTTCCTTCGGAAGTTTCTGCTGTTATGACATTTGATGGGCTAGCCCGAGTAGAAGTTCCGGAAGCTATGGCGGGGGACATTGTTGCAATTGCTGGTATTGAGCCGGTGAAGATCGGAGAAACAATTGCAGACTTTACAGCTCCGGTTGCGCTTCCGACTATTACCATTGATGAGCCTACGGTAAAAATGAGCTTCTCTGTAAATACGTCCCCGTTTGCTGGTACTGAAGGAGAATTTTCTACTGCTCGGCATATTAAAGCTCGGCTTGAGCGCGAAACATTAAGCGACGTTGCGCTTCGGGTAGAAATTGCCCAAGGGACAGACTCTATGTTTACCGTATTTGGACGAGGGGAACTTCACCTTTCTATTTTGATTGAAAAAATGCTTCGCGAGGGATATGAATTCCAGGTTGGGCGGCCTCAGGTAATTATTATTGAAAAAGAAGGAAAGAAGATGGAGCCGTTTGAGGATGTATATATTGAATGTCCAGAAATTGCGACAGGAACTGTTATTGAAAAGTTAAGCAAGCGAAAGGGCGAGATGAAAGATATGCGTGTAGAAAACGGAACAGCTCATATGCATTTCTTAGTATCTACTCGAGGACTTATCGGGTATCGATCAGCGTTCTTAACGGATACTCGGGGCGAAGGGGTTATCAATACTATTTTCCATGGGTACTTACCATTTTTGGGAGAGCTTACGCTTGAACATCATGGATCGCTTGTTGCGCATGAATCTGGGGTAAGTACAACGTATGGGTTAGTTGGTGCCCAGAGCCGAGGAAAACTCTTTATTGGTCCCCAGGTAAAAGTGTATGAAGGTATGATTGTTGGGCAGCATTCACGAGCAGAAGATTTGGACGTAAATATTTGTAAAGAAAAGCAACTTACCAACATGCGATCTGCAGGAGAGGGTGTATCTGAAAGTTTTCATCCGCCAGTACAAATGAGCCTTGAGGAGGCAATTGAGTATTTGGGAGACGATGAATTGTTAGAGGTAACTCCGCAGAATTTGCGTCTTCGAAAAATGCATTTGAAAAAGAGTGATCGCAAGCGAGGGAAGAAGTAACAATAAGAGGTTACTCCTCGTGATACAATGCCGACATGAAATATGTCGGCATTTTGTTGCTTGGTGGAGGCATTTTTGCGGCCACACTGCTTGTAATTGCACCGCTCGCTCCCTATGCTGGGCAGCTTCATACTCCTCATGAGCGAGAACAGCGGCTTCTCTTGCGATTCGGAGAAAAAATTGGCCAAACCTTTCGTATGGAGGCGAGGAGTCTTTCGAAGGTTGCAATATGGGTAGATACTGCAAAGCCGCTTCCAAAATCAGGTGATATAGAGCTTGATGTTGAGCTGGGCGCTAGAAAGGCGAGGGCAGTGTACTCTGTTAAAAATATTCCACCTAGCGGAGTTGTTGTGTTTTCTTTTGAGAAACCGATTATTGGAAGGCTCGGGCAAGAAGGGCAGTATATGATTGGAATTTCTAGTGCGAAAGAGTCGCTATCTTTGAAATTTGAAATCGATGCCCAGAAATATCCGGAAGGAAAGCTTGTGTATGGAAGTTCTACGAAGCAGGGCGATTTAGCGTTTCAGCTGTTCTACTACCGCCCAGCATTGGGAAGTGTTGGAAAGCAGTGGGGGTATGCCGCTATTCTTTTGGGGTGCGCGGTGGCGCTATGGGCTACACTAAAAAAATATCCGCAGATAGGAAGAAGTTTTCATAAAAAAGATATTGTACTTGGGCTTGCTGTAGGGTGTGCAGTAGCCATATTTTACAGTCTGCTTCTTGTGCGCCCCGGGTTTTGGCTTGGGCCTACTGATTTTACAAAAGATGCATCATATATAGCTTCGGGTGCTCAGGCATTGCGCCACGGAGTATGGCCTATTTGGCACCATGCTACCTGCGGAGGATTGCCCCTGATGGGGAACGTGGAGGGGAATATATTAAGTATTGGTACATTATTCGCGCTTGGTGGAAATTCGCAAATGGCGCTGATGCTGACAAATAGTATTGAGGCGGGTATTGCAGCGGCAGGAGTATATGCTTTGGCGCGATTCTTCAAAAGTTCTCGCATGGGAGCGGTCGCGGCTTCTGCTATATATGCACTTTCACCAGTGTACATGTTTAAAATTTCAGTCGGATATTCTATGCTGGGCGCTTTATTTGCGCTTGCTCCATGGGTGCTTCTCTTTTTTGGAAGCGCACTTTTAAAGCGCAGTGCTCATGCTGCCATTCTTGCTGGGTTGCTGCTGGGTGCCATTGTTCTCCGGGGTGAAGCCCATGTTGTGATTATTCTCGCGCTGCTTATTGCCCTATGGGCTTTGTATGTTTCTGTTGTATCTCGGCGCATGTATCCAATAGTTCTCCTGCTTGCATGTGCGAGTATGGCCTTTTTTACTTCTAGTATTAAGTTGCTCCCGTACATTGAGTATATAGGTCATGAAAAAATTTCCTTAAAGCCGTACGTTGCGCCGTTGTTGCAGAATAATTTGCTCGTTGAATCATTGTTGACCGTGCAGCCAAATCACGAAAGTGTGCCTGTGCTACATGGGAAATTTGGAGAAGTGTGGGGCGCATTTGGGTCGTATGTGGGAGTTGTTCCTATTGTGCTGGCCGTTATCGGGATATTTGCTTGGAAGAAGGAGTATCGAGTGATAATTATTCTCGCTGTATGTTCGTTTTTGTTAGCAGAGGGAACACTTTTTGAGTATGTGTTGCGCTTTGTATTTCCGCTTGATGCGCTTCTTCGGCTCCCTGCTCGCAATATGATGCTCGTTGTGTTGTGTATTGCCTTATTTGCATCAAGGGGGCTGGATGCTATTGCTGAGAATATCTCCGTGCGATGGGTTCGATATATAATAACTGGAAGCATTATTGTATGGGTGGCATTTGATATGGGTTCTGCAACTATGAGCGTTGTGAAGGCGAGTATTATATACACGAATATTCCTCCTGCACAAAAACTGGAACGTACTACATTTATGAATTACGCCGTGAATGCAGAGCAGGGTAAAAATGCGAACGTATTGCTCGCTCACGGATATATGCTGCCTCAAGTATGCGCTGACCAGGATCGAACGGTTTCTTTTATTAAGGATATACAAGATGGTACTTCGCTCGCCAGCGTGCCTGCCTCTTTAGTGCCTAACGGAATTGTGCTCACGGTACCCCCGGGAACTCAAGATGTAACGGTGCGAGAGCGGTTTACGAGTCTCTGGGTTTCAAGCGGTGCATCTCTTCTGCCCGCATACGATGGATCGCTGCATGTGATTGCACGTAATGCTACGGGAGGGGAAATTGTAGTAAAGCAGGTTTCTCCTACTCAATATGTGCAACAAATACTGCTTATAACTATTGGGCTCTATTTGACCCACTTGTTGTTGTATGAAAAAGTAAGAGTATGGATTGGGCGAAAAATATAGTATTTATCATAGCTAGTATTTCGCTTTGCCTAGCGATTCCTTTTATTCCTACAACGTATGATCGGGTAATCTATGAAGGTACTGATACATTCGAAACTCACCATGCATTATACGGGAAGCGGGAAAAAACAGTTTCCTCTGTTGCGATTTCTCCGTTGGCTCGTATAGGGCTTACTTTGGTGAACTTCAGGCGCGCTGAACACATTTCTCCGGCGAGCGTTCGCGTTGATGTAGAAGGGAAGGGTATGGTTGTAGAAAACGATATTACGATGCAGGGTGTTCCTGATGATGCAGTTTCTTGGGTTCATGTTCCTGCTGATGCTATTAAGAAGGGGGATAGATATACGGTTACGGTCTCCGCTCCCGATGCCCTTGTAACAGCTCCAGTAGGGGTGAGATTTGCGAAAGAAACAAAGGAGCTTGCGCTTGTTGCGGGGGAGGGTATTCCTCTATGGGAGTATGTGGCTCGTTGGCAAGATGCGCGCCCAGAGCTTGCCCATCGTGCCCAAGCGCTCGCAGTTGGCGGGGTCGTTCTGATGAGTATTCTTTTTCTTATTGAGGTGCTTCCGAAAAAGATACAGCAGCATGCGTGGAGTATTTTACTTGTGGTGCTTGCCATAGGTTCAATCTATATTCGCCTTCCGCTTACGGAATCTCTTGAAAGTGCATACGGAGGAGATGCGTTTAATTATTTATTAAAGAGCAAGGCGTGGCTCGACGGATATGATCCATTTGCTGCAGACCCTCGTAAGGCGCCACTCTATGCTCTTGCGGTTATGCCAGGGGTCGCAGGATTGTTTGATTCTATTGGGTTTGGAAGGGCTATTAGCATGGCATCTGCTGCCGGAATAAGCGTTTTGTCGGCACTGTTTCTCCGGAAATTTGGATTGCCATATTCGTTGGCATTAGCTGGTGGAATTTTGATATCCGTAAATCGAGATTTGCAGTTTGAGTCTATTCAGGTGATGTCGAATACGTTATATGCATTCCTGATATTGGCCGCAGCGTATGTATTTTATGTCGGGAGGCCATACCTTCTTGCGGTACTAGCTTCTCTCGCTACCCTTACTCGATACGAAGGGGCCGCTGCGCTTGGAATCCTTGTTCCTGCAAGCTACTTTATACAGCACTTGCCGTGGAAGCGACTGCTCACAACAATTATTCCTATCGCCGTACTTATCAGTATTCCATTTATCATGTCACCATTCTCTGGAACGCTGGGAGTGCGAACCTTTTCAGATATTGCCGGCGATGATGGGTTGTATGTAGCGTATTCTTTTGATGACTTTGCGAATAACGCAATTTCGTTTAAGCGATTTTTTGGAAGAGTCTGGATGTTTACTCCGCATACAGGAAAGCCGTTTGCTGGATTTGTGGTCGGGCTTCTTGTTGGGTGTGTTGGAATGTATGTAAGAAAATGGAAAAATTCTCCACTAGTTGCGGCAATTCCGTATGTACTTGTAGGCGTTATGTTGTATATCGTAGTGCGAGGGGCAACGGGGCATATTAAACATTTTGTTGAACTTCTGTGCGCGTTTTCTGGGGTAGGCGTTGCCGCTGCGGTATGGAGAGATTGGAAAAAAAGTGGGGCTATCTTCCTTATGGTTTTAGTGCAAATTATCGCAATTACCGCAATTCTCCCGAAGGAGCGGTATTATTTGCAGATAATTCCTTTTGTCTCTATGGCGCTTGTGGGAGGGATATTCTTTCTTGGTGGCGCTATGCGTACTCGTGCAAGGATTATCGGACCGCTTCTTTGCGTGTGTGTGGTTATTGCTCTTGCGCGTGTAGATCAAGAAACTGCACTTTCTGGGCAGATTAGTGATTATAACGAAAAGTCTACGGCGCAAACGGTATTGCTTCGTGCAGCTCGGTATATGCGCGGAACTTCTGGAATTGTGGGGGTCCCTGATGGCAGTGATTTGCAGATACGATCCTACCTTCCTAACAGCAGGCTTATTATGTTTACTAATGCATTAAGCGCTCCGGAACTTCAATATAAAAAAATACAGGAAGCGGGAATTTCTTACATTGTTCACACAAAGGAAAATCCTCATTTTGCAGAACTACTAGAGGCATACCCGGACCATTTCTCGGAAGTGCAAACGTTCACCACAAGATGGTCTGACGATACAGCTACGCTATATCGTGTATACTGATGAGTAATGAACATTGATCTTCAAGGAGGGGGAGAGCAATATACGTCTCGTGTGAGGAACGCAAACGTGGTGCATCAAGAAAGTCTTTCTCGGCTTGAGCGCTTGGCGCTTTTTACCACAGAGCATATTGGTACGATGGGCTTTTTCTTTTTCCTATCTTTTGTTACTGCGGCTTGGATTATATGGAATACGTATGGTCCGAAAAGTTTGCGCTTTGACCCGTTCCCGGCGTTTGTTCTGTGGCTGTTTATCTCGAACATTCTTCAGCTGCTTTTAATGCCTCTTTTAATGATTGGCCAAAATTTACAGGGGCGGCACTCTGAAGTTCGTGCAGAGGCAGATTATGAGTTGAATGTTCGAGCTGAAAAGGAAATTAAACAAATTCTCCACCATCTTGCCAAACAAGACAAGCTCATGCTTGAGCTGCTTCGCAGGGTTGATGAAATAAGGCAGTAAATACGGCCCTCGTGGGGATGTTCTTTGCGTTTTGGGGCTTCCATGACACACTTTACTGACGCTATGGAAATGTCCCCGATAGTATCATTTGCCGACCAAATAGGCCCAGCAGGCCTGTTTGCTTTTATTGCTGTGCTTGTATGTCTTGTGGGGTGGTTTTTCATGAGGTTTTTTATCCGAAGAGGCAGGCGGCTGTTTCGATTTTTGTTTTCGTTGCTTTACGCCATTGGAGGTGCGATTGCATCCCATGAAGATGTACAGCATTGGGCGACTACCCACCCTGGGACGATGAGGTTTTTAAAAAAGCGTACTTCCCGAGAAACATTCGGAGGGCTCACCCTTACGCTCCTTACAATTGCATTTGTATATGCTCTTCTTGCGTTTATTGGGGTTGTTCACGATATTGTCACCGTGAGCGTGTTTGCAGAGGCTGATGTGCGGGTGGAAAATCTGTTTTATGCATACCGTTCTGTACCTGTAACGGCGTTCTTCCTTTGGATTACCATGCTCGGGAGTTGGCAGGTTGTTGCTAGCGTTCTTGTTGGAGCTTCTATTGTTTTGTACACGCGCAAGCATGAACGATTTATTCTTCCGCTTTGGGTTACTGTATTTTGTAGTTTGATTGTGGGGCTTATTAGTAAGAACGAATTCCATCGTTCTCGGCCAGAGGGCGTTGCGGTATATGTAGAGCAATCTTTTTCGTTTCCGAGTGCCCATTCTATTCTTGCGGTTTCTTTATATGGATTCCTTATGTATATTGCGATCCGATACACAAAAAAATGGCGACACAAAATATACATATGTTTTTTGGGAATCGCAATTATCACATTAATTGGACTTAGCCGTTTATATGTAGGTGTTCATTATGTGAGTGACGTATGGGGTGGGTATTTGCTCGGGCTGCTGTGGCTTATTATCGGGATTAGTTTATCTGAGTGGTTTTCCCATTTTAAATACCATCCACCTGCTCACGCAGTGCTGCAATCTCGAAGATTTGCATATGTGGGAACGGGAATTGCGACGCTTATTATCGGCGTAACATACATTTTTATGGGGCGGTCGGGTATTGATCTCATTCTTTCTAATCCACCTTCCTTTGAGGTTTCAAATCGTACGACGAATTCTGCGCTCCATATTTTTACCGACGGTGCGCCTCGATACGCAGAAACGATAAGCGGTAATCATCAAGAGCCTATTGCGTTTATTATCACAGCGCCCTCGGAAGAAGCCTTTACGAAGGCGTTTGAGCGCGCAAGCTGGCGGAGCGCAGAACATTTAAGTTCTCGGTCTATTGTTCGCATGATTCGCACGATGATCACGAGCGGATCATACCCAACAGCTCCGATGACTCCTTCGTTTTGGAACCAAGAGGTAAACGATTTTGCGTTCCAGAAGCCTACTCCGGCAGACTCTATTGAAGAGCGCCATCATGCGAGATTTTGGCGTACTGCCTATGTAACTGAAGACGGGAAACGGGTATATGTTGGAACCGCAAGCTTGGATACAAATATTAAGTGGTTTATTACCCATGCGATTGCTCCTGATATTGATAGCGAGCGGGAAGTGTTGTTACAAGATTTGCTTGCAGGTGGCGATGTGGACCATGTTGATACGGTGCAGCTTGTTCCGCCCGTGCTTGGCAAGAATATTTTTGGCGATCTCTTTTTTACCGACGGGAAAGCTCACGTACTAGAGCTTAAATAAGAATTTATTTGGCAAGCTCTGCTTCAATAGCGGCAGAAATGGAATCAACGGAATACCTATCCACGTATTGAGATTTGTTAATGAAGATAGTAGGGGTCCCAGAAACTCCGAGCGCATTTCCATCTGTAATGTCTCGCTGTACGGCGTCTTCGTGCTTGCTCGAACTTAATGCTTCTTTGAATGTGTTTTCATCAAGGCTAAGTTGTTTTGCGTAATTTTCAAGATCGGCCTGAGTAAGGTTGATCTGATTTTCAAAAAGAGTGTCATGGTATTCCCAGAACTTTCCTTGGGAAGCCGCTTCTATTGCTGCTTCACTCGCTAGGAACGCATGCTCATGTTGAGAGAGGGGAAAGTGTCGGAATACGAATCGTACAGAGCTATCTTTGTATTTTTCTTTCACTTCTTTCAAGAGAGGGTGGACACTTCCGCATGCAGGGCACTGGAAATCTCCAAATTCTACGACAGTAACTTTAGCGTCTGCTGGACCGGTTACAGGAGAGTCTTCTCGTACAAGTCGCTCCGCAAGTGAATCAGGAACAATTTTTTCTGCGGTGCTGGATGATTTTTTGCTGGTAATATATGCCCCACCTCCGATTACAAGAACAGTTGCTACGAGGATGCTGATAACGAATTTTGCGTCTGATGTTAATGCCA
>CAZZHI010000016.1:0-1915 GCA_964654145.1 uncultured Candidatus Saccharibacteria bacterium
ATTGCGTGGCGCGATTCGCTTGATCCGTTTGGGCGAGTGTGCAAAATACGCGGACTCATCAACCATCCTCATTATGAACTTGTGAGATGGGACGACGCGAACTTTCTTCAGATTGATGTTGAGTTTTACTCTCCGCAAGGAACGCGCACATTGCAGCTTCTTATGCAGTACCCAGAAGGTCAAAGCGGGAGTACGCAATTTAAGTATGTGTATCCTGAGCCAGAGATTATTCTGTCGCGTTGTGAGATTCATTTTCGCACTATCTTCCTCCCTTGGCATGAACGAGGATTTGTTTTTGTTCAGGAAGGGGTGCATGAATTGCGCTCATAGTGTGTGTACTCCTCTGATTTCTTGAAAAAGAATGAAGAGGAGTTTTTATATAGAAAAAACCTGGTTGAATAGTATTCAAGCCAGGTTGGGTGTGTGTTTAAGATGCTCTTTTCTGTGCGCGTGCTAGGTTGATTGCGTCTTCTGCTTGTTTTGCGCCGAGTTCGAAGAGCTTTGTGATGTCACCGACGCGTTTGTCGGTATGATTTTCAAAGAGCGTGATATCCCACCTGCGTTCTTTTCTTTTTTCCGGTATTTGGTTTTTATCCTCATATTGGAAGGTGCCGACGAGATGTTCATTCTCGGCTATTTTTGAGAATGCCATAAGGGCTATGAATATATCGTCCGTAAGGCCAAATGGGGGCGGGATGAAAAAATGATTATCTGCGAGGACGTATAATTCAGAGACGTCTTTTAGCTGTGTCTCTACGAAAGAAAGCAATCGAATGTGCGGATTGTTTGCTGCGAGGTAAATGTTCATGCATGTGATTTTGATAATCGGATGGCTGCTGAAGGTGGGGGCTGTCATGGCATTTCTCCATATCTAGTGCGATGAATTGGGTAAAGAACGCTTCTTTTACCCTATGCTGATTAGCTCTTGTTGTGAAGTTGACTTTGGTGAGGTGTGGCAATACGGTAGACGTAGTGTTTGTACGGTGTGTTCTTTGTAAGTAAAGCAGAAAAGGAATTCCAATGAATACTTCCCCAGATATTGCCCTAGGGTTTCGCGCTGAGGTTCTCAACGTGATTGCCGATGAGGTTCGAAAAATGCAGGAAGAGAATTGCTTCGGGGGTATTGAGTTTGAGTGCGGAGAAGGAAGGCCTATTTCTATCTCGTACGCCATGAATACATTTTCATCTGTTGGTCGATCAGGAAGGTATCCGCAAATAATGTGGGCGGATGTCGGATACGTTATGAGAATGATCGCCCGTATTGCTCATCATCTAAAAAAGCCAACAGTAGTTCGGTTCAAAGAATATGTCGCGCATGATAGCGTTGCTTGGGTGTTGCATCCAATGGAGCTCGGATGTGATTGGGAAAAGAAGCTTCAAGCGATTTTTCGAAAAGTGGACGATGCTCTTGCGATTATTGATGAACCCCTGGATGTGAGCCCAAGTATGCCGTTACGATCAGCTTCACAGTGCCTGCAGTGCAGAGCCCCGCTTATTCTTATAGATGGGTCGGATCGCTTAGTTTGTTCTGAGGGATGCTTGGTGTATTAAAAAGATGTTTTGCCCGTGGCTGTATGCTGCGGGCTTTTTCTATAGAAAAGATTGACGGAGGCAGATTGTAATCTTATTGTATTTCTAGTGTTCTTTTTATGTTTTTGTAGAAGGAGTATGTGATGAAAGTCTTTTTGTTTTTGTATCCGATTGAGGAGTGCTTTACGCACGGTTCAATTGCACAAGCACTCGTGCGATTTCGAAAGCGCAGGCTTGATCCGGATTATATAAACGAGATCATCCGTGCTCGGTATCGAGAAAAAGGGTATCGGATTACATGGCTGTTATTTAGTGATCCGTGCGACGTGAGCGTTCCGGATTTTTCTTCGCTTTCTTCACGCATGCGCACAACAGATGGCGATAC
>CAZZHI010000016.1:2015-16647 GCA_964654145.1 uncultured Candidatus Saccharibacteria bacterium
CACTGTGCGGTTGATGACGTACTCCAAGAAGCAACATCTCAAGCTATGCGCGAGATAATTTGCGAACAACGAAAAGACAAGCCTTGGTTTTCTCAACCAAGCACCCGCTAAGCGCAGTATGCGTTTAGCGGTTTTTTATATAAGAAGATATGCACTTTGCAACGTAATATGCGAGGAGCATACTGCTATATAGGTGAGTGGTTCATTCGCCAATTTACCAAAGATGAGTTCTTGTGTGTGGAGGTATGGGCTATGAGCGAATGGAAGGTTGGAATTGCGCTTTTGGTTTGTTTGATTTTACTGGTATTTGTAGGAGGTTCTCTGTGGTTTCCTCGAAGGCGTTGCCGGAAGGAGCTGGGTTTGTATACCTTGCCCTTTGAAGTATACGCAGCGGAAAAAAGAGCGTTGGCATGCATACAGCGGGCGCGTGGAAATGCGCCGGATAGTGCAGAGGATCTATCTACGGAGTATTTGCTGTTACGTTACATTATTGAGCATCCTGGGGCATCTCCTTTTTACGGAGATACGACTCGGAGTCGAGCAAGAGAGTTTTTGAATCGTAGGCACGTAGTCTAAACATAAGGAAGGAGTCGTGCTATGGGAGCTTACTTAGCTATGAACGTCTTAGCCATCTGTAAGAATTCAGGAGAAAAGTACATCTTTTTTTATGATGATGAAAGTGTTGAAACGTTGTGGCAGGTGACTGATTCTTTTGCTCGTAATAAGGAGCTTAGCTTTACTCGTTCAGATGCTACTGTAATACAAGAACGTGCGCAAGGTATTGATCCTACGCCTTCTATGTAAGTTTTTTCCTGCTGTTATGCATAACAGCAGGTTTTTTATGTATATAATAGGCTTTTGCTGTAAAAAGTTATCTAGCGTAGTATGATACGGCTATGGTGAATATACGAAGGCTACTTATTGAAGATATTACGGAGGCAATATCTGCTGCGCGCGCAGCAGGGGCGTTGCCTGATTTTGAAATGAAAGCTCCGGTTGTCGTAAAGCGTACGGAAGACGCTTCGCATGGGCATTACTCCAGCCCGATTGCGCTTTCTCTTGCGAAGGCGGTTCAAAAAAGCCCTCTGGAAGTAGCTGAAATTATCGCATCCCACATGCCAACTCGTGAATATATTGAAGGGCACACAGTTGCGGCGCCTGGGTTTTTAAATATAACCATGAGCAGCAAATACTTGGCTGCCAGGATTGATGATTTACCGCAAGATGATTATTGCTCCTCCTGCAACGTTGGAAATAATAAGACTATTAATATGGAATTTATTTCCGCAAATCCTACCGGGCCACTTACGCTGGGGAATGCTCGAACGGCATTTTCCGCAGATACGCTGGCGAACGTATTCGAATGTGCCGGGTATAACGTAATTCGTGAATACTATATTAATGATGCAGGAGAGCAGGTTGGAAGGCTGGGCCAGTCTGTATTACGCAGAATATTACAGCAACAAGGATTGGAAGTAGATTTTCCGGAAGATTTATATCAAGGAGAATACATTTTAGATATTGCTACTCGCATTGCAGAGGAGTATGAAGAAACTCACGGGAAAAAATTTGAGGTAGAAGATCTTGAAAACGCCGAGCTTTGTGCAGAAGTTAGTACGAAGGCGATGCTTGAATGTCTTGGTGCTATTAAGAAAACGGTGGAGGAAGATTTACATATTTCATTTGATGTATGGACTTCTGAGCGGGAAGTGCGAAGCAGTGGTGCTATTGAACGGGTGTTAGAACGGTTACGAGAAAAGGGGCTGATGTACAAAAAGGACGATGCGGAATTTTTGAAAACTACCCAGTTTGGGGACGACAAGGATCGCGTGATGGTAAAAAGTGGAGGTGCGTATGCGTACATAACTCCTGATGTTGCGTATCATCAGGAAAAGTTTGATCGAGGATTTGATATCATCTTTACGTATTTGGGCGCGGACCATCAGGGGCATATTCCAAAATTACAAGCAGCATTGAAGGCGCTGGGGAATGATATTTCAAAACTTCGTATGGTGGTGGCGCAATTTCTGGCCATTGTGCGTAGCGGTGAGCAGGTAGCGCTTTCAAAGCGAAAGGGTAACGTATATTCTCCGAAGGATTTAATTGATGAAATCGGGTACGACGCCGCAAGATTTTTTATGGTGCAGCACGCGCTTGACGGGCACATGGTGCTTGATATTGACGTTGCAAAAGAAAAAAGCGATCGCAACCCCGTGTATTACGTGCAGTACGCGTACGTTCGATTACAGTCCATTCTTCGCAAGGCGCAGGAGCAGGGGATTCTACCACTCGGGGCAAAGCAGGGCGAGATTACCTCGCAGGTTATATTTTCCGAAGAAGCGGAAAAAAATCTCGCGTTAGAGCTATTCCGATTCCCTGAAGTGATTGAAGATATCGCAACGTCGTACAATGTTCATCAGTTGGCATATTTTTCTTACGATATTGCTCGTGCCGTAAATACGTTTTATCGAGACGTGAAGGTGCTAAGCGAGGATGACCCAACTTTGCGAATGAGCAGGCTGCAAATGGCAATTTCTGCTCGCGCCGTATTGGGGAAAGTGCTCGATTTGCTTGGAATCGGTAAACCTGATGTAATGTAGATATGAGAATAGGAATCGACGCACATATTATATTGAAGGAACACAAGCGGTACGATCGCCGAATTGCGCAGTATACCGAGGATTTGATTATGAATCTTTTGGATGCTGACACGAAGCAAGAGCATACATGGGTACTCTTTTTTGATAGCCGCATGAAGAATACGAAAAAATTTGAGCGAAAAAATGTAGAAATAAAGCATTTCCCATTTGTGCAGTATCGAAAGTACATGCCCGTGCTGTATTCGCATATGCTGATTTCTTCATTCTTAACTGCTGCGCGATTAGACGTATTCCATTCACCGGAAGGGTTGATTCCGTTTTTGTACCCGGGAAATATAATTACGACATTCCACTATGTCCCCCGAGGCGAAAGTGAAAGCAATGTATTTGTCCGTACGTTTATGCTTGGTGCACGGGTTGCGTTTGCAACGCTGTGTGCTCGGGCGCAGCGCATTATTGTAAGTAAGCGTTCTGATAAAGACTTGCTTCACAAAAAGCATAAGTATCCGCTATCTCGCATTGTGCTTATGGAAGATGATGATTTGAATCAGATTGATTGGGGTAAGCGGGTTAAAGAGCTGCACAAACTCTACGCTTCGGTAGTAAAAAAATAATATGGAAGAGGTTTCTTCGCACGTACAGAGTAACGAGCTGGAGCGTGAAGTGCTTGCGTATTGGGACGAGAACTCCATTTTTGAAAAATCTCTTGAGCAGCATAAAGAAAAAGAACTATTTACCTTTTATGACGGCCCTCCGTATGCAACGGGGAAGCCGCACTATGGCCACGTACTTCAATCCGCAGTAAAGGATACGATCTTACGATACAAGACCATGCAAGGGTATTATGTGCCTCGCAGGGTTGGGTGGGATACGCACGGGTTGCCGATTGAAAACTTGGTAGAAAAAGAACTTGGGATTACGTCGAAAAAACAAATTGAGGACGATATTGCTGCATTTAATGCAAAGTGCAGAGAGACAGTATACCTTCATGTTGATTCATTTCGAGAGACGCTCAAGCGGATCGGAAGGTGGGCTGATTATGGCAATGAATATTCTACGCTCGATCGGAATTACATGGAATCGGAATGGTGGGTATTTAAAAATTTATGGGATCAAGGACTTATATATAAATCGTTTCGTTCCACTCCGTACTGCATTCGCTGCGCAACGCCTCTTTCTAATTTTGAGGTAACGAGCAGCTATAAAGATACGAGGGATATGAGTGTGTATGTTGGTTTGGTCCCACTTCGCTCCTCTGCGGAGCTACGCGGGACAGATGAGCAGGCGCGGCTGCTCATCTGGACCACAACTCCATGGACGCTGCCTGCGAACGTAGCGGTTGCATATAGTCCTGACCTTGCGTATGTTGTGGCGCGCATAGAGAGCGGGGAATATATTCTGGCGAAAGATAGGGTTGAAGCGGTGCTTGGTAGTGATGCTGAAATTGTTCGGGAAATTTCATCAGAAGAGCTTTCTGCTCTTTTGTATGAGCCTATGTATGCGTCGAATATATCTGAAGACGAAAAACAAAAAGCATTTCGCTTAGTTGCAAGTGATCACGTTACGGCAACGGATGGAACTGGGCTTGTGCATATAGCGCCCGCATTTGGTGAAGAAGATTATGAACTTGCAAAGCGTATGGACCTTCCGGTAGTTCGTACGGTCGGAACTACGGGTGTATTTGCCCAAGATGTTCCCGTGTGGGCAGGAAGAAACATTTTTGAGGCACAAAAAGACATTATTAAAGACTTAAAAAAAAGAGAGCTGCTTTTTAAGCAAGAGTTGGTGCTGCATAGCTATCCGTTTTGCTGGAGATGCGATACTCCGCTTATTTATTTCGCGCTTGATTCCTGGTTTGTGAAAATTTCAGCAATGAAAGACAGAATGCTCGCAAGTAATGAAGGTATTACCTGGGTTCCGGATCATGTAAAGCATGGGCGATTTCAAAAAGGGATTGAGTCGGCTCCCGACTGGTCCATTTCTCGCAACAGGTTCTGGAGCGTTCCGATGCCTATATGGGAGTGTGATACATGTGAAGAGCGAGTATGTATAGGGAGTGTTGCCGAGCTGCAAGCACAATCCGGAGCAACAGACGAGCAAGTAGCAGATATTCATCGGCCGTATGTAGATGATATTATGTGGCCACACGCAACGTGTGGAGGAACGCTCACGCGTATTCCTGAAGTGCTAGACGTGTGGTTTGATTCCGGAAGCATGCCGTATAGCCAGTGGCATTATCCGTTTGAAAATAAAGAGCTTGTTGAAAAGGGGTACCCTGCAGATTTTATTGCGGAGAGTATTGAAATGACCAGAGCGTGGTTTTATGTGCTCCATGCGCTCGCAACAGCGCTTACTACGGAAGATGTCGGCCTCGGGAAAGACAAGCCAGCATTTTTGCATGCAATTGCGTCGGGGTTAATTTTTGCGGAAGACGGCCAGAAGCTTTCCAAAAAACTGAAGAACTACCCGGAAATAGATCCGACACTCGAAAAATATGGTGCTGATGTGCTGAGGTTGTATTTACTCTCGAGCACAACGCTTGGCGAACCGTATCGATTTTCTGAAAAAGACATGAGGCATGTACAGCGCAACTGCTACATGACGCTTTGGAACGTGTATAGCATGTTTACTCGATACGCGAAGGTGCATAACTGGACGCACAAAGAGGTTGTTTCTACAAACGCTCTTGATCGCTGGATTATTGCTCGAACACAGCAGTTAGTAGGGGATGTTACTGCGCAAACCGATGCGTATCGTATTGATGCTGGGGCGAGGTTGTTTATTGAATATGTTGATGACTTGAGTAATTGGTATGTGCGCCGTTCTCGCGGAAGGTTGCAGCATCCTGAAAACGATACCGAGAGAGACGAAGTATTTGGTACGTTACATGGCGTATTGGTTACCGTAAGTACGGTCCTCGCTCCATATATGCCGTTTGTATCTGAAAAAATATATCGGAACATAACAGGAGGCAGCTCCGTGCATCTTGCGTCATGGCCTACAGTAGAAACGTTTGATGAAGAAATTTTACAGCGCATGCAAGCCGTTCGAGATGCAGTATCGCAAGGGTTGGCGCTTCGCGCAGATGCAAAAATAAAAGTACGACAAGTATTGTCTTCTCTTACAGTGCCGAAGGGGCAATTTGATGAGATGGGTATGGCTATGATTGCAGAGGAGGTAAACGTAAAAGAAGTAAAAACTACAGATGATGGATCATATTTTCTTGATACGACTATTACGCCAGAGCTGCTTTCCGAAGGTATAGCGCGAGATATTATTCGATACGGCCAAAGCTTGCGACGAACTGCAGGGTATGCGCTTGATGATCGAATTACTCTCGTATTTGCAACTGATGCCGAGGAAATTTCGCTCGCATTTGCTACTCACAAGGAAATGATAGTAACAGCGCTTCAGGCAGATAGTGTAACTGAAAAGAATGATTCTGCTGATGCTGCGGAGGAAGTTAGTCTTCAGGGTGCCCTAGTTACAATTGGAGTGAAGAAGGTATAATGGCTTGGCAATAATATGCCGCATGCTAAAAGAGTTCAGGCGCTTGTATTTTCTCGAAAAAACATCGGAGAGGCTGATAGGCTTGTGACATTTTTTACAAAAGAGCATGGGCTTGTTCGTGCTATTGCAAAGGGTGTTCGAAAAATTCCGTCTTCGCGAGGCGGCCATTTGGAACCGTTTACAAGCGTGCAGGTACTTTTGCAAGAAAGTCGTGCGGGGGTGTATGTGGGCGGAATAGAGACGGAACGCTATTTTCAAGAATTACATGCAGATGCGGATGCTATAACTCGAGTGCGTAGAGTTGTATATGTATTTACGAAACTCTTTGATGTGGGGCAGGCATTACCAGATATTTTTGAAGCTATGATATTGGCATGGAATACATTTCCTCAAGTATCTATAGAAAAGCGTAGGCTTGTGGAATCGGCGATGTATCTTCAAGTTATGCAGCATGCTGGTATTCTTCCTGAATTTCGCGCGTGCGCAGAGTGTGGGAAATCTCGCCCGGAAGAGGCGGTAGTACTTTCTTCTCGCGAGGGGTTGTGGAGGTGCTTGCCGTGCCACCCTACACTTCACGATGCAGTAAACTCTCTTTCTGTGCGGCAGTTTTCTGTATTGCGATATATTGTTGATAAACCGGACCATGCACGTAGAATCGCACTTTCTGACGAAGATGCTATGCATGTAGAAAGAATGGTTCACACCATCGTTGCGCATGCAATTGAAGAACCTACACTTGCATAGCGGCAAGCGTGCTATACTTATAGGTAAATGGAAGAGGATATTACAAAGAAGAAGCCAGAGAATCAGGACGATGGCATTTCAATGCTGCGTCGGAATTTGTATGCAAAAGAAGAGTCTGAAGAATTAAAGAAGCGCACGCAAGAGCTCCTAATCCCAAAACAGCCTACGGTACGGCCAGAAGCCACGGTGAAGGATCATCCAGAGCTTACGAACCTTATGGCGGAAAAAGCAGCGCAACGAAAGAAGCTTCTCACCAGGTCCGGAATAGCCATTATGGCGTTGGTGGTATTTTCTGCGGGTGTTGCGCTCACGTTTTGGTATCGCAGTACTCGCCAAGTGCAGCAATCTCAGGTGCATATAGAAATAGGAGCTCCTACTCGGTTTACTGCGGGGGGGACGATTTCGTATGTGGTTAATATTACAAACAAAAGCAATGTTGATTGGGGAACGGTTGATGTGAGGTTTACTTCCCCGAGTGGTTTTGTATACGAATCTTCGTCTCCTAATGGTCGTGCGAGCGATAAAATTGTGGAGGCTTCACTCCCTGCGCTTTCGTCGGGAGCTTCTCAAACCTTCACTGTTTCAGGAAGGTTAGTTGGAGAAGAAGGGGCTACTGCACTTGCAAGCGCTGAAGTTACGATTAGCCCTAAGAATTTTCCGAAAGAAAAAATAATACAATCACAAACTGCCAATACGGTAATTTCTGCAATTCCGCTCGATATATCTATAGAGGCAGGAAAGAGTGCCGCAGTTGGAGAGCGCGTCGCTGCAATTATTCATGTTCGTAACTTAAGCGACACTCCTATTGAAGGCGCGGTCCTGAAGCTTACCCCTGCTCCGGGTATGCAGCTTGCTATTGAGGATACCGGGTTTAGCGCAGAGTTTTCTGTTGTGGATTCTTTCTGGCGGCTTCCAACGATAGCTCCTCTTGATGAAGTTGTTCGGTATTCCGTGCTCTATGTAAGTGGTAATTCTGGTGACAGGAGAGAACTAGAGGTTGCAGTTATGCAGCAGCAAAAACAAGAAACATTTACATTGCGAAAAATCGCCCATGTTGTTTCTGTTACATCTTCTCAGCTTACCGTTGCTCAATCGTTTAATAATAATTCTGAAGGAAAGCTCACGGTTGCCGCCGAACAGCGTGTTGACGGTGTTGTGCAATACAAAAATACAGGAACTACAGGGCTTACTGATGCAATTGTAAAAGTAAAGTTTGAAGGAACGGGGCTCGATATATCTACGTTAAAGTTAAATTCGGGGGCATACGACCCTACTACAAACACGCTTACATGGACCGCAGCTTCCCTCCCCGCACTAAAAAGTATATTGCCGGGAACAGAAGGCAAGATTGCATATTCGTTTAATATCCTTCCATTTGCAAAGTTTCCGCTTCAGCCAAACGGAAAGAACCAGCAATTAACTGCGACAGCTTCTGTAGATAGTCCGGATCTTCCAAAGCCCACAGGGCAGACCCGACAAGTTATTTCGGATCGATTCTTCCTGCCAGTTACAACGGGTGTGTTGTTAGGAATGGATGCGTTTTATGATGACGGTCGCCTTGGAATTACCAGTACAGGGCCCATTCCTCCACGCGTGGGCGAGCAAACAACATATACACTTCGTACAAGAATCGGGTCCTCACTTAACGACATAGAAAATACCCAAATCGTTATTGTGTTGCCTGATGGAGTTTCGTATACGAATCAATTTTATAAAACAGCGGGAGATATTGATTTTAATGCTCGTACAAATACCATGACGTGGACAATCCCATTACTAGAAGGCTTGGTAGGGCGAGCGGTCCCTTCTCATGAACTGAACATGCAGGTTGCAATTACTCCGGGCGGAAATGTGCGCGGGCAAGTCGTTCCTTTTGTGAAAAGTATCCAGGTACGAGGTACGGATTCCTTTACTGACGTGCTTACCCAAGCGTCTCTTACAGAATTTCCGAACACTCGCAGCGCATCTCCGCAAAACGGGGACGTTCAGTAATTCTTGCGTATACCGGAGGGAGGCCCTACTATGCCAAGCATGTTTTCGTTTACTGTTGAAAAGAAACTTCATAATGCCCGTCTCTCTACGCTGGTGACTCCGCACGGATCCATTCCTGGTCCGTTTTTTCAATTCGTTGCTACGCAGGGAGCAATTCGGGGCCAGGTCATGAGTGAAGATATGGAAGCCTTGGGTGCAGATATTCTGCTTGCCAATACCTACCACCTCCATTTGCGACCAGGAGAAGACCGGGTTGAGCGAATGGGCGGTTTGCACGGAATGATGCATTGGAATAAGCCGATGACTACTGATTCGGGTGGGTACCAGGTATTTAGTTTGGGGAATCACGTAAAAATAGATTCTGATGGTGTAACGTTTCAAAGCCAGTTGGATGGCAGTTCGCATCGGTTTACTCCAGAAATTGTGATGCAGATTGAGGCAAAGTTAGGGCCCGATATTATTATGCCACTTGATGTGTGCACACCGTTTTCTGCTTCTCGGGAGGAAGTGGAGCGAGCAATTTTGCTTTCTACGCAGTGGGCGAAACGTTCAAAAGAGGAGCAAGAGCGCATCGGCAGTCCTCAGGCACTCTATGGAATTGTGCAGGGCGGATTGTTTCCGGATCTTCGTGACAAAGCTGCTGCAGCACTGCGGGAAATTGGATTTTTTGGATATAGTATTGGCGGGGAGCTGCAGGAAAAGGGTGAAAAAGAATTAGGGCCTATTGTTCGCGCTACGGTTTCGCATCTTCCCGAAGATGCTCCTCGATATTTAATGGGGTATGGCAAGCCGGAAGATATCGTAGAGGCTGTTCGATTCGGAGTGGATCAGTTTGATTGCGTATTGCCTATTCGTAATGCTCGCCATGGGCAGGTATTTTCTGAATTGAACGAAGAAGAGCTTGCAAAGTGCCTGCGCGATCCTGAATATCCTGTTGATTCAAAAAAGCTGTATACGGTCATTGATATTACAAAGGCAATGTATGCGGATGACGATACTGTATTTGCACCAAATAACGCCGTGCTTGTGCAGCCGTATACTCGCTCGTATGTGCACCATTTAATGCGTGCGGAAGCTCCATCTGGAATGCGGATGGCAGTGCTTGCAAATATTGCATTTTATGTACAGCTTATGAAATCAATTCGCGCAATTATTGCAGAGGGGTAGGCGTGTTATACTGAAAAAACGATGGGGATTTTTTCAGACATATTATTTGGTCCTTCAAAAAAGAAGAAGGATGAGGAAGAATTGCAGCGCATTGCGCAAAGCAGCTCTATTTTGGGCAACCTTACAGGATCCAGCGCGTATAGTCGCGAATGGTCTCGCCAGCGAAAGGAAGTAGTGAAGGAAACTAAAAAGCAAGAGCGAAGCATGCGCAAGCAGTGGGTAAAAGAAGATCGCCAGGTGGATCGATACTTAGAAAAAACAAAAGCCCGATATGAAAGGCGCATGAAGCCCGATAAGGCAGAATTTTTCTTTGGAAAGCATGAGCGGGACGAGCGCCGCAGGATTCAACGAGAGCGCGAACGAGCGCTTGCCGAGCAGGAGCGCGAAAAGAACGAAAAGATTCGTGCTATTGCGCGGGGAATTAAGGAGTGGAAATAGATGCTCGGTTAGTATAGGGTAGGTATATGAACGAAACTCCAAGCATGGAAACTATTGTGAATCTCGCAAAGCGCAGAGGGTTTATTTTTGCGGGGTCTGAAATATATGGAGGGTTGGCAAATAGTTGGGATTACGGACCGCTCGGGGTTGAGTTGAAAAATAACATTAAGCAGGCATGGTGGAAGAAATTTGTGCGTGGCAGGCAGGATGTAGTTGGTATAGATGCCGCAGTTATTATGAACCCGAAAGTATGGGAAGCTTCCGGCCATGTGGCGACGTTTCATGACCCGTTAGTTGAATGTTCGAATTGCCACGGGCGTTTCCGGGCGGACCATATCGATACTGCAAAGCCTTGCCCGACGTGTGGGCAGAAGGCGACATTTACCCAGCCGCAGCAATTTAATTTAATGTTTAAAACGCATCTTGGGCCTTCGGAAGCAACCGCAAACGAAGTATATCTTCGCCCAGAAACAGCGCAGGCAATGTTTGTAGATTTTCCGCAGGTATTAGCATCTACGCGCAAAAAACTTCCGTTCGGTATTGCGCAAATTGGCCGCGCATTTCGAAATGAAATAACTCCCGGAAACTTTATTTTCCGAACGCGGGAATTTGAACAAATGGAAATTGAATATTTCGTAAAAGAGTCGGATTGGGAAAAGCAGTTTGATACTTGGCTTACTCTCATGCACGACTGGATTGTAGAATGCGGAATTGATGAAGCAAAAGTCCATGATCTTGAAATTCTAGCAGAGGACCGTGCCCACTATTCTAGCCGCACTACTGACATTGAATTCGACTTTCCGTTCGGTCGCGGAGAATTGTATGGAATTGCATACCGTAGCGATTTTGATTTGAAGAGCCACGCGGCATCTTCCGGAAAAGAGCTTTCGTATTTAGATCCGGAAACAAATGAAAAGTTTATTCCTCATGTTATTGAGCCTACATTTGGGGTAGATCGAACCGTACTCGCAGTACTTGCGTCTGCGTATAAAGAAGAAGAAGTAAAAGGAGAGAAGCGAGTCGTGCTTGCATTCCCCGCCCACCTTGCGCCCTATCAGGCCGCCGTATTGCCCTTGATGAAAAAGCCGGAACTTACGGAAGTTGCAAAAGCTATTGTGGGCGAACTTTCGGGGGATATGTCTGTGGAGTACGATGAAACGCAATCAATCGGAAAGCGCTATCGCAGGCAGGATGAAATTGGAACGCCGTACTGCATTACGGTGGATTATGATTCCTTGGAAGATAAAAGTGTTACAGTTCGAGATCGCGATTCCATGACTCAAGAGCGTATTGGGATAGAAAAGCTGGCTGAATACCTGAACGGGAAGATTAAATAGTCGTTATCCCCTCTCCCCAATTGGGGAGAGGGAGGGGGTGAGGGCTGCCCAATAGGAATATACTTACCCATATATGGGTATTGTTCGCAACCGGAAAAAATCCACTCCTATGCGTCGTCTCCTCCGCACAGCCATATCCGAACCAGAACAAAAACTCTGGTATTTCTTACGGAGAAAACAATTGAAAGGCCTTAAGTTTAAACGACAATATTCAGTCGGACGATACGTCGTAGATTTCTACTGCCATGCCGGAAGACTGGCTATCGAAGTAGATGGAGATTCTCACTACACAACCCAGGGTGAAACCTATGATCAAGAACGCACGGAATATCTGAATGCATGTGGCATACAAGTAATGCGCTTTACTAACAAAGAGGTCATGGAAAACATCGAAGGAGTGTTGGGCGCAATTGCATCAATGCTGCCCTCTCCCTAACCCTCTCCCCGATTGGGGAGAGGGGAGCGCTAAGCTTTTCTTTTTTGTATTTGTTCTGTACTGTATTTGTATGTCACAATTTTCTTTAATCAAAAAAACATTACCTTCGGGTCTTCGAACTATCATTATGCCGCGTGCTGAAATGGCGTCGGCTACTATCTTAGTATTAATTGGAGTTGGTTCCAGATACGAAACTCCAAAACAATCCGGACTGTCTCATTTTCTAGAACACATGTTTTTTAAAGGAACGGAAACTCGCCCAACAACGAAAGAGATTGCAGAAGCGGTAGATAACGTAGGCGGAGAATTTAATGCATTTACTACAGAAGAGTTTACGGGGTATTACGTAAAAGTTGCCTCTGAGCACCTAGAGCGAGGCGCTGACGTAGTTTCCGATATTCTATTGCGACCGCTATTTCCGGTAGAAGAAATTGAACGCGAACGAGGCGTTATCCAGGAAGAAATTAAAATGTATACGGACAACCCGATGCGCCATATTAATAACCTGTGGCAGAAAATGATGTTCGGAGAACATGGACTTGGTAGGCGGGTAGATGGATACAAAGAAACGGTAGGCGCAATGAAGCGCAAAGATTTCTTGGCGTATGTAAAATCCCATTACCATACTGGCAATGCGATTGTTGTAGTGGCGGGGAATGTGGATGTAAGGAAAACGCAAAAAATGCTCGCGAAGCTATTTGCTCCGCTTGCGGGTGGCGTGGAGACAACTCCAAAGCCTGCGCCAAAGAAATTGCCTGCACAGCAATTTATTCATGAGTATCGAAAAACATTAGACCAGACCCACATGATGGTGGGTGTGCCGGGTGTATCGAATACCGATCCGCGAAGGTATGCGGCAAGCCTCCTAGCTGCAATATTAGGCGGCGGCATGAGCAGCAGATTGTTCTTAAATGTTCGCGAGCGAAATGGACTCGCGTACATGGTTCGTACGTCTTCTGAATCGTATGTGGATGCCGGAAGCTTTGTAACCCAAACGGGCGTGCGTACAGAAAAGGCACAAGATGCACTCAAGATTATTTTGGAAGAATATGACCGAATTATGGAAGAGCCGGTATCAGAAGAGGAGCTATATAAAGTAAAGCAGATGACACAAGGTAATTTAGTTCTTGACCTGGAAGAAACAAACGCACTCGCCCTCTTTACCAGCGTACAGGAGTTAACAGAGCACAGAATTCTTACTCCTGATCAGATTATGAAGCATATTGATGCGGTAACTGCTCAAGATATCCAGCGCGTTGCTCAAGAGCTTCTTCGTAAGGATAAGCGAGCCGTTGCATTGCTTGGTCCGCAAAAATCTTCCAAGGCATTTGAAAAATTGCTCAAGTAAGCGTATTGTGGATATATGCCACGAACTGCACCGATAGACATATCATCATCTACAATTATTCGCGTTATTCTGTTTTGTCTTCTCTTTTGGGTTCTGTTCTTAATTACGGACGTGCTCTTAATGCTCATTGGCGCGATTATTATTTCGTTTGCTATTGAGCCTATTGCGCATAAGCTTCGCACGTATCACATACCGAGGGCAATTTCCGTAGTAGCTGTGTATTTGGTGTTTCTTGGGCTCATTGCGGCAGCAGTTACGATTATCCTCCCTGCGCTTGCCGAGCAGACAAGTCAGCTTGCTTCCCAGGTGCCACAATTAGTGCTTACCATTGAAGAGAAAATCGGCCGCGTTCCTGGGTTTAATCCGGAATTTGCGATTCCTCAATTACAACAAAGCTTGAGTTCTATTGGGGATAATCTTGCAAACTTAAGCACAACGATATTCCAACAAACCAAATCTATTTTCTCGAGCATATTCTCGTTAGTGTTTGTGTTTATTATTGCGTTTTACTTGGTTATCGAAGAAGACGCATTGAAAAAGGTATTTCGATTTGTGATTCCTCGCCAACACATGGCATACGTTGAATTGATGATCGATAGGATTCAGAAAAAGCTCGGCAGGTGGGTGTTGGCACAATTGTTCTTAGGCTTAGTTGTCGGCGTGTGTGTCGGCCTACTGCTTTGGTTGTTTGGGGTAAAGTATGCGCTTGCTTTGGGGTTAGTTGCAGGCTTGCTCGAAGTATTTCCGTTTATCGGTCCGCTTATATCTGGAGTTATTGGTACAATGCTCGCATTATCGCAGTCTCTTACACTTGGAATTGCTGCACTTGCGGTATATGTCTTAATTCAACAGGCAGAAAACCATATCTTAATTCCGAATATTATGCGTAAGGCTACGGGCCTTAACCCGCTTGTTACGTTGATCGCTATTTTGCTTGGCGGAAGGTTAGCGGGAATTGTAGGTGTTATTCTATCGGTACCGATTGCTACAATCATCAGTATTATTCTTTCCGATTTCTTTTCTACCGCAGCGTCTGACGACGAACTTGCTGGATAGGTTC
>CAZZHI010000017.1:0-16120 GCA_964654145.1 uncultured Candidatus Saccharibacteria bacterium
TAATAAGAGAAAGTGCTGCACCTACTATTGCACCGGAAATTACCCCAACAACAAATCCTCGGATGGTTTTATGCGCGCCAAATAATCGTTCGCCCCTCCACTGCAAACCAAAATCTATTGGTTTATTAAGCCGCGAAAACAGATTATACCTACGCGCAACCACGGGAGCCATATTGGCTGCCATTGCTGGAGCATAGAGAGCCGCTACCTGGAGAATGAGTTGCAAAATAGTCATACCGTGTATCCTCATAAGTATATGCAATCTATGCGCACACTACCATATTCTTTTTACAAACGAGACACTCATATTGTCGCACGCGAACTGCTCGGGAAACTTCTGGTGCGCGAAAAAGACGGAAAGAAAATTATCGGAAGAATATGCGAAGTAGAAAGTTATGTGGGCGAAGATGACATGGCATCTCATGCATCAAAAGGAAAAACAAAACGCACAGAACCAATGTATGGAAAAGCAGGACGAGCATACGTGTACATGATTTACGGAATGTATTATTGCTTTAATGTTGTAACAGAAGTGGAAAACTTTCCTGCCGCAATACTTATTCGCGCATGTGAAGCAGTTGAAAATATTTCCGGAAAAACAGATGGTCCAGGAAAATTATGTCGCGAATTTTTTATTGATAGATCATTTACTAATCACAACATCACAACATCGAACGAACTATATATTTGTGATGACGGTACACGTATTCCCAAAAATCAAATCACCGCTGCTCCCCGCATCGGTGTTGCATACGCAAAAGAAGATGCGGCACTTCCCTGGAGATACTTTTACTCAAAATGAGCGAGAGCGTTTTTCTGATCTACTTTTTTTCGCAAGATTGGATACTCGGTTAATTCTGGATCTGCCTCAAGGATTATCTTGGCTTCTGCGCGCACAAGCTTGATCATTTCATAGTCTAACAGCGATGCAACACGCAAATTTCCAAACCCAGACTGCTCAAGCCCATATAACTCCCCCGGTCCACGAAACTGCAAATCAGCTTCTGCAATTTCAAATCCATCCGTAGTAGATGCAAATAATGCGAGTCGAGGGCTTTGCGCGCCTTCTTGTGTGGTCGGTGCAAGATAGCACGTAGATTCGTGCTCCCCTCTCCCGATGCGTCCACGAAATTGATGCAACTGTGCGAGGCCGAACCGCTCGGCACCCTCAATCATCATAATTGTCGCATTCGGTACGTTTACTCCAACCTCCACCACAGCAGTTGCGACAAGTAACTGAATAGCTCCGGCAGAAAAATTATTCATTGCTGCATCTTTTTCTTCCGAGCTCATCTGCCCGTGTAGCATTCCCACTGCAATTCCTGGGAACAGCTTTTTAATTTCATCAAATGCCTTACGCGCGGATTTTACTGCAAGTTTCGGGGAATCCTCAATAACAGGCGCAATTACATATGCTTGCCTACCAGCATGAAGCTCTGAAAGCATATGAATAATAGCTTCATCGCGCTTATCCGGATTTACAATGTGCGTCATAATCGGCTGTCTTCCCGGAGGAAGCTCGTCTAACAAAGAATTTTCCAGGTCTCCATATACTGTCAGACTTAACGTACGAGGAATAGGCGTTGCGGTCATAGAAAGAAGGTGAGGAACTATCCCCTTCTCTATAGAAAGAAGTGCCTTTCGTTGCGCAACTCCAAACCGATGCTGTTCATCTATAATAGCGAGTCCAACATCCCGAGCACCTATATCTTCTTGTAACAATGCATGCGTACCAATAATGCAGCACGGCGTATCAGACTGAAGCAATGCTTTAATGTGCCTCTTTTCTTGCTGCTTCATTGCCCCAACAAATAAACGTACTTCTCCCTCCTTTATATATGTAGTAAAAAGAGCTGCTTGTTGGCGAGCCAATATTTCCGTAGGCGCTAAATACAAAACCTTTTTCTTGTGTCGTAAAGAAATTTTTGCAGCAATGAGCGCTACTGCACTTTTCCCAGAACCAACATCCCCCTGCAATAACCTATTCATAGGGTGGGGGTACTGCATATCGTCAGCAATTTCTTCTATGGATCGCTTTTGCGCCTCCGTTAAACGAAAGGGTAATTCTTGCGAGAACTTCTTCCTTTCTGCAGCGGAAGATGCCAACGAATATGCTTTTGCTTGCCGCACGTGGCGTTTTCGAACTAAGGCTGCTAACTGTAAGAAAAATAGCTCATCAAATTGGAGTCTCCGTTTCGCACTCTCAAGCATTTCTTGGGAAGACGGGAAATGCGCTTGCGCTATTGCCTCCTGGATACTTAAAAGATTGTTGCGTGCAATTATCTCCGTAGGAATATACTCCGGCACAAGAAGCGCTGCAGGCAAAAGAGATTTTACTTGATACCGAATAAATCGAGATGATATTCCTGCAGTCTCTGCATACGTCGGAGTAATAGCTGCGGTATGAATACGCTCTGCGCCCTCTTTTGCAAACTCTATTGCAGGAGAACGCATAGAAAAATGAGGTTTCGTTTTACTGTTCACAAAGCGAGAGGCTTCTGGGGTTCCAGCTACATATAATATAGTACCCACAGGCACCTTGTCTGGAAGGAATCGAAGATTAAACCACACTACATGAAGCACTCCTGTACCGTCATCGATATCAACGTAAATACGAAGCAGCCTCCTCTTCCCATAAAATCCATTTTTTTGCTTCAGAGAAACTACTTTCCCTTTTACCGTAACCTGCTTTCCTATTTCGAGATCCTTAATAGGAGTTACCGTAGAGAAATCTTCATATTTTCGAGGAAAATGAAACAACAGATCCCGCACAAAATGGATTCCCAATTTTGCGAACGCGCGAGCACGAGCAGGCCCAACTCCTTTAAGCTCGTACATGGGTGAAGAAAGGGTAATTGCCATATATAACCATCGTACAGGATACAAGGAAAAAGGAACCCTTTGGGGTTCCTTGGATTTATCTGGCTACATAGCTTACGTCCGCGAATAACGCAGAGAAAGCCAATGTGTATTGGTCAGAAAAGAGGCTGGGGCGCATCGCACAAACTGTATGCAATAAGCCGCACACGAATAGGTATAGGAAAGAACAATAACGAGCTTCTCTCGTACCTGCATTATGCCCTCCTTATTTTAATTATCAATACCAAAAATCCACATGTACACCTAAAGTGTTCTTGTTGTTTTCTATGAAGAACATATTTCGTGTTCTTTCGTATTTTGTACATATTCCCTATACTACGCGTGCGAACGTGGTAGATGTGCACTCGGTAGGAATCGAACCTACGACCCAAGGGTTAGAAACCCTTTGCTCTATCCGCTGAGCTACGAGTGCAAGAAAAAGCCTCTCGCTTGTTTTTAACATATAATATGCTACATTGCGAGGATATATGGCGGCTATAGCTTAATGGCAAAGCTCCGGGTTGTGGTCCCGGCGACGAGGGTTCGATCCCCTCTAGCCGCCCAGTGATACAGAAAAAGACAACAGAAGAACTTATCAACGAACGTCCAAAGCCGGAAACGCTTAGTACACTTACGCGCATTCCACTTATTGTCTTAGTTGATAATGTACGAAGCCTGGATAATGTGGGGCTCTTATTTCGCTTGTGTGAACTTGCCCGTATTGAGCTCCTCTTTCTAACTGGCTATACAGGCTACCCACGAAAAAGCGGAGATACCCGCCCAGAGGCCGTTATTGCTCGACATGAAAACCGTATCAGAAAAACAGCAGTATATGCCCTTCCCTACCAACCATGGGATTTTCAGGAAAACCCAATAGCGTTTATTACTCAAAAAAAGAAGGAGGGGTATAGGGTTATCGCTCTCGAACAAACAACAACGAGCATCCCATATACCGAGGCAAAGTATACCCTCCCTACTATTCTTATTGTCGGGCATGAGCGCCTTGGGGTACGCGAAGAGCTCCTTGCCCTTGCAGACGAACTAATCGAAATCCCCATTCTCGGAATTGGCAATTCACACAACGTTTCCATGGCTACCGGGATTATTATTTCTCATATTCTTGAGAAAACTGGACAATATACTAGAAATACCGGAAAATCATAAGATGCACTCGTAGCTCAGTGGATTAGAGCATCTGGCTTCGGACCAGAGGGTCGGGGGTTCGAGTCCCTCCGAGTGCACACTTACCTTACAAGCGGCAGCTTGATTTCAAATTCGAGACCGGAAGATTCGCTTCGCTGACGCCATGTCATCTTTCCGCCAAATTCATGAATCAATAGTCTTGAAAGCGTTAACCCAACCCCAATTCCATCCGGATCATACTGACTGGCGTGATGCCCTCGAACAAATGGGTCAAATATTGCATGCATATCTTGCGGCTTTACCCCTATTCCTCTGTCCTGAATAATAATTCGAGCAGATTTCTTCTCGCGCATAATCACAATATTCACAAGCCCTGGAGTGAGTGTGTAGAGAATGCCGTTTTCTAGTATGTGCACAAGCGCAACAATGAAAAGCCTGCGGTCTATTTTTACTGGAGCATCTTCACAGTGAGCAGTTCTGATAATTTCTACATTCCGAGCTGAAGCTAACGGCGCCACTTTACTTACAGCCTCTTCTACTACCGCACACAAGTCATATGTTTTTAACTCCTGAGAAACTACTCCCCCTTGCGCACGCAGCATGAGGAAAATATCTCGAACGTTATCAAGCACAATTCTTGTCTTGGTATTCATTCGTTTAATTTTGAGACGTATTTCAGCAGGGAGCCCTCCAGACTCTCTCATTAAATAGGAAATGTCATCCTCCAAAGACTCAAGCGGCTGCTCTAACTGGCTCGCTACCCGAGATAGTCGCCTGTGCTCTTTACGGTCATCTCCACGAGCTCGCCCCTCTGCATACACAATAAATAATAATCCCCCCGTAATACATACCCCTGCAAGTATTGGGGCTAGTGGGATAAACGCGCTGGTAAATAAAGCACGGATAAGAAAAAATAAATCAATCGCGAGCAGTACTGAAGTCCCTCCATATAAAAAGGAATGCAAAATAGTGTGTGGTGATGAAGTTTTCATGCGCGAAAAATAATAACTCTTTGAAGTTTATCACAACTTGATAGATTCAACGTTATACAAAATCTGGCAATGCCTCGGCAAGCTGTTCCCTGTATTGGAGCGCTTCTGCAATATGCCGAGGCTCGATCGTATCGGATGCTGCTATATCCGCAATTGTTAGCGATACTTTTAACAATCGATGAATCCCCCGTGCGGAGAGTTTGAATCTTTGTTGAGCCTTGATTAGCAACTCCCTACTTTCATTTGTAAGCGGGGCGGTTTCTAGTAATTCTCTTGGCTTTAATTCACTGTTTTGTTTTCCTTGGCGATTCCATTGTCGCTCTCGAGCAGCAACGACAATATCGCGATACTCCTTTGAAGAAATACCTGAACGTTCCGTTGAAAGAATATCCTCAGCCGGGACGTCCCCTACTAATACATGGAGATCAAAGCGATCAAGCATTGGGCCAGATATCCTTCTCTGATAGCGAATAATATCTGCGGCGGAGCAGGTGCAAGATTTTCTATTACTTCCAATAAATCCACATGGGCAAGGATTCATTGCACCTACAATCATCGACCTTGCAGGAAAACGAACCGAATGAGCAGCTCGAGACACTGTTACCATCCCATCTTCAATCGGAGCGCGAAGCTGCTCCAATACAGTTCGAGGAAATTCCGGGAGCTCATCTAAAAATAGAACCCCATGATGAGCGAGCGTCACCTCTCCGGGCTTGGGAATACTCCCTCCGCCAACCAACGCCACACTCGAAGCTCCGTGATGAGGGCTCCTAAACGGGCGGGCGCGCATTAACCCCTCATCTGGAGACAATAGCCCCGCAATAGAGTAAATAGAAGTTACAATAAATGCTTCTTCATGAGTAAGTTGAGGCAGTATCCCATTCATTGCACGAGCAAGAAGCGTCTTCCCCGTTCCCGGAGGGCCGACGAGCAAGCCATTATGCCCACCAGCGGCGCAAATGACCAATGCTCGCTTTGCGTGTTCCTGTCCCCGTATCTCACTCATATCAATGTCGGGCACAGTGCTCGTAGCTTCGCCTGCATCATGTGCCATTTCTTTCGGCAAACAAACAGCTTCCTCATTTTTGCTCAGTAAGGAAATTATCTCCGAAAGGCTTCCGACAGGATATATATCTATTCGATCAGCAAGAGGCGCTGCTTCTTTAATGTTACCCAGAGGTACGTAGAGTCGTTTCATTCCATTTCGAATCGCAGAGAGCGCTATAGGCAAAATTCCATGCACGGGCCGAATACTCCCATCAAGGCCAAGCTCTCCTACAAACCAAGCAGTCGATAGAAAGCTTTCGTCTATAATAATTTGCTTACTTGCACACAGAAAACCTATTGCAATTGGCAAATCGTACAAAGAACCTTCTTTTTTGAGGCTCGCAGGAGCTAACGATACAATTGTTTTTCTACGTGGCGGAGTATACCCAGAGTTCGTAAGCGCAGCCGTAATGCGTTCTCTAGATTCTTGAATTGCTCGGTCCGTAAGGCCTACGAGCGTAAAACTTGGAAGCCCCTGAAGAACGTCAACCTCCACATCAACCGGCAATGCGTCTATTCCGTATACTGCGGCAGATCGTATATGTGCAGGCATTACTGCTTAGTATACATCAGACTAAGAGCCCATAGGCATCCAAGAGCAATGCATATATCTGCCACATTCCCGTGCCATGCGTACAAAGATATATAGTCTCGCACAGCACCAAAAAATATGCGGTCTAACAAGTTACTCACCCCTCCGCCAACAATTATCATCAAGGGAGCCCGTATACGCTCAATCCTGTAAGCAAAGTATAAAAAAAATAGCCCCAAGAAAGATATCGTGAGACTATAATACGCTTGTGAATATTCAGATAATACTTCAAACGCAATACCCGTATTGTATAAAACATCTTTTCCGGTTAATTCATATAGCGCACTGCTTGCCTGAGAAGCAATTACGACTATCAGAAATAACCCAAAAAGGAAAACTCTAGGATATAACAGTGGTAGCTGCGGGGTTTGCCCGAAGACGATCTTCAGGAATTGATACCCCCTCTTCCGTGATTCCATATGTGTTATCCTCTATTCTCTGAAGAGCTGCCTCAACTTCTTCCAGTCTGCCAGAAGCTGCAGAGGTAGTTGCCGCCCTCGCTTCATAGTCAGCAACCTCAGTAGCATTATCTTCATCACTTCGGCCATACTCCGGAACATCTGCTCCGCTTGCACCGCGTAATGTGCGGGCTTCTTGGAGAAGAAGCTGCTTCATCTCCTCAATAAACGCCTTTGTGTGCATAGTGTAAATAAAAATTAGTGAAGGCCGACAATCAGGCAAAAAAAGAAATTTGACCTTTGTCGGCCTCCGAGCTCATGTCTACAGCCATTAAGGGCAGATATCTGTAGATATCGTTGGAATCAGCGCTACCAACAAATACCTGCCCCAAATAGCATTTTGTCAAACAAGAGCTATGTGCATCATCTTATGTCCTGCTTCATAAGAATAGTCCCTTACCATGATTGCGGTTCCGGTTACATGAACTCGCCGAAGGCGAAGAACATTTGGAGTAACCATCTCCGCGCGAATGAACAAAAGTACAAACCTTGTTTATATAATATTTGTGTTTGATATGTGTGGCTGCAGCAAGGGCAGCACGTCCTCATAGTATGGGGTTGATACTTCCTCGTGAGGAAGCACGGGGAGAAAATATGCGTACTTTTGCATACTCCCTATCCGCGCCTCCCAACGGAATCTAGTATCAGTATTTAGTTATCAATGTGCCTCGATTCTCAATTGGAGGTTCTGATTGCACTTCGCGATCGTCTCTCATCAGAACCTTCGTTTGTTTTGTTTGTTTGTTTTGTTTCCTTAAGGTCCTCTCCTTAAGCGATGTATCAATTATAGCAGTTTTTTACCCCCCGGTCAAAGATAAAAGGTACTTTTTTGAACATATATTGTATACATTAATTTTTTCCAATTTCGGAGACACAAAACCCCATATTTTTTCTCCAGCTCATCCCCTCCCGACCCCTCAATCCCCTAAGCAAATTGTTCATTGTTCATAAAAATATTTTCCAGCATTTCATACCCCCGCCCGAAAAAATAATTCGAATATATCCGATACATAAAAAAATAAGCCCGTGCATTTTTCCACAACACGCCCTTATTTTCTCGGTAAAAATATTTTTCGCCTGCTCAATTTTTATACCCCCATTAATTCGGCCTATTATCCCGGGCACCCCTCACTTTCAATCTAGTTTTTCACGGGAGCAAGATCGGCCCATACATCCAAAACATCTTCGTCCCCAGCATATTCAAACGTATGCAATTTTTCCGAAAGGCCCACTTTTTCTAAAGCATTCCCACGAAGGATTCCTCGAGAAACGGCTTTCCCGCTTTCCATAAAGGATAATAAGCGAACCCCCAATTGTTCATTTTTTGCTAAAACTACAGCCTGATCCTTGCCACATAGAAATAACTTCTCGTCATATTCCTCGCTAGGCAGGCAACTATTCTTCTCTTTGTTTAGAGCAAAATAAGGATTAACATTACCTGGAATATATTCGTATGCGAGCGTTTTATCGGGAAGAGAAAATGCCTTTTTTACTGGGTGCCTATTGCCCTGCTCTGCAACCATCCACTGTGTTATAAGGGCGCTAGGGGCCGTATTTGTAGAAAAAACACCAACAGCAATGCCGTCATCCTCCATTGCGAGAACTACTGAGCTATTTTCAAGCATATTTTTAAGAATCTCAGGACTGGTCTTTTGAAATCCTAAATCCTGAGCTATTTTTTGTTCTATACTCCTAGAAAAATCTTTTGATATATATTGTAATACGTCTCTTTGTATAGATAAGAATGACCCGTTTATTTCTGATAATTCTTTGGAAATTCTTTTGTGCCTTGATTGCGTAAAGTGAGAGGCTCTCGTACGTAAAACTATATGAACAGTATCTCCATTCTTCTCAGCATATACAGCCATAGCGTCATCCCCAGACCCGCTTGTTTGAAAGATGAGTACTGGGTGTATTGGTAATCGCTCTTGAGCAATAGCCTTAAGCGCCGTCCCTGCTGCGGAAAAAAGACCTGACGAGCTGAACATTTCAGCAGACTCCCCAGGCACTTTACGCGCTATAACAATAAAACCCTTCCGATCAGTAGCCCATGAAGCAGCTTGGAGTTTTTTCTCTAGGGAAAATTGCTGACGTATTTTTGGAATCCCAATAATTCGCTCCTCGTTTCCTTTTTTTACGTATATTGCGCTGGAATAATCGCCTATAAAAGTTATTGGCATACCTGCGCTGCTTTCTATACTCGCTGCAACCTCAGGATATCTGCGCCATACACTCCCCTGGTAGCCTAAAAGCCTCTCAGGAGAATCCATACCAGAAAGAGCTGCTAGGAACCAAAGAGATGAAGAAAGCCCCGATAAAAGCCAAATTATAGCGGCCAGGAAAGCGATTCCCCACCATATATAGTGTCTCTTATTCATGGGATCCACTATATCACGATGCTATTATTTTCCAGACACAATAGCGTGAATATCTGTGCCTGTGCTTGTTTCTGAGGCAGAAAGAGTAAGGTATGCCTCTTGGGTAGCCCCTACAACTGGCAATATGCTTGTAATTGCCGGATTTTTGATCTTCCCAAGTACAAATGGCTTACCATCTAACCCTGCCGCTACTGAAGAAAATAATGTACCCCACATATCGCTTTGCAATAACGTTTGCCCACTACCCAAAGAAGCGTCAATTAGCCTGTATAGCCCTTCTCGCGATGAAGCTACAAGGAGAAAATTATCCCCCGCAACGTAATCCAAAGCTTGCGTTTGACCATTGAGATTTACATACCGAAGAGGAACATTCTGATACGCTGCGTCATTGAAAACTATCTGTATTCCTAGCGTTTTACCTACAATAAGAGGAATAATAGCAGTTAACGCCTGTTCAACTACTGGCTCACCAGTCTTCAGATTTTTCTGCAAAGAAGATGGTAATTGCACAATAACGCCAATATCTCGAACTCCGTCAGAGCCCGTTCTCTCAAATACAGCGTATGGTGCATTTAATAGTGACAAGAATTGCCGAACTGATGGCTGTTCTATAGTTATATCGTCGAGCAAAGCTACGTCCTCTTGCCAAGAAATAAGATCACGATTGAGTTGCAACCCCACTTTTGCAAAATTAATGTCACCAGGAATTAACGACACAAGCTCTTCTGTGCCAATTATCACCGTATCTGGCTTTGCTGGGCCAGGAATATGCGCAGAAGCAGCCATTATGCCATTTTCAGAAGCCTCTACTACCCGAAACACCAGACCCTGCATACCCGAAGAGCTTAGTAGCGAAGAAGTTATGCTAGTAAACTCTTCAGCAATAGCCTGTGAACTTACTGCATACTGAATGACATACTCAGAATCGCTATCCGAAGCAAGCGCAGCGCTTCCATCCTCCAAGGTCCCTCTTTGCAACGCGGCCGTATATTCTTCAATTCCTTGAGAATTTATAATGTACCATCCACCTTTTTCAAATGGCTTTTCTCTCCTTTGTGTAGCCACGTACTGCTCACTTTCAACTGTCTTTTTTAATAAAAGAAATGGCTGCTGAAGCCCCGGAAGAACAACATAATAGACGTGCCCTATATCGGAAATTGCAAGTAATGAAGACGGATTGCCGGTAGCTGGGTCGGAAGATTGCACAGTGGCCCCACTCCACATCTTTCCAACAGCGGCACGCTTTTCCTCTGACCCAAGGTTATAATCAGCGATTGCAAAAAATTCCTTTGGAATGACCTGGTTTATCGTTAACTGTTCTTCTTGGTCTTCAATAAGAGGGACTGCTGCTCCAAACCGCATATACGCATAGACTCCCCCACCCACTAAGACGAAAAATAATACGATATATAAAATACCTGTAATAACGTGGTGACGCTTTTTGTTTGGAGTCGTTACGGTTTCCCCTTCATCTTTTAGTGAAACTATCGGCTTCTGTACTGGAAGAGAAAAAACCGGTGCTTCCTGTTTTTCATGTCGAGGCGCACGTATAGGTGGAACAGATGGCGCAGCAGGAGTAGCCGGGGCACTCTGTACCCCCGCTACATCATCCTTCATTGTGCGAATAACCAATTGGTCTGACATTGCATATCAGTATACCAAATGTTATGCGATACGCGTAGCAGCCTTATGGGATAAGCTAATTCTTCCAGTAGCGTCTACCTCCGTAACGATAACAGGGATAATATCTCCTACCTGCACAACATCACTAACCTTTTCAACTCTCTCGTCTCGAAACTGAGATATATGCACAAGCCCGTCAACATTTGGGAGAATTTGAACAAATGCTCCAAAGTCCATCAACTTTACCACTTTGCCATCGAACCTCTCTCCCACTACGACCTCTCTCGTCATACTTTTTACCCATTCCTTCGCCTGCTCCATGCCAACCGGGTCATTAGAGGTAATAACAACGAGCCCGTCATCATCGATCGAGATATCTACACCGGTTTCTTCAATGATCTTATTAATATTTTTTCCTTTTGGACCGATTAATTCTCCAATCTTCCCAATAGGCACTCGAACTGAATAAATCCTCGGAGCATATTTCGATAGATCGGCGCGAGGCGCTGCAAGTACTTCATTCATTTTTCCAAGAATATGAAGTCGAGCCTTTTTTGCTTGCGCCAAAGCTTCTGATAACACATTCCTACCTAATCCAGGAAGTTTAATATCCATCTGAAGTGCGGTAATACCATCTGCAGTACCTGCAACCTTAAAATCCATATCACCTTTTTCATCTTCCATTCCAGCTATATCGGTTAAAACTCGATACGTAGAGCCGTCAGACATAAGCCCCATCGCAATGCCTGCGACCGGCTTTTTAATAGGCACTCCTGCATCCATGAGCGCGAGAGAAGACCCGCACACCGATGCCATAGATGAAGACCCATGGCTTTCCAGAACCTCGGAAACAAGCATCATGGTGTATGGCCATACTTCTTTTTCCGGCAAAACAGCTAACAATGCGCGTTCAGCAAGCGACCCATGACCAATTTCTCGACGCCCAGCACCTCGATTTGGCCGTATTTCCCCAACAGAAAATGCAGGAAAGTTATAATAGTGGATGTATCGCTTCTTTTCCTCGGATTCCATCGTATCTACAATTAACGCATCGTCCGGTCCGCCCAATGTTAACACCGTAAGAACTTGCGTATCACCCCTTTGGAATAATCCTGTTCCGTGTGTACGCGGAAGTACGCCCGCTTTTACTGAAATTGCGCGTATTTCATCAAGTGCGCGTCCATCGCTTCGAGCAGAGTCTTCAATCACTCGCTTCCTTGTAACCTTGCCATGCAATTCATGGATAATATGGCGAACTTTTTGCTCTGGAATATTCTCTTTATCTTCATCCGTCATCTGCTCAAGAACATGCAAAACGACGTCCTTTTCAGCTTGGCCGATTTCATCCTTACCACGAGATTGCTGGAGTTTGTCTCTTAACAAAGCTTCGGCAAGCGCTTCTACTTTTTCTATATGCTCTTCGTTCTTCTGCGAATATGTAGCTTCGCGCAGAGGCTTCCCCGCTTTTTCTTTTACATCCTGAAGTAGTGCAACCACATTTGCAATCGCCCGTTGCCCTTCTTCTATCGCATCTAATATCGTATCTTCACTCACTTCAAAAGCACCCGATTCAATCATTGCAATATCCGTTCCAGTGCCAGCCAATACGAAATCAAGCTTACTTTGAGCACGCTGCTCTGCAGTAGGGTTAACAACCAATATGTTATCGATCAACCCAACACGAGCTGCTCCAAGCGGGCCCTCCCACGGAATACCGCTTATCATTAAGGCTCCGAACGCGGCAATCATCGCAGGAATATCTGCATCATTTTTTCCATCATACGAAAGCACGGTAAGCACTACCTGAACATCGTTAATCATTCCCTTTGGGAATAAAGGGCGGATAGATCTATCGATCAACCGAGCTGTTATAATCGCGTCATCATGAGGCCTGCCTTCCCTCTTCATGAACCGGCTCCCCTTTATTTTACCGGCAGCATAGAATTTTTCTTCATACTCTACAAGCAAAGGAAGAAAATCTGCGTCTGGAGACATCGGCCTACCCATCGTAGCCGTACCCAACACGATAGTTTCTCCGTACTGAACTAAAATTGACCCCCCTGCCTGCTTTGCGAGCTCTCCTGTACTAATACGCATCTCCTGGCCACCAATAACCCCTACTGCTTCCGTCTTGTTTAGTTGTGTCATATTTGCTCGCGTTACGAAATAATCTTTACCTTCCTTCTTCGGGGAGGCTTTTTTATATCCTGTATTAAAAATTGGCTCGGATTGCCCGATAAGTCAAAAAACCCGTCCGCGCTATCAATCAAACTCTTTGACGTACTCTCTCGAAAGCCCATAACTTCTACTCGTAAACCCTTTTCTTTTGCAAATTCCACCATAGGAACAAAGTCCCCATCACCACAAACCAATACCGCTACGTCTATTTTTGGCTCAAGGCGTAAAATATCTGTTGCAATCCCGACGTCCCAATCACCCTTTTTCTGCCCACCAATAAACGTTTGAAGAGGTTTTGTCTTTAATTCAAACCCCTGACCAGACAGAGCGTCATGAAATTCCTCCTCATGAGCCTCTTCTGTTGTAATGCCGTATGCAATAGCCCGAACTAACTGGCGCCCGGAAACCGCATGAGTAAGGACATTCTTAAAATTTACTTTTCTGCTGTATAAAGCCCTCGCAGAATAGTACATATTCTGTATATCTACAAAAACCCCAACTCGTTGCTGGGGAAACTGTCCGGGAGTGCTCACACTTGCTTTAAGCCTAACTTCTTCGAAAGGGCCTTGAATCGCTTTTCGTCCTGACGCTTTAAATATCCAAGAAGTCGCTTACGCTTGCTTACCATTCCAAGGAGCCCCCTTCTGCTGTGGTGGTCTTTCTTGTTTTCTCGCAAATGATTTGCAAGCTCTTCAATCTTTTCAGAAAAAATCGCAATTTGAACCTCCGGTGAGCCGGTGTCATCGGTGTGGATCTTGTACTTCTTAATGATTGCTTGTTTTCTTTCTTCAACTTTGCTCATATCTCCCTATCGTACATATATCTATAAAAAAGTAAAGAAGATATACTTATTGCATGGGAAATAGCTTAAAGAGCCTCAAGGCGGACTTTCTTGAAAACCTCGAGATAGGCCAAGGAAGGTCTATCCATACAGCTCGCAATTACGACTACTATCTAAACCGATTCTTTGAAAAACAAGCAATTGCCAGCATTGAAGACATAACACTAGAGACTATTCGCCCTTTCCGCAGGTGGCTTCACGATGAGGCAGGAGAAGATGGGAAAGGAGTTACCTTAGCTACCCAGAATTACTATCTTATTGCTATACGACAATTCTTAAAATACCTCACAAAACGAGATATAAAGTGCCTATCCCCCGATAAAATAGAGCTGGCAAAAGTTCCTGAACGCGCAGTGGACGTGCTATACCCAGAGGAAATCAGCCAGCTCCTAGCCTCTTTTACCGGAAAAACCATAGAAGACTTGCGAGATTTTGCGCTTATATCAGTCTTATTTTCTACAGGGGTACGCATATCCGAAGCAGCAAAACTGAACCGAGACGATATACGTACAGGAGCGCAAGAACTCACAGTACGAGGCAAAGGCAACAAAATACGAGTTGTCTTCCTGTCAGAAGATGCTCACGCCGCAATTGCTGCATATGAAGAAAAGCGGACAGACGTTGACCCTGCCCTCTTTGCGCGCCACAAAAAAGGCATTGGCGAGCAAGACAACCTCCGGCTCACCACGAGAACAATGCAGCGAATTATTAAAAAAAGAGCCGCTGAGGCCGGGATTACAAAGAACATAACCCCACACACCCTTCGACATTCTTTTGCGACCGATCTCTTAAGTAACGGGGCGGATATTCGCCATGTTCAACAACTTTTGGGGCACTCTTCCATTACGACAACCCAAATATATACCCACATTACAGATACCCACCTTCAGGATATCCACGAACAGTACCACTTTACGACAAAACGTCCGTAGAGCACGGAAGCTTTGTTGTTCGTTCTAGATTAAGCATTAGTCGGCCAATGCGAGCCCATTGCATGTCAGAATTCTGCCCTGTTATAAACCCGTATCGCTTGCATACCCCTTCTATAAGCCAGTTGCTTACCATTCCCTGAAGGACGGATTGTTCATACAGATTTAAAGCTGGGCGCAACCTTGGAGTACTCATTTTTTCGCTCTCTTGCTGCCACATAGGGCGAAACGCTCGAACAATGCGCCCGGCTATTTCGTCTGCAGAGCACTGTTCCCCCTCGTTCATAGTGGCCAACATTTCCCAAACCATGGGAATATATTGCTGAAAGACCGCTACATGGGAGCTTAATTCATGAAAGTACTCCTTCCAATCAAGGTGGTATATATCAACATGCCAAACAAGGTAATACTGGCTCGGAAGCGGAAGCGCCTGGAATGTTCGATATCGAGATACTACGGGCTGCACATGTCCTTTATATGGGCGAACCAAGCGCAACTCTTCTAAAATGGCGCATATCCTGCGAACGTGCAGCGGATCATGAGAGAAAAGAGGTACTTCAAACGCTATTCTACGCTCCTCTTCTGCGTCTAAAAAATGTTCTTCGTATTCTCCATTCAAAACCGCTGGATTATCAACTAAATCCTGCATTAGGGTGTACACCTCTAGGAGCACCTGCGAGGAAGCTACTTCTTTACTGGTAATTGGAAGAGAAAGTGATGTTGGCACTTTTGGATGTACCTTGGACCATTCCTGAAATATATATTTTCTCCACTTATTTTGCAGTATTTCGTTTTGCACGGGCATATGCCGAAGAACATACCGGGCAGCTGTTTCCGGATCTGGAGATTTTTTTACAATAGTCATCATTTCAGACGCAAATGCACTATCCCGGTATCCACTCAATTCAAGTAATGCCCCTACGTTTGGTTGATACTCCATATATATTCGCATTGTGCTCTCGCGCAAGAAGTTTGTCTACTACCAACTACCCAACACACATACTGCGAGTAAATAAAAACCGGTTCTACAACATCTTGTTGTAAAACCGGTACTTTTCTTAAAGAACACTAACTTTGTTC
>CAZZHI010000018.1:0-14243 GCA_964654145.1 uncultured Candidatus Saccharibacteria bacterium
TATAACACTACATCGAGTTACGGGATGTAGTATAAAGGCAGTACGCAAGGCTGGGGGTCTTGTAGCCCGGGTTCGATTCCCGGCATCCCGACCATGAACTATTCCCTTAAAGAAAAGAAACGGCGCGCAAAGATTATTCATACAGAACTAGAGCGCCTCTTTCCTGGCGACCTTGCCACGCCGCTTCATTATAAAACTCCATTCCAGTTATTAGTGGCTGTTATTTTATCTGCGCAGTGCACCGATGATCGCGTAAATATTGTAACCCCTCCCCTTTTTAAAAAATATAAAAACGCAGAGGCGTTTGCAAACGCAAATCAGAAAGAATTAGAAAAGCTTATTTTCTCTACTGGATTTTACCGCGCAAAAGCAAAAGCGATTATCGGATCTGCGCAAATACTAGATCAGCAGTATAACGGGAACATTCCCAATACGATGCAAGAACTACTACAGCTTCCGGGCGTGGGCAGAAAAACAGCAAATGTTATACTCGGGCATATTTTTGATACCGTAGAAGGTATTGCGGTTGATACGCACGTACGGCGCCTGGCGAATAAATTCGGGCTTACAACATCCTCCAACCCCGATGTAATAGAAAAAGAATTATGCGAACTGCTTCCCCAGAAAGATTGGTGGAATTTTTCGTATCGATTAAAAGCGTACGGGCGGACGCACAGTCCGGCGTCAAAGAAATACGATACCTCCGACCCAGTAAGCAAGAAATTGGGAAAGTTATAACTGTCCCCTCTCCCGAGTTGGGAGAGGGCTAGGGAGAGGGCTGCCCTCATCCGCGCTTTTCGCACAAAGGCTCAAAGCTAACCTTCTCCCCAATTGGGGAGAAGGGAGATATTTTTTACTCTAGTATCCCGTCGAGGTTCACGTCGTAGAGCACCTGCTCTTGGAGTAATCGATATGAAACAATTTCGTTTGCAGCAAACCATAATGGAATTTCTCGCTGAGCTTCTTCCGGGCTATCAGAGCAATGAATCAAATTACGCACTGCGCGGTTATCTAGACTGGAAAGCGCATAGGAATCTACTGTTAAATCTCCGCGGATCGTACCAACATCAGATGTAAGGGGTTCCGTACCGCCTACAAGCTTTTTCACGATAGCAACAGACTGATTGCCTTCCACAACCATTGCCAACACTGGGCCAGAGGTAAAGAAGTCCACGTTTGCCTGAATAATATCTTTTCCGTAGTCTATTGGCTCTTTTTCAATCGGAAGCCCGTGAGATTTTCTATCTTCAGTAACTCGAGCTCCTTTTTTCAAAAACCACTCTTCATCCTTATTATAGTGACTCCAGCATTGTTCAGCCTGAGGAAGTAAGAATTTTACTGCCACAAACTTTAACCCCGTTCGCTCAATACGACCCATAATCTCTCCAATAAGAGAGCGCTGGATGCCGTCGGGCTTGATAATAACGAGTGTTTGTTCAGTTGCCATAGGTATTGATTATATAGGTATGTATTACTTCTTGATACATAATTGTTGCAAAAAAGGCAAATCCGTTTTTCTATGACAAATCGCTTTCCAGCTATTGCCATCAAGACGGAATACTACTGTTCCCATCGTATCCGTACGAAATACTTGGCTTTTTGTAAGACGTGCCAAAACTTCATCAGTAGGATGCCCATACGAATTCCCTTCCCCAACCGAAACAAAAGAACTAGCTGGAGTCGCGGCGTCAACAAGCTCTTGGGTGGTTGATGTTTTGCTGCCATGGTGCCCCACCTTCAAAATATCAACATTAAACGCAGAAAGCGGAACAGAAGAAAGCAACTGGCGCTCTATACCCGATTCGGCATCTCCTGTTAACAGCATTGATACCGACTCTGCGCCACCCTTCGGAATATAATCCATCCGCATAATAATAGAGGCGTTATTTGATTTGCTTTTCGATAAGCGCTCCCAATTGTTTCCCGGAATCGGGGAGATAACACGAAACGTCATATCTCCCGCAGAAATTTGCTGGCCATACCACGCAAATCGATACGGGATATTCTTCTCTTCTACAAGACGAAGAAATTGCTCTTTAAGCGATGTAGATGTTGCCGTGTAATGCGGCATCAACACCATTCCAACTTCATATCGATGCAGCACATGAGAAAGCCCCTCCAAATGATCCCGATCAAAGTGAGTGGCAATTACTACGTCAACCTTTCGATCAAACCACGGCATTTCTTCCCCGAGGCGCGTAAGCACCTCAGCCCCCGGGCCGCCATCTACGAGAACTTGTACCGCCCCATCTTGAAATAGCAAACTATCACCTTGCCCTACATCAAGCATGCTTATGGAACGCGCAGCAGGCGTCACACTATCGAATAACCCAAGCAGTACTACAAAAAATAAAACGATAGCAATACGAACAAGCTTCATATCCACCACTGCCTCCAAGAAATTTTAAAGTATCTCATCAATCCTATAATACCTGCGACAAGACAAGCGTAATACAGTAGCACTGCCCTAAGAGATATTCTCACTTCTTCTGCATGGCCATATGGAATACTAGCAAGAGCCGTTGCAACAAAAAGAATCCAACTCATAAGAATATGTACGAGAAACGCAATTGCAATACCAAGCCCAGAAAAAGCCTCTGAAACAAACAGAGCTGCAATTGAGAGGTATGTTATTGCGGGTAAGAGCGGAACAACAAGAAGGTTTGTAATTAACCCAACAATCGAAAGAGTACCAAAGTAATACATCGTAAGCGGAGCAGTTGTGATCGTTGCACCAACAGAAACAGCCAGCGCCGAGCCCAGCACCCTCCATACAGGGGCAAGACGTACTCTCCGAAAGAAAAACAGTGCGATACCTATTCCGCATACAGCAGTAACAGAAAGCTCAAAACCAATAGATCGTGTAAGCATTGGGTCAACCCCAAGAATAATCGCAAGCGTTATAAGAATAACGGTGAGCATCCCAATGAGGGCCCGCGCTTGGTACCCAACACTAAACAACGTCCAAAATACTCCCGCCCGAACAGCAGACGCAGGAGCACCCACTCCTATAATGTATGCCCAAAGAAACACCGCCAGCACGAACACCCGCATATATCCCGGCAAGGGAATTCTCCTTATACAAAACCCCAACACCAGAGCGATAATGGAAACATGAAGTCCTGATATTGAGAGAATATGAGTAATACCGCTTTTTCTATATATATCCTTTATATGAGCAGGGATCATCCCTTGATCACCCGTAAGCATCGCCACAAGAAGTGATGCGTCCGGTTCCGAAAAAAGATGTTCAATTCGAGACATTACACGCACCCGAAAAGAGTCGAGTGGGTCACTGCCCTTTTCAATAACCTCCACGTTCCCCGTTCGTACTACATAATCAATTCCACCATCTAAAAGAAACTCCGCATACTCCGGAAGTTTTGAAAATGCCTGCTGAGGAGTTTCGTGTTTTCCGGAAAGAACCCCTCGGGTACCTCGAACCAATACCGGAAAACGAGGAGCGTACACAAGAATAGAACAATCATCATTTTGATTGAACACATATCGTGATTCTTTTGGAGAAAGTGCATATATGCGCTCTAACACAACAGGGCTACCTGCTGTAAAAGTGCAGGTTTTATGAGTAGAAAAAACCGCATACGACGCCTGTGCATACCCGCATAGAAGAAGTAGCGCCACTGCCACAATGTGCTGAATCCGAAGACCAATACGATACGTAAACAGGGCGCATCCGCACAACACAATAATAAAAACTCCAGCATGTACATGAAATGCGCCTAGTACACTACCAAGAATAAAGCTCGAAACAATAAGCGCGACGACGCTTCGCATACCATAACGGTACACCTAAAAATCCTTCGTATGTAATTGTGAGCTACAGCTGGCCTTCTTCTCCTGGGCTTTGCTTTCGCTCACGCATTTTTCTCCGAATAAACGTAGGAACTTCCAAATCTTCTTCATCCTGGGATCCAAACTTTTGCTGAGGAGGAATCTGGCGATTCATGGGAGAAAGCGATGGTGAGTACGAGGATCGTACCGGTTGTGGGCGCGGTGCTTCTTGTGGTGCCGCCGGTTCCGGCATCATTGCCCCGCGAGACGGGGTAAAGTGCTGCATTGGCATATATGCAGCGTTTTGATTTGATCGAACAACATTTTGTGGCTTATCAAAGCCGGTTGCAACCACCGTAATCTTAATTTCACCCTCTTCAATTTGCTCAGGGTCAATAACTGCACCGAAGATAACCTTGGCATGCGGATCAGCATGTTCTGTAATGGTGCGCGCAGCTGCTTCCACTTCATACATACGAAGGTCTGGTCCTGCGGTAATGTTAAACACGATTCCCTTTGCGCCATCAATAGTGACATCAAGCATTGGGCTGTCTATTGCGGCACGAGCAGCTTCCACGGCACGATTTTCTCCCGATGCTCGACCAATACCCATAAGAGCAGAGCCTGCATTTTGCATAATCGCTTTAATGTCCGCAAAGTCGACGTTCACCATTCCGTGGTGAGTAATAAGATCAGAAATACCCTGAACGCCCTGACGAAGCACGTCGTCTACTACCCGAAAAGCATCCATAAGGCTTGTCTTTTTATCAATAATTTGAAGAAGTCGATCATTCGGAATAATAACAGATGCATCCGCTCGACTTTGCAATTCAACCAATGCCTCTTCCGCAAGCGTCATACGCTGTTGCCCCTCAAAAGAAAAGGGCTTTGTTACTACAGCAACAGTAAGCGCTCCAACTTCACGAGCAATTTCAGATACCACCGGAAGCGCTCCCGTACAGGTGCCTCCCCCAAAACCACCAGCAGTAAATACCATGTCGGCGCCTTTTAACACTTCATAAATTTCCTCACGACTTTCTTCAGCCGCCTGTTGCCCAAGAGAAGGGTTCATTCCTGCGCCTAGGCCTCTCGTCACATTCTGACCAATATGAAGTTTCGTAGGAGCTCCAGAATAATGAAGCGCCTGAGCATCAGTATTTACAGCAATAAATTCTACGCCTTTTATATTAGCTTCGATCATTCGATTAAGCGCTGCATTTCCACCCCCGCCAATTCCAACAACTTTTATATTTGCGACATTTTCGATCGTAGGTTTCTTGAGTGGCATATACCATTCATCGTACAAACGAAAGTGATAATGTCAACACCCAATTGTGTTCATCAAGAACACACTTTGTGTTCAGATGCTACGGGAGGAAGGTTTTTACCCAACTGCGCATTTTTTCCATGGTAACTGCGACGTTTGGCAAATGAATAGAATCTCGAAGCGTAGGCCTATTTTCTTGGTCGATAGCAAAATGAATAAGTCCGACGCTCACCGCGTATTCTGGCTCTTCAGTACGATCAGCAATTCCAGCAAGCATTTTAGGGCGACCAATCCTCACAGGTAAGCGTAGCTTCTTTTTCGCCAGCTCAACAATTCCATCCATATGAGCCCCGCCTCCGGTCAAAATAACTCCAGCAGGAAGAATGCCTGACCTGCCTATATTTTTAAGCTCGTGATCAATAAATGAAAATAATTCTTCCAATCGATCACTGATCATGTTCGCAACATCTTTTCTTGAGATAGCTTCGTGTTCACCATCTTCATCTTCTAATGAAATAGTTTCATTTTGAGGCACCGTGCTTGGGATGGCGGTACCGTGAGAAACTTTAATTGCTTCTGCAATATCTATAGATGTACGAAGTCCAATTGCAATATCGTTCGTAATATGGGAAGCGCCAACCGGCAGAACACTCGTATGAAGGAGTACATTTTCCTCATACACAACCATGCTTGTTGTTCCTGCACCCAAGTCCACAAGAACTACCCCCAACTCCTTTTGGCGCTTATCGAGCACCGCTAAAGAAGCCGCAAGGGGTGCGAACACAAAATCTTCAATATGCACACCAGACTGGTTCACAACCTTTGTGAGATTTTTAATAAATGGAACAGATCCTTCGATTACATGAGCCTCTACCTCTAACCGAACCCCTGTCATTCCAATCGGATCACCAATATGCTCTTGGCCATCCACAATATAGTTCTGTGGCAACACGTGTAGAATTTCCCTGTTTGGCGGCATAGAAATTGCTTGCGCAGCATTGATAACTCGGTCAACATCATCTGGAGTTATTTCACCATCAGCACGGCTTACCGCAATAATCCCACGAAGATTTTGAGACGTTAAATGCGCTCCATTAATGCTCACATAGGCACGCTCTACCATAACCCCAGAAACACGCTCCGCCATGTCGCGAGCCTGCCCCAATGCCTCTACTGCAGCATCAACATCCGTGATAACACCCTTCTGCATTCCCTTCATTGGCACAGCCCCTACGCCTAAGATTTTTACTTCCTCACCCTGAGCGTCCTTTTGTGCGACAATAACCCGAACCGTGTTCGATCCGATGTCTATACCTGTAAACGTCTGAGGGCGATTCATATAGTCTTTATAGTATACTAGGAACGAAAATTAATATCCCCACAATACATGAGCCAATGCTTGCAAACAATACAGCTCCCGCAGCTATGTCTTTTGAAATCCGTATTGCTTCATTATACTCCGGGTGCACAAGGTCCGAAAAAAGCTCTAAGCATGTATTTATCATTTCTAGCACCATAACGATAACAATAGCTAGAACCAGGATTGCCATTTGAAATAATGGAATCCTAAGAAAAATCATTGCGCACACAACTAGTGTTCCAATAACTGCTTGAATGCGCACATTTTGTTCACGAGCAAAAACATCGTAGATACCCCGAAAACCAAATTGCGCCGCTTCAAAAAAAGACCTGCTACGATGCCACTCTTTCATAGGGCTTAGTATACATCGGAAAGTGCCTGGGGCACGAATCCAGCTGTTGAAAGAATTTTCTTTTCGATATCTTCTGTTTTTTTTGCTTCGCCAAGGGACCGCTCGTGATCCATTCCGCATACATGTAAAAACGCGTGCACTAAAAGAAGCGCTACATAATCCCGGATAGTATCCCCTCTTTCTTGCGCTTCTTTTTCTGCAACATCCATACACAGAGAAACATCATGCTCATGGTCCTCGTTATAGGAAAATGTTAGAACGTTTGTAGGACTATCTTTTTTTCTGTATTCAAAATTAAGCCGCTTCATTTCTTCTGCGCTCACACACTGTACAGAAACTATGTCGTCAGAAAATACAGTTTCACCTCGAGTGAGCTCCCAAAGAGTAGCAACCTCTTTGTCGGTAAGCACAAAGTCATCACACTGCACCTGGCATGGCATACGAAAGCGTATGAATGTTTATAACTTGTCGTTCGGAGACGCGATAAGCGGATTATATCCCGCCGTTATTTCATCTCCGTCAGAGTAGCCGTCACTATCGGTATCGGGATTAAAAGGGTCTGTCCCAAACTTTCTTTCATCAGGATCAGGAAACCCGTCATTATCAGAATCTAATTTTCCCTCCCCAAGCGGATTATATCCGTTCCGCACCTCTTCACCATCCTTAAATTCATCAGCGTCAGTATCAGCATTTGCTGCATCCGTGCCATAAAATCTTTCTTCCGCATTCGTTAAACCATCCTCATCAGGATCCCCCACATCAGAAGTATCTTGAGCAATGGGCGCAACGCTCGCAAGAGGTGTGCTACTCGGAGAGGCTGTTGCAAACGTATCAGGAGTAGCAGTTGCTGGAATTTCTGTTGGAATTACGATATCCGGCACCGTATTACTACTAGTAGACAGTAGCGTGTATGCAGCAAAACCGATTGCAACAATAAGTAAAATAGCGATAAAAATACCCATCGTAATAAATATCCATCGTCGACTTCCGTGTTGCTCTTGCGCCTCTTGGCGAAACGCTGGCGGAGCAAGCGGAGCAGGAGCAGCGGCTACTTGAGGAGCTATAATCGGATTCGGCTGGCTCGTCTTAGCCGGCATAGCAATATCAACCTTAGGAGCAGCGGCTACTTGAGGAGCTGGCTTCGCAGGAGCCGGAGGCGGCGTTGGGACTGGGGTCGGAGCTGACACTGGAGCTGCAAAAGGATCGGGTATATCAAATCCTTCTCCAACCTTAATTCCGGCAGGAGGCACATTTGGAGGTAAGTAAGGATTTTTCTTCTCGATCTTTGGCAGCGGATCACCAGAAGGAGGTGTTGGAAGATTTGGTGGCGGTGGTGTAGGCATAAGAAATATTCATATCTATCATAAATGAAAACTCCCCCTTTTGTAAGGGGGAGTTTTACTCCTATCTTTTAAAAACGTTTTCCTTTCTTTTGTGGGTAAGAAAATTCATCAATCTCACCAAGTTTAATCAAGCGATCACGTTCTGACTGAAGCTCGCTTCTTCGCTGTGCTTCTTCGCGGACCTTGTTCCTACTCTTCTTTGGTTCATGATATCGAACCTTTTTTGCTTGTAGCAAGACTCCGCTTTGCTGGACAATGCGAGTAAACCGACGGACTAATCCTTCGGAATTTTCATGTTCACGTTTTTTCACTTCTAACACAAAAAGTCACCTCCTAGTAAAATAAACTCTTCTTTTTAATATCCTCAAACGACACCTTACCATGCCAAAGAGGGCAAGTCAATACATCTTCTATGTGGGACTACTACCCATTAAAAAAGTTCTCTCCATTAAAGAATCCTTCACCCTGTAGTCCGAGTGCGGAAAGGAGCGTATTCACTACAATGTAGCCGAGAGCAACGATTGCGAGACCGATTAACGCCTCAACAACAGTCTTTTTCCCGCTTGCAAGCTTATCCTCATCCACAGAATACATCAGCATTTGAATGCCTCCATATATAAGGAACCCAAGTGCCACAATTCCCGCCATTCCAAGCAAAAAGTTATACACAGCAACAAATAACCCAAACAAATGATCTAGCGTGCATCCACTTACATTATCCGCGCTACTTCCGCCCTCCTCGGGCCCACACGGCACAATTCCCTGCCTGTCTTGCGCATAGGTCGTAACCGGCAATAGGAACATCGCCATCCAAATCCACATACGCGTAAAAAAACGTTTTATCATATTAGCAAACAATAGACCCTAGCTGCTTTCCACCAAGGATATGGATATGTAAATGAGGCACTTCTTGGCCTCCATTTTTTCCAACATTCGTAAGAACGCGGTAGCCGTCATCTGCAATACCAACTTCTCGAGCAACATGCGCTGCATCGTGCAACAGCTTTCCGGCACTAAAATGATCGTCTCCCGACATGCTATCGAGAGACTCCAAGTGCTTCTTTAAAATCCCAACAACATGAATAGGGGCCTTGGGTGCAATATCTCGGAAAAAAATTGTATCACCACCATCAAACACAACATCGGCGGGAGTGTTACCAGACGCAATACTGCAAAAGATACATTCAGATTCCATATCTTACGTTGCAGTATACCTTTTTGTCTATTGTCGTACAATGTTGAGCCTGCGTTCAAGTTCAGCGACAAGCTTTTCTCGATCAATTACTTCCTGCATACCGCTCTCCATATTTCGTAAAATAACGGTTTCATCAAGCACTTCCTTCTGTCCGATAATAATAGCCCACTGAACTTTAAGCCTGTCCGCCATATGAAGCTGCTGCTGCATTCCATCACGATCAATACTTTCAACAAACGGAATGTCAGCTTCCTGTAACTCCTTCATAATCCGAAGGCCGAGCAATTTTGCACGTTCTCCTAACTGAGCAATAAACAACTGCGGCTGATCCACTATCGTAAGCTCAATGCCTTCCTCTTTTACGCGCTCAATAACGCGCTCAATTCCAATGGCAGCACCGATAGCAGGCGCGTCTTTTCCCCCTAGCTCTTTTACAAGGCCGTTATACCTTCCGCCGGCTGCGAATGTATTTTGTTGAGACTGGCCTCGAGTAGACTTCGGTACGAATTCAAATACGGTATGAGTGTAGTAATCCAACCCGCGCACAAGCGAAGGCGAAACTTCGTGCGGAACACCAAGGTCTTGTAAGCCTTGTAGAATAAACTCGAAATGTTTTTTAGAAGCATCAGAAAGATGATCCAAAAGCCGAGGAGCAGTGTTGGAAACTTGCTGACATTTTTCTTCCTTACAATCAAGAAGTCGGAGTGGATTTGTTACCAAGCGCTCTTTGCAATTACGACAAAGCTTCTGGCGATTCCTTCTGTAATGGTCTTTCAATAGAGAAATATATGTCTTGCGCTCTGCTGGCTCTCCTAATGTATTAATCAGCAATACGTAATCTTCTAATCCCAAATGCTGGAAAAAGAGATGCAAAATATAAATAATCTGAACATCCGTAATAGGAGAAGCTGCGCCAATTGCCTCCATATCAATTTGGTGAAATTCTCGAAGCCTTCCAGCCTGCGGCCTCTCGTACCGAAAGAAAGATCCAATCATAAATAGTTTTACAGGGCGCGGCCAACTTCGCATTCCGTGCTCAATATATGCACGAATCATAGACGCAGTACCTTCGGGGCGAAGAGCATATCGAGTACCCTTTCCGCGAGACTTTACCTCAAAAAGCTCTTTTTGGATGATGTCTGTATCCGTTCCAATACCCCGAGTAAAAAGATTTGCATCTTCAAACAGGGGAGTTTCAAGTTGCTGAAAATGCCACCCACGCAAAAAGGATTTTGCGTTCTCAATAACATATTCCCAGTATTTTTGATCCTGCGGCAGGAGATCTTGTGTGCCTCGTGGGCTCTGGAGAGGGAAATCAACTTGTGGCTTAATAGCTTTCTTTTTAGGAGTCATAGTTAGGGATTATATAGGAAATCTGGATAAAATCAATAGGCAGATACGAAACTGGGCTGCTCAAACGGGAAGACAACAACCCTATCAAGCGGCCATGCCCGAATCCATGCCTTCCCAATGACTTCATCCCGCCCTACTACCCCCCATGCACGAGAATCAGAGCTTGCAGGTCGATTGTCCCCCAAAACGAAATACTCATTGGGCCCGAGCGTCATATTTGTCTGCCCACCAGTCCGTATTGCGGGAGATATATATGAGCGTTCGTTTAACTCAACTCCTGAAGGATATGCGCTGGTTCTAATAATCACCTTACCATCCTGAACTGCGATGCTCTCACCAGGAAGGCCTATAATTCTTTTAATAAAAAACTGAGAATGGTCTTGCGGATAACGGAACACAACCACTTCCCCTCTCCTTGGTTCTCGAAAACGATAGGATAGCTGATCAACTATCAAATATTCACCATCGTGAAAATTAGGCTCCATAGAAGCTCCTCGCACAAAAAAAGGCTGAACCACAAAATAGCGAATCGGAACGATAATAACCATCGCGAGAATAAACGCTTTTAAGAGTTCCCAAAAAAATGAGCTGACTACCCAGCCAAGTGACCGCTCCGTAAGAGGCTCTTGATCCATACCGATGTATTATACGGATGATATTGCATTCATAGCAAGCAATATACTATACTCAGGTGAAACATGAGCACACAACATCACGACCAATCAAGCGCCGAAAAGCGAGCGCTTAGCCAAATACGGCAACGGCATAATATAGTTGATCGACCAAAGAAAAAACATACTTTGCGCTTTCGCGTTATACGAACAACAATCATAGCTGTATTCTTGGGTGCGATTCTTTTGGCGGGTATTTTTGGGTACAAAATCCTTGCAGCAGGAAATAGTATTAGCACAACAGAGCAATCGATATTAGCCCAACTTTCCGACCTCCTATTCAAATCAGGAAATAAACTAGAAGGAGAAACAGAAAATCAAATAAATATCCTGCTTCTAGCAATTGGAGGAGAGGGTCATAGCGGAGAAAACCTTGCCGATACTATTATGATTGCTTCCATTAAACCAAAGGAAGAAAAAGTTGCGCTCTTTTCTATCCCGCGCGACCTCTACGTACAAATACCAGACGACTCCTCTTTTTCTAAACTCAATGCAGTCCATGCGTACGGTGAAGCACGAAAGCAAAATGGCGGCCCAGAACTCATGACCAAAAAAGTAGAAGAAATCACCGGACTCAAAATGCACTACTTTGCGAGAGTAGACTTTACTGCATTCAAAAAGATCGTAGAAGCAGTTGGCGGAGTAAATATTCATATTGAAAACGGCTTTACTGACTACCTACATAAAATCGCATTCCCAACAGGAACCGAAACCATGAATGGAGACCGCGCACTTGCATATGTTCGTGCACGATACATCGAAGGGCCAGAAGGTGGCGATTTCAAGCGTGCAGCACGCCAACAACAAATGCTGCTTGCGATTCGAGATAAAGTATTTTCCGTAAACACCGCCCTTAACTTTTCCGCAATTAACGGAATTATTAATTCTCTTTCCGAAAACATTCGAAGCAATATGCAACTATGGGAAATGAAGCGATTTTTCGAGCTTGCCCGACTCATCGATACCCATGATATTAAATCAGTTGTGCTCACAACCGGTTCTCGAGGGACACTCGTTGGTGAAACTGTCGTACTTGGAGGAGTCCCCGCATCCGTCCTCAAACCAAGAACAAACGACTACTCAGAAATTCAAGCACTCGCGAAAAATATGTTCTCTGAAAACGTAGGGAAAGTAATTGACGAATCCGCCACTTCTTCCGGAGAAGCCCTCCCACTCACTCCCGATAATTCAGATGCGCTCGCAAGCGGATCCCCAATTCCATCATCCTCCCCATCCGTAAGCCCAACACCTGAAGCTGCAAAGCCAACCGTTGAAGTAAGAAACGGGACACCAGTAAACGGCCTCGCAAAGAAAAACGCTGATGCCCTAACAGCAAAAGGATATAAGGTTCTTACAACAGGCAATGCAAGCTCAAAGACAGTTGAAAAGACAATCGTATATGCGCCTAAAGTAACTCAAGCAGACGAAGCGCAAAAGATTGCATCTTCCTTGAACGCATCAGCAGCAACTACTATCCCTTCAGACGAAGCTGCAACAAACGCAGATATTCTCGTTATTCTAGGAGCCGACAGCGCGAATTAAGCAGCAAGAACTCTCGTAGTAATGATTTGAAGAATTTCAGCTTCTCGCTGTTTTAATACTTCCTTTTCACTTGGCGTAAATGTAGACAACACAAACTTTTCAATAGGAGTTGTATCATGCGGACGCCCAACTCCAATTTTAAGGCGTGGAATATTTGTATCTCCAAGATGTTCATGGATAGACCGCACTCCATTATGCCCTTTCGCAGACCCATCTTCTTGAATTTTTGTATCCCCGAGCGGAAGTTCAATTTCATCATGAATAAGTAATATGTTTTTTCTTTCTAGCTCGTGATATCGCAAATACGCGCTCAATACTTTTCCAGAATCATTCATAAAAACAAGCTGAGAAAGTATAGTCACTTCTACCTCATCAAAAGAGACTTCTCGAATGCGAGCATGGAATTTTTCATGCGTCCTCCAATCAGAAACCGTATTCCCGCGCTGCATCATTTCATTCGCCCACGCATCCACCATATCAGCACCAAGATTATGGCGCGTATGAGAAAATTCAGACCCGGGGTTTCCTAACCCAAATATAAGAAACTGTTTCATGCACGTATATCGTACAATCCCCTCGAATGTTCCGCCAGCGAACCCCTGGTTGAAATCTTGGAGGGGATGATTCCAACTGGACTGTTCGCAAGGCGGAACACTTGAGACGACTGCGCCGAAAGCGACTTTCAAATATACCCTCTCGCCAAGAATAGTGTCAATAAAAAAAAGAAAAGTCCGGTATCGCGTGTGCGAAAACCGGACCTTAGATTGTGCTCATGATCTCTTCCTTGAAGAAAAGGAGCTCGTTAACGAACAATATTTGCAATTCCTTCTTTCCATGAAGGAGTTGCGGATGCTTTGTCACGCGGACATTGCATGAGTCCTCCTGTTTCGAGAAAAAAATTGCGATAAGTCGCACTTGAAAAGACCGTCTTCTCAAGCTGGTCGACCCATAAATACCTTAACTTTTCTTATTGGTATTGTCAATGGCTTCTGCGCCTACCCATGCAAGCTCAAACAACGAACGCATCATCGTAGCCATTTGATCGCTTTCAATAATCGCCCCAAAGAGTTTCCCCGTATATGAGCCAATCGCAATCCTATCTTGGTAGATCGTCATTCCAGCCGGAACCGGAAAATGTTCGGGCGAAATAAACCTTCGCTCTGTTAATTCATCCCCAGAAGCCGAAAGCCACTCTTTTTTTATCTTTTGAGAAGTTGTCGTAAAGAGTGTTTTTGCATGAATTTTCTTTGCAATGCGCTGATCAACATGAGTATCCTCTTCGGGAAACACCCCAAGAAAATGATCTGCTGGAGTGAAATTGTAAAACGTATCCCCAGAACGTCCGTGCATAATAATGTCCTGGCGAAT
>CAZZHI010000019.1:0-14088 GCA_964654145.1 uncultured Candidatus Saccharibacteria bacterium
GAGCTTCAATTTAAGCTTGAAAAAGAAACAATAGAAAAAGGTGAAACCGTATTTGTAGATACTGAAGATGCAGAAAACTTTGCAGTGCTAAAAAATAATTCCAACGGCATACAACTTCCTGGAAAGAAAAAATAAAAATTAAAAATATTTTTCAAAAAATATATATTTTTTATTTTTGCACAGCATGAAATATTTTTCTTCGTGTTATACTGAAGTTTCAGATTGCGAATTGAACATTTAAAAATAAAATAACTGTTAGTAAACACATAAGGAGAATTTCCAATGGATGAAAAGAGGGATACATATATTCCTCCATCCGGAGGAATATCGAGTGAGCAGATTGCTGTAGCAATTATGCTCTTGAATCAGAATGTTGAAGATATTAAGAAGCAACTTTCTTCTCGGGATCATGTGCCAATTTTAGATCAGGAAAAAAGGCGATCCAAGAAAAAGATTACGGCTCAGCCGACGACGTTGCTAAGCACTATTTTTGTTTCTGATGATAGGGGTGTGCAAGGCAATGATTCTGAGGGAGTGCATGTTCTTGAAGTGGAATTGGGGCTTGTATGTTTCCATCGTCAAATGAAATTCAGACAAGTACTCCATTTGTTCACGAGAGGATTGCGCGTTCAAGGAAAGCCTCTTCAAATTCAGAATGGGTGCGGCAGGGATCATCTTGAAGCATTGCTTTTGCAGAATCCTGAAGTCGTAAAGCAAGGTAAGGCGATCGTTTGCGTAGGAGAATCGAAGGCATTAGCTGACGGTACTCTTCGTGTGCCTTGTCTGGATTCGAGAGGAGCATTCTTCTTTCCTTCAACAAACATCTGGTCTGAAGATATGTGGTTTATGGGAATTGTGAAGCCGATTGTTCGATCAAGTGAAGAACATTCAGCTCCTCTTGAACTACGTCATCTCTATGAACAGACATATGTTCCTTTTGTGCCGGACGATATAGAATCTCCCAAAATAGTTGTTCCTTGTAAGATTGATACTGTCGTTGCCTGTGGTGACGACACGAAAACAATCAAAAACGTACCTTAACCCCCCTTTTTTTAACGCCCATGGCGTTTTTTAAAGGGGTTTTTTCTTGTCAATAAAATTTGACATTTTTATCGAAAAGAGTATTTTAATGTCAGTGTTCTTTGACAGATTTTAGGAAAAAGCGAAGCAGTGTGCTTTGTTTTGAATAGTGTTTTGAAAAACGGGAATATGTATCATGGATGTACAATTGTTGGCGTTTGGCGCAACTGTTGTGGAAGAATTGTTGTGGAGGGCACGTATGCAGCGCATGTACCAACAAGGTGCTCAAAAGCGCATGCAAGAAGTTCTCCGAGAAGACCCCGATACGATTGCTCAAGCTGCTTCCGGGGATCCTGTTGTTCGCATCGTGAATATGGGCTTGGTTCCGCCACGAGGATCTCGCCGCATTTCACGGCTTCGTTAGAGTTTGTTCTTTTTCGAGTTTTCACATGAGCCATGTACAGAATTATCTGTCATGGCTCTCTTTTTTTATGTATACTTAAAACCATGAAACGAACAGAATCCAAACAAGAGGGATTGTATACTCCGCTTGCTGCTCGTTTGCGGCCCAAAACTCTTGATGATTTTCGGGGTCATGTTGAAGTGTTGGGTAAGGGGAAGTCGCTTCGAAGAGCTATCGAGCGCGGCGCTGTCGGGTCGCTTATTTTATGGGGGCCTCCAGGAGTTGGAAAGACCACTCTTGCTGAACTTATTGCGCGCAACATGAACGCGGCGATTGAGCGAGTGAGCGCCGTGACGGCAGGAGTAAAAGATTTACGTGACGTGCTTGCTCGTGCGGCAGAGTGGAGAAAGATACAAAAACCTACTGTGCTGATTGTAGATGAAATCCACCGATTCAATAAAAGTCAGCAAGACGTTCTATTGCCCGCTGTGGAAGAGGGGCTCGTGATTATGATCGGCGCTACTACAGAAAACCCGTATTTTGAAGTGGTCTCTGCATTGTTATCTCGCGCACAGGTAGTCCGGATGGAGATATTGCAAGATAAAGACATGAAGGCGATACTGAAGCGCGCAGAGGATGAATATCCAGCACTTCGTATATTGCCTGATGCAATAGATGCAATTGTGAAGCGCGCTGGGGGCGATGCGCGTCGGGCGCTTAATATAGTAGAGCGTGCAGCGAGCGGGAGAAAAAGGGGCGATATATCTGCCGCTGATATAGAGTCCGCTGCGCATGGCAGTGCGATTCATTACGACAAAACGGGAGACATTCATTACGATACAATTTCCGCTTTTATTAAAAGCTTGAGAGGGTCGGATGCTGACGCAGCGCTCTTTTATCTGTTTCGCATGCTCGCTGCCGGAGAAGATCCAAAGTTTATAGTTCGTCGGATGTTTATATTTGCATCAGAAGATATTGGCAACGCGGACCCACACGCGCTTATGGTGGTATCTGCTGCGGGGCATGGGCTTGAGTGGGTGGGGTTGCCCGAGGCGGAATATATGCTTGCGCATGCTGCGTGCTATTTAGCAGCAGCGCCAAAAAGCGACAGTGTGAAAAAGGCGATGTATGCGGTAAAGGGCGACGTCGCGCTTCATGGGAACGATGCTCCTCCTGGGCATATTACCAATGCGCCTATTGAAGGAATGAAGGAGCATGGAAGGGGAGTTGGATATAAAAATCCTCACGAGTTTCCTTCGCATGTAGCGCCCCAGCAGTATCGTCCATCTTCCGTTCAGTCGCACACATATTACATTCCCGGCGAGGAAGGCTTTGAAAAGGAGGTAAAACGCAGAATAGAGGCTGCCCGAAAGGTAATATACGGGGAATGAGTTATTGTCATGCCGGACTCCGATCCGGCATCCATGTTAATTAGTATAGGTGGATCCCGGGTCAAGCCCGGGATGACAACACTCTCTTCATGCGTATATACTCATTTCTATGACAGAGAAGTACAATCATGCTGAAATAGAGCAGAAATGGCAGAGGATTTGGGCTGAAAAAAATGCGTTTGAAACTCCAGATATCGCATCTGAAAAAAAGTGCTATGTACTCGACATGTTCCCTTACCCTTCTGGTGATGGGCTCCACGTTGGGCATCCAAAAGGATACATTGCAACGGATGTATATGCTCGTATGAAGATGATGCAGGGGTATGATGTGCTCCACCCGATGGGTTGGGATGCGTTTGGTCTTCCTGCAGAAAACTACGCGATTAAAAATAAGGTTCATCCGAAAGTTGCAGTTGAGAAAAATATCGCTCGGTTTAAAGACCAGCTTTCAAAGATCGGATTTACCTATGATTGGAATCGAGAAATAAATACGACAGACCCGGAATATTATAAGTGGACACAGTGGATTTTTTTGCAGTTGTACAAAAAGGGATTGGCATACGAATCATTTGAACCGATTAACTGGTGCCCTTCCTGCCAAACAGGGCTTGCGAATGAAGACTTGGAGCAGGGAAAGTGCGAGCGCTGCGGATCTATTGTAGAAAAGCGCCCCATGCGGCAGTGGATGCTGAGGATTACGGAGTATGCGGATAAGCTTTTGGGCGGGCTTCCAGAATTGCAGTGGCCAGAATCCATTAAGGAAAGTCAGCGTAATTGGATCGGAAAAAGCGAAGGGGCGGAAATTAGCTTTCCTGTTGTGTTTGAAGCGCCAGGTGCCAAAGAAGGGTTAATTCCTGTCTTTACCACTCGCCCTGATACGATATTTGGTGCAACGTACCTTGTGTTGTCTCCGGAGCACCCATGGGTGCAGCTTGCAATCGATAATGACCACGACGTACTTACTAATAAGGAAGAGGTGCGCGCGTATGTAAAGCGTGCAAGCGAGAAAACAGAGATAGATCGAACTGATGCTACCAAGGAAAAAACGGGTGTAGAGGTGCGGGGAGTTATGGCAAAAAATCCTGCAACGGGGAAAGAAATTCCTGTGTGGGTGGCCGACTTCGTGTTTGCTGATTACGGTACGGGCGCAATTATGGCAGTGCCTGCACACGATGAGCGAGATAAGCAATTTGCAGAGAAGTTTGGGCTCCCGATTGTTTCTGTTGTGAGTGAAGATGCTATTCTTATTGATTCTGGAGAGTACACAGGAATGCAGGTTGAGGAAGCGAAAGAAAAAATTACATCAGCATTCGGAAGGAAAACAACGCAATACAAACTTCGCGATTGGGTCTTTTCTCGGCAGCGGTATTGGGGGGAACCAATTCCTATTATTCATTGCGAAAAAGACGGTATTGTCCCTGTTCCGGAAAGCGATCTACCTGTGCGGCTCCCGGAAGTTGAAAACTATGAACCTACGGGAACCGGGGAGTCTCCGCTTGCGGCTATGGAGGAGTGGGTAAACACTGTGTGCCCAACATGCGGCGGTGCGGCAAAGCGTGAAACGAATACGATGCCCCAATGGGCTGGGTCAAGCTGGTATTACATGCGGTATATTGATCCGAAAAATTCACAAGAATTTGTTTCTCCGGAAAAAGAGAAATCTTGGATGCCTGTTGATGTATATGTAGGTGGCGCAGAGCATGCAACTCGACATTTAATCTATGCGCGCTTTTGGCATATTGTGTTGCATGAATTGGGGTACGTAAGTACTCCGGAACCATTTCATACCCTTGAACACGTAGGGCTTATTTTGGCCGAAGATGGAAAAAAGATGAGCAAGCGATGGGGTAATGTGGTAAACCCGGATGATATCGTTGCGTCTGCCGGAGCTGATACATTGCGGTTGTATGAAATGTTTATGGGACCATTTAACCAAGCGGTCGCTTGGAGTACGGCAGGTATGCAAGGCCCTCGAAGATTTATTGAGCGAGTATGGAGAATGGGTGAATCGGTTATAGCGTCTCCTGCAGGAGAGGATTCCGAAGCTTTGCTCGCAGCGCTCCACAAAGCGATTTCTCGAGTAACAGGAGATACGCAGTCGTTCCGTTTTAATACGGCCGTTTCTTCGCTTATGGAATGTTTGAATGCAATGGAAAAAGAAGAAAGCGTATCCAAGAAAACATTTGAAACATTTTTATTATTACTTGCTCCGTATGCTCCCCATGTAGCAGAAGAGTTATGGGAACGGTTTGGGAATACTTCGCTTATATCGCGTAGTGCATGGCCAGAATTTGATGCGAGCCTCGTAGTAGAAAAAACAATTTCTATTGCGGTGCAAGTAAACGGAAAGGTTCGTGGGGAATTATCTATTGACCCTGTTGCTACCCAGGACGAAGTAGAGCGTGCTGCTCGTGCGCTTGAGAACGTGGAAAAATTCCTTGATGGAAAAACCGAGAAAAAAGTCATCTACGTTCCTGGGCGACTGATTAACTTTGTCTGCATTTAAGTAGTATTATTGAAGGGTATGCATATACCCCGTGCTACTATTCGAATTCGTCGGAAAATCCTTCCACTCGCATGGTTTTTTGAACTCGGAAGGCTGGCTGTTATTACGCTTCTTCTAAGTGTGGCTGGTATTGGAATTGTTCGATACGTGCAGCATTCTTCCGAAGTTTCTGCACTTGAGTTTACTCAAAGAATTGTTGGAGATTTGGGCGCTGCAGAGGGCGTTCTTAGTGTTGCGGTTGCAGATATGCAGCGTGATGGTCGGCAAGATATTGTATCCGCCGGAAGGGACGGAGTGAATGTGTATATTCGGCAAGGAAACGGAACGTTTAAAAAAAAGATTATTGACGAAGTGCGGGGAGAACGCATTATTATTCGAGATTTTAATAAGGACGGATTGCAGGACATGCTGGTGAGCGTTGATGCAAACCCGAGCGTAAAACTCTATTTAAATAATGGTGATACGGAATTTTCAAAAACCTGGATAGGAACCGGTTCCCGTGCTGCAATTGCGGCAGGGGATATTGATGGCGATGGCGCTGTGGATATTGTCACCTCTACAGAGCAGGGCGGAGAATTTGTTCTGCAGCGATGGATGAATAACGGAACGGGAACATTTACGGCAACTACGCTTGGAACGAACACGGGAGTGCGTGCGATTGCTATTGCGGATATTAACAACAATCATTACCAAGATATTATTATTGGGGGAAGCCAAGGGCTTCAGCATTACGACACTTCCAATGGATACTCTTGGAATCGAGCAGATATTGATGACACTGATCAAACGACGTTTTCTACTATTTCTGTTGGCGATGTGAACGGTGATAGTGATACAGACATTGTGATAGGCGATCAGTCTAGTGATACGGTTGCGTATTATCGCCATCTCCAACATTCATCGTTTGAACGAATTGAGGTCTCAACGGATACGGATGCTGCCGCAACACACATTATCGACTTTAATGAGGATGGGTATACGGATATTATCGCAACGTCTCAGGACGAAGATAGCGTGTACTGGTTTCAAAATGACGGAAAAGATTCTTTTACAAGGCACACTATTGCAACAAACCTTCAAAGCGTATTTGGGTTTTTTGCTTCAGACATTGATGGGGATAATGATTTTGACTTTGTAGCAGGTGACCACTTCCGCGGGACGATTTATTGGTATGAGAGAACGCACGCAAAGCCAACTGCAAGCGCTCCTTCTGAAATTGCACAGATGACTGACGGTTCGGGTAGGATTATATTTACAACTTCAGTTGCTCAGCAGGATTCGTTTCGAACAAGTCTGCGGGTTCAATATTCGCTCGATGGGGTTACTTGGTATAAGGCGTACATTTCTAACGCAAAAACAGATAAAGGGAAAATAGATGTTAATCACGATAATGCCTATCAGATCGGAACAAGTAATCCGATTGATACAGATATTTATTCTGCCGTAAAGCTTACGCTAACCTGGGATACAAAATCTACAAAAAATTTAGGAAATCCAATTGTGAGTGATCTTTCGAATGTTCGTATTCGACTCACCCCAAAGGACTCGGTAGGGCTTGGGGCTACTGTGGCGAGTCAAGACTTGCGAATTGATAATGGGGCACCTCGGGTGAGTGGCGGACTTACGGCAACGAGTTCAAATAATGGTTCAGTGGAGTTGTCTTGGAGTAAACCGCAGGACAGGTCATCGATTTCGTATCGAGTGTACTACGGGACAGATTCCGAAGATGTGCGTAACCAAAGCTCTGATGCGTGGGATGATTCAAACGATGCGCCTTTAAATGAAAGCGATACAACAAGTACAACTATTACCGGGCTTTCTGCTGGAGGCGAGTATACATTTAAGCTTGTTGCAAAGGATAGTTTTGGAAATGAAAGCGCATGGCCGGCTACATCGGTGACGGCACCATCATCTTCTGCTGGGGAAAGCCCTACGCCAACAGTAAGCCCTACTCCTACGGGGAGCCCGGACTTAGGTGCTATTGTAGGTGAAAATTCAACGCCTAGCCCCACCCCTGTTCCGACCATTCAATCAAGGCCGCCTATTGCTGATGCGGGGCCTAATCAAATTGTGAACCCTTCTGCTCTTGTTATTCTCGATGGGTCTGCTTCGAGCGATTTTGGAGGTGGCAGCGTTTCGTATATATGGAAGCAGTTGGCGGGTCCGGGAGTAGAATTACTTTCTGATCGCACTGCAACTCCATCGTTTTCTGCCGGTGCGGATGGAGGAACGTATATTTTTCAGCTTACGGTGAAAGATACCCTAGGTGCTTCTGCGCTCGATTTAGTTACTGTTTCTGTGAAGCCTCTACCAGAAGTTTCTGCCGCCCCTATTGTAAGCAGTGCTCCGATTGCGTCTATTTTGCCAGATGCTCTTGGAGAGCAGCGTTCGGAATTTTCGCTTATTGCTTCAGGATTTTTGAAACCCATAAATACGTTTTTGTTTATTGTCGCGCTTATCCTAACTTCCTTTTCTGTAGTAGAGAGGGTTATGCACGGGCTTTCCTCTGGATCTAAGGGTGGTGCACGGGCTTTAGGCTTTGATGCAAGCGCTTCGCATGGCAAGGTTGCTCATTATAAAACCGGTGTGCCGATTGCGGGCGCTCAAGTGATGATATATGGTCCGGACGGAAAACTTCGGTCCACAGAACGCACAAATGAAAAAGGGGAGTTTCCTTCGTCTCTGCCTGTTGGCGAGTATACGTTTGGGGTACATGCTCCAGGATTTATTTTTTCGACCAGTGCTTCCGCAACCGTAAAGCCATCAAAGGGGATTGTGTACACGGGGGGTAAAGTTTCCATAACAGACCCTTCAAAACCGATCTCTCTTATTATTCCAATGAAGCCTTCTCGGCAAGAAGTTACCTCTCTTGCATCTAGCGGTATTCATCTGTGGCAGTCAATACAGTGGTTTACTCGAATTATTTCTTGGCCAATATTTATTGCGGGGTCTCTTTGTAACACAGCGCTCGTATTTTTGGAGCCGGGGTTCCTCTTGCTGGGGCTAGAGGTTATGTATGTGGTATTAATTATCGTGAAATTGGTACTTGAGGTGCGTGTCGGCCCAGCGTACGGCCTTGTTCGCAATGCAATAACTCATATTCCTTTAGACTTGGCTATTGTGCGGCTGTTTGATCAATCTACGAATCGACTCGTGATGACTCGTATTGCAAATGCAGAGGGGAAGTTTTTCGCCCTTCCGTCTTCCGGTACATATATGATTTCTGTAACAAAGCCAGGGTATGCTCCCTTTTCTCGAGAGAATGTTGTGATTAATTCGGGCAGTGATTCCGTGCTGCAAATAACTGCTGACCTTATGCCACTGGTACCTGTTGCCGGGGAGCGGCTTGCGAGCGTGAAGATGGGTGTTATATAAGGAAAAAAAGAAGGGCTGGAATTTTTTTCGTAACAATGCTACAAACATACCTATGCAAGCAATTATCTTAATGGCGGGGAAGGGCACCCGCATGGCAAAGTACTATGAAGGCCCAAAGCAATTATTGCCTGTTGCAGGCAAGCCAGTCGTGCACTATCTGTTAGATAGTTTGCCTTCTGAAATAACAGAACTTATTTTTATTGTTGGCGGCCCGCATGAAGAAAGGATCCGCGACCATTTTGCGAGCGGAGAATATAACGGCAGGCCAATTACATTTATTCGCCAAGATGAGCAGCTGGGCTTGCCTCATGCCTTTGGTATGGCAAAAGATGTTATTCGCGACAAATGGTTTGGAAGCGTAGCAGATGATATTTTTGATCCGGTTGCAATTCAAAAGCTCGTGCAGGAAGATATAGCATTGCTATCTTCCAGGGTTCCTAACCCTGAACAGTTCGGCGTGCTTGTTACAGATGAAGAAGGTTACCTTATTCGCGCCGTAGAAAAGCCAAAGGAATTTGTATCCGACTTAGTATGGAATGGAGCGATGGTAATGGATAAGTCGTTTTTTGAAACAAAAACAGAGCTTTCCGCTCGGGGCGAATATGAAACTCCCGATGTATGGACAAAACTGATTGCGGAGCAGGGGAAAAAGATTAAAGTGATTGAATCGGAATACTGGCTTCCAGTAAACGATAAAGATCAGCTTGAAGCGGCAGAGGCTCGCATGCGCGAGCTGGGGCTGGCATCGTAATGCTTAGTTTCTTGAGTATAAAAAATCCGGACTCATAAGTCCGGATTTTTTTGATCTGCTACCCTCTCCCTACGCTTTGATAGGTGAATCCGAGTGCTTCCATTTCTTTCGGATCAAACATGTTTCGGCCATCGATAATAATCGGATTTTTAAGGGAAGACTTAACTTGATTCCAATCCGGTGTTTTAAATTCGTCCCAGTCGGTAATAATAACAAGCGCGTCAGCATCTTTGAGCGCTTCTTCTTTTGAAGATACGTACTCTACCTTGTCGCCAAGTACTGCCTTTGCAGTTTCCGTAGCTTCTGGATCGTATGCGCGGATAATAGCGCCGTCTTTGTGAAGCTGTTCGATAATTGTGATAGAAGGCGCGTTGCGCATGTCGTCTGTGTTTGCTTTAAAGGCGAGACCCCATAGTGCAATTGTTTTACCTTTGGTAACCCAAAGCGCTTGCTCGATTTTCTGAATAAACAATGTGCGCATGTCGGAATTGATCTTTTCTACCTCTTTTAACAGATCAAAGTTATAGCCTAAGTCTTCTGCGATGGTGATAAATGCAGATACGTCTTTCGGGAAGCAGGATCCGCCGTATCCGATACCTGCTTTTAGGAATGATTTTCCGATTCGTTCATCGAGCCCCATGCCGTAGGTAACTTGGTCAATATTTGCATTTGATAATTCGCAAATTCTTGCGAGTGCGTTCGCGAATGATATTTTCATTGCGAGGAACGAGTTGCTGGCATGCTTGATAAGCTCCGCGCTGTTGATATTCGTTTCAATAAACGGAGCGTCTACCGGAGCATATATTTCTCGCATAATTTTTGCCGCGCGTTCATTTTCTACGCCGACTACAATGCGGTCTGGCTTCATGAAATCCTCGATAGCAGAACCTTCCCGTAAAAATTCAGGATTGCTTACTACATCAAAATCAATTCCGTGTGTGCTGTATTGAGCGATTGCCTGCTGTACTCGCTCACCTGTTTTAACCGGTACGGTGCTTTTATCGACAATTACTTTGTACGAAGTTGCAACTTCTGCAATTTCTTTCGCTGCTCCCGCTACGTAGGAAAGGTCAGCTTTGCCATTCGGGAGAGGCGGAGTATTTACTGCGATAAAAATAACGTCAGACTTATCTACAGCTTCTTTTAGGCTTGTAGTAAACGATAATCTGCCTGCTGCAACATTCTTTTTTACAAGGTCTTCGAGGCCTGGCTCAAAAATAGGAATATGGCCGTTTTTTAACTTCTCGATTTTTTCTGGGTTGTTATCAACGAGAATGACGGTGTGACCGATTTCTGCAAGGCAAGTTCCAGATACAAGTCCTACGTATCCTGCTCCAATAAACGCTAATGAATGGGTATTTTGTGACATAGGCTCTTTATACATAATCTGGCCTTTATTGTCTATCGCGTTATAGTCTAACCGTTGTTTTTGTGCGAGTAATGAGGCTGTCTTGCTCGAGTGATTGTAAAATCTCTTCCGGCGAAAAATCCCGCTCATCTTTTCGAAGCTCATCTTCTAAAAAATCTACAACATCATGAATCGGAAGCCGTTTTTTCTCTTGAGATAAGAGAAGGCGCAGGGTTTTTGCTCGATAGGAGCGGAACGATCCCTCAAATTTGCTTTGCTTTGTGTAATGGCGGCTTTTCCGGTTGATTTTCTTATCTTTGAGTACCATCGCTCCGTAATCAAACAGCGCATAGTGCCATTCGCGAGGATCCTCTTCCCATACCGCCTTTTGAGCGAGGGGGAGAATTTCCTTGTCTGTAACATCAGTCTTATCTTGAAAGAAGAAATGCAAATATACGCGCCGGATATTTGTATCTATAAACGCATCAGAGTTTCCAAACGCAAAACAAGCAATTGCTCCTGCAGTATATGGCCCGATGCCAGGAAGCGAGCGAAGTGTAGGTACATCAGTAGGAAATTTGCATTTGTGCTAGTTTGTAATCGCCTTGCACGTTTCTTTTAAAAATCGCGCGCGACGCCAATACCCTAACCCTGACCAAACCTTTAAAATTTCTGCGTCCTTAGATTCGGCGAGCGCCTTTGGGGTGGGGAATGTTTGCAAAAATTCTTTGTATTTTGGAAGCACGCGGGAAACCTGTGTTTGCTGGAGCATAATTTCAGAAACCATGATCCGGTATGGATTTTTTGTATTCCGCCACGGTAAATCCCGCCTATGTTCTTCGTACCAAGACAGGATAGTCTTCTGAAATGCTGGGATTGTCATAATTCCAGCCTAGCATGATTTTGTGCCGAAGGTGGGAGTCGAACCCACATGAGCGAGGCTCACACGATTTTGAGTCGTGCGCGTATACCAATTCCGCCACTCCGGCATAATTTATATCTTATATCCGTATTTCTTTTTTAGCCACTCTTTGCCCTTACCTTGTTTGTCTGGGCGGCCCTCACCCCATCCCTCTCCCCAATTGGGGAGAGGGGAACGCACGGGGGATAAATAAGGGTTGTTCGGCGCTTTGTTTGGGCATACAATAGAAGTGTCGTATGTCAGAAACACTCGCCGTAGTAAATCAGAAGGGGGGAGTGGGAAAGACAACTACCAGCGTAAATCTGGGAAGTTACCTCTCCGAGTCCGGAAAATCTGTATTGCTGATCGATTTAGATCCGCAGGCGAACGCTTCTGCTGGAGTTGGAATTACTGTGCAGGAAGGTACGCCAGCGTTATATGAACTTCTGGCAGGTACTGCATCTATAGAACAAGTTATTCAATCTACGAATTTGGAACGATTCCATATTATTCCATCTACCCCCGATCTCGCTGGCGCCGCTATGGAATTAATGGATGTTCCGTATCGGGAATATCGATTACGTCGAGCGCTCAAAGCCGTAAAAGATAATTACGATTTTATTTTAATTGATTGCCCGCCAAGTCTCGGGCTTCTTACCATTAACGGCCTTGCTGCCGCTGACAGGCTTTTAATTCCGGTTCAGTGCGAGTTTTATGCGCTAGAAGGATTAAATCAGCTTCTCGTGACCGTAGACCTCGTACGCAAGCATTTAAATCCTCGCTTGCAGGTGTTAGGCGCGGTGCTTACCATGTTTGATCGAAGAACGGCTCTTTCAAGACGAGTGGTGCGAGAAGTGCGAAAAACCTTCCCCGGGCACGTGTTTGAAAGCATTATTCCTCGGAATACTGAACTTGCGGAGGCGCCAAGTACAGGAAAGACTATTTTAGAGTATGATCGAATGTCTCCGGGAGCACGAGCATACGAATACCTTTCTGAAGAGCTATTGAATCTCTATCCTTAATTTATTACTTTTATACCTATGGGACTTGGACGCGGATTAGCATCACTTATTTCGAGAGGGGAGACAGAGCTTACTTCTGATGACATGCTCGAACGAATCGATAGTATGGAGTTGGAGGAAGAAGCCGTAGCTGCGCCGAAAAAGCCGCTTGTTACGTTAATTTCAGTTGATGAAGAGGAAGAAATTGCAGAAGCAACCCCTGCGCCCCAAGCGAAGGGTATTCCTGTAATGGCAGAGGAAGATGAAGAAGCGGAAGAACCTGTTGTGCAAGAGGAAGAAGAACCTGAAATGGAAGTAGAAACCCCTGCGCCTGTGGAGGTACCAGCGGCAGCACCTGAAGAGGTTATTCCTGAGGTTGAGGAAGAAGATGACGAAGAGGAGTTTGCGCAAGAAGCGGTACCTGCAGTAGCCCCACAAAAAGCAAAATCGGAAGTGTGGGACCAGCACGAAGATTCCGTTCAGCATATTGCAATTGGAGATATTACTATTAATCCATTACAGCCTCGCCGATCATTCGACCCAAGAGAGTTAGAAGACTTACAGGAATCTATCGCCCAGAACGGAATTTTACAGCCGCTCGTTGTAAGTCGGCTTGATGACGGCTCGTATGAATTAATTGCCGGAGAGCGACGCTTACGCGCTGCAACTGCGCTTAAGTGGAGCCGAGTACCATGCGTGGTGCGCCGCGATGTAAAGTCTGACCAGTCTCGCTTGGTATATGCGCTTATTGAAAACATTCAGCGCGAAAACTTAAACCCGATAGAAGAAGCGTTGGCGTACAATCAGCTCAATAAAGATTTTGGATTAACGCATGAAGAAATCGGTCAGCGTGTTGGAAAGAGCCGAGTAGGAATTACGAATATTGTTCGAGTGTTGCAGCTACCTGCCGAAATTCAGCGCGGCATGGTGGAAGGAAAGATTACGATGGGCCATGCAAAAGCAATCTTGATGATTCCTGATGAAGAAAAGCAGATTCGATTTTACAATCACTTAGTTGACGAAGGGCTTACGGTTCGAAAAGCGGAAGTACGTGCGCGAAGAATTCAGCGAGCAATGAATTTGGAGGATCCGAAGCGAATGATTAACAGAGTAAAGAAAAATCCACTTTCATTGAAGTACGGCCCCGTGCTCGAGGACCGATATGGATTCAACGCTTCTGTTCGATACGAAGTAGACAGGCACGTGTTTGAAGTAGTATTCCGCGCATCAAGCGAAGACGAGCTCGATCAGCTCACCGGGCGCCTTCTTGGAAAGTACGACTTGCCAGCAAAAGACCTTGATAGCGACGTTATAGGAGAAGACGGCGACAACTAAACAGACTTGACTTATACTCTAAATAGGAGTATAATGATTCGTTGTGCTTGATTCTGA
>CAZZHI010000020.1:0-1382 GCA_964654145.1 uncultured Candidatus Saccharibacteria bacterium
GCAATTTTTAGATTAAGGCCTAATTTTTCCGCAACTTCTATTGCTTGGTCGAATCGCTTTTCTCTGGTAAGGCGGCCCACTACCAAGAAGTAATCTTGTTTAGGGGTATGCGTATGCCCCGGAGTAAAAAAGTGAGTATCTACCGGAGGGTAAATAACAGAACTCTTTTTTCGATAGTATGTTTTAATTCTTGCTTTGGTATACAGGGAGTTTGCAATGTATACATCGGGCCGCTGCGCAAATGTAAAATCCACCATGCGCAGGTAATGGAAAATCATCCGTAGAAATAGCGAAGTGCCTTTATTATTTTTCAGTACGGCATGAGAAGAATCCCACAAGTAGCGATTGGGCGTGTGGCAATAGCACAAGTGCGGAACTCCGGAGCGTGTGACGATTCCCTTTGCAAATCCGGACGCACTACTGATAACAAGGTCGTATCCCGATAAATCAAATTGTTCTGCAGCTTGCGGTAAAAACGGAAGGAGCCTTCCGGGGTGTTTGCGGAAAAATGCAGGAAATTTTTGAAGCGATGACGTGTGAATGTTGTACGGCACTTCATCGATTGTCATTTTTGGAACATTCCCCGCATACAGCGCATATACATCTGCCTGCGGATACATGCGTACTAATTCTTCGAGAACCATTTCGGCTCCGCCCCTGCGCGTGAGCTCATCGTGGACGATTGCAACCTTGGGTGTACCCTGAGCTGGTCGAATGGAGGAATCTGTGGACATCATAAAATCCTATCCCGTATGCCAACTTGGCGCAATTGTGCATAAAAATACCCCGCACCAGAGAAATGCGAGGTATTGCCGTTTTTAGCTACTCAGATGAATTATAGCACTTCCTATAATTCTTGTCAAATCTATTTTACCCGCTTGTAGAACGTAAGGGTATTTGACCCGTTTTCGATGCCTTTTACGGATTCCCAGTCTGTTTCAATCCCCTTCTCTATTTCCGAGTATTCCATCAGGAATGAAAAGCCCGTCTGGCCTTCTAGGAGGAGCCAATTTGCATCTCGAAATGCTTGTACCATGTCCTTGGCTGGCGGAAGGAATGTTTCGATGCGCTTTGGATTCGTGCGGGTAAATTCATATGCGTACCAGCGAGGGTGTGCAATATCGAGCGATACGCGGTGCCCAGACATGTATGGAATGAGCGCGGCGCCGGTAAATATATCTTCTTCATGCGGAATATTATCTTTCGCCCACTGCCCAGCTTCCTTCGCTGCGCGCTGAGTGAATGTTCCCGTGTGTTCGAATATGTAGGTAATGAAGTTGGAAACGGTAGCTGCCCATGCGGCAACAACAATGAAGGAAATAATCGCGAGGCGCTTTACCCACACACGCTTGAGGTGTGTAGCGCTATCGATAAAGTATTCA
>CAZZHI010000020.1:1392-12212 GCA_964654145.1 uncultured Candidatus Saccharibacteria bacterium
TGCCAACCCCGCCCATAATAGCCAGCGGCGGAATGAATTCAGAAATGTAATTAGCGTGGAATTTAATCCAGTTCATGTAGAAAAACGCGAGGCTTCCTACCCAAATAATTCCAAGGAGCGATTGTTCATTAAATGCTTTAGTAATTGGCATGCCTTTTGGATTGCGCTGCAAGAATGCGCCTGCCAATAAGAGAATCCCGAATGCTGGCCACAGGAAAGAAATTCCATACTGCATAAAGGCTTCCCCTTCGTATTCTGAAAAGAAGCTCCATGCCCACCAAAATATTCCGAGTGGAATAATCCAAAGGATTTTCTTTTTGAGCGAAAACCCAACTCCGAGAAGTGGGAGCAAAATGAGCGGCAATGATTCTCTGAAAAATGGCGTCATACCGCGAAGCGAATATGCGCGCACCTGCTCTACTTGGGATTCTTCAATACTGGAAACACCGTCTGAAGCAGAGTTGATTCCGATTGCTTCTATAACCCCTTCACTTCCATAGATTCCATATGCGAACGAGAAAAATATTGCGAGCACCGTCAAGAACCCTGCCCCTACGAGAAGAGTATTTCGCAATTTCGCTTTCATTGTTGGGGAAAGATATATAAGCAAGAGCAGTACCGTGAGCCCTAAGCCCAACATGCTTTTGCGAGAAGCAACAGAAAGGCCGATTACAGTGCCTGCAAATAGAACCCAAGGCAGTGCTGCTTGTTTTGTTTTAAGTGCGTATGCAAGAAGCGCAATTCCGGATACCCCAAAGAAAATCGCAACGCTTTGTGTGTGGGTGTATATAGTAGATACAACTGCGCTTCCCATAACTGCCCACAATGCAGCAGAGAGGAGCCCGGCTCGCGTATTCCAAAGCGTGCGAACAAGTAAAAATACTGGATATATAAGCGCCGCGCCGGCTACTGCTGATCCGATGCGTCCTGCAATAGCGGTTTGCCCAAGAATTACTTGCCATAGAGCGGTCCATGCAATGAACAGTGGAGCTTTTACGTATCCGTCACCCCCCGCCAATGTTCCGCGCAACAGAGCTGACGCATCGTACAGGTAATTTCCTTCATCGAATGTAAACGGAAGCGATATTGCGTACATAATGCGCATTACGAGCGCTATAACCGCAATGCCCAACAAGAAGTGCCACACACGAGTAATATGCTTTGCACGGAAGAGGTAGATTGCAAACGCGATGAATAAAGCGATAGGCGCAAATGCTCCTGCCCAGAGGGTGTATACATGGCGGCTTGTTTCCCATGTTGCAATAAAGGTTGTAACTGCCTGCCGCGCAGTGCGAACCATGTGGATTCCAAGCGGTACATTATACGAAGCTTCGAACGCAAGATCGATATTCTGCTTTCCTGAAGCGCGAAGCGCGTCATCGGAAAGTTCTGCTTGTCGGTCTCGAACGATATATCCAACCCCGGCAGGATACGGATCTTTTCCGTGTATGTTTATTGCAATTGCATTGCCTCGCACGCTTTCAGGCGACGTGACTGCAAAGAAAAATGTTTTTCCTTTTGCGTCAGGAACAGCTTCAAAAGAAAACGAATAGAATTGGTTGTCGCCGAAATCTTGCGGCCGAGCGCTCACGGTACGAATTGGCGAAGTAAGTGATACAGAATCGTACAGATTAAAAAGAACAGGGTGGGTGTTATCACGCCCTGAATACGTTGCCATCATGACGCGTATGCTCGTGAGATTATCTTGCGATGCAACGAATGTTTGCCCTACCAAAGAGCCGCCAATAAGCTCCCCGCTGTTTTGGGTACGCACGGGCTGCGAATCCCCCACTTCTGGAACGTGAATAAACAGCAAGAAAAACAAGGCAATGCCTACCAATATTCCCCCAATAAATAGTCGTTTATTCATATACAAAAGTATACCCTGAAATTAGAGATTGATTGATACGTCTCTTTCCTTTTGCTATTCCCCTCACCCCATCCCTCTCCCCAACTCAAAACCCCGCCAGTTGGCGGGGTGGAAGGGAGAGGGTGATAGATTGTAGTTAGCGCTTTGAGAACTGTGGTGCTCGTCGAGCCCCTTTGAGTCCGGGCTTTTTTCGTTCTTTTGTTCGAGAGTCTCGGCGTAGTAATCCAAGAGTTTTTAGTTGCTTTCGGAATCCTTCATCAACTTCAAGAAGTGCGCGGGCAATTCCAAGGGAAACAGCTTCAACCTGAGATTGCTTTCCTCCTCCTGATACTTTTGCCTTTAGTCCAAATTCAGAATCTTGAGAAGTTACTTCAAGAGGCTTTAATGCAGTTGTCTGCATAGCAGCAGATGGGAAGTATTCCGTAAATGGAATTCCGTTCACAGTACGCTCTGCTTTTTCGTCTGTAAGAAGAATTCGGGCTACTGATGTTTTTCTTCGGCCAAGGCCGTGCTTTAGATCTTTTTTCATACGGTTTCTCCTTTCACTTGCGCCATATGCGGGTGCTCAGCTCCTTTGTATACATATAAATTTCTCATACGAGATGCTCGAAGTCGGTTCTTTGGCAACATGCCTGATACCGCTTCTTTGATGATAAATGTTGAATCAAGTCCCATTTGTTCGTCGAGGGTTCGTTCTCGTAGTCCTCCTGGGTAGCCAGTATATCGGCGGTACATTTTTTGCTTTCCCTTTTTGCCAGTTGTTTTTAGTTCATCGCTATTAATAACAACGACACGAACCGGAGATGCTTTGTGCTTCTCTGAATCTGTTCGGTGTTTGCCTAATAGTAATGATGCAATCTTCACTGCAAGGCGGCCAAGCATATCGCTCTTTGCGTCTACGATGTGCCATTCTAGGTTTTCGCTCGTGTACTGTACAGCCATAGATAGGTAGTATTATGCAGATTCCCCTACAATGTCAACGCGAGCCATGTGGGCAGCGTCTGTTCTTGTAATAGGAAGCTTAGTAACTCGAAGGTATCCGCCTGGGCGTTTTTCATGCTTTTTTGCAACTGCAAGAAGGATATTTAAATCCTTTTTCTGCATAAGAGATGACGCAAGGCGTCGGCGGTTTGCCAATGTTAATTCTTCTTTTGCCTGCGTTACAAGCGGCTCGAAGTGGCGGCGAAGTTCTTTTGCCTTTGCCTCGCTTGTTACAATAGAGCCATGCTCTAGAAGAGAACTTGTAAGGTTCTGCATTAAATGAAGGCGCTGGTTAGACGTTCTTCCTAATATTCTGTTTTTCTTTTTCTTTCGCATGGGTTATTCGTTAGAATCTTCTTTTGCTGCCTTTTCTTCTTTCGCCTTCTTAATAAATTCATCTCGAGCAGACGCTACATCCTGTACTGCTTTCGCGCCAAGGCCAGGAATATCGCTGATCTGTTCATCGGAAAGTTCCATAACCTGGTCTACGGTTGTAATGCCAACTCGTTCGAGCGCGTTATGTACTCTTGATGGTAACTGGAGAAGGTTTAAGGTGTTTTCTGGAGCGTGTTGCTCTTCTACTGCTTCTTCGATTATTTCTTGCTGAGGACGCTTTCCTGTAAGAGTTTCTGTAAAGTCTTCAGTAAGTTGCATGAAGTGGTCTCGAAGAATAGATGCAGCCTGTTGCAATGCAACTTTTGGAGAAATGCTTCCATCGGTTGTGATGGTCATTTTGAGCGCATGGTAATCAGTTGCCTGGCCTACACGAACGTTCTCTACTGCGAAGCTTACGCGTTCAACAGGAGTAAATGCTGCATCAAGTGCGATTGTTCCGATTGTTCGAGCTTTTGGATCTTGTGTTTCGCTTGGAACATATCCACGACCTTGTTCGATGGTGCAGGTAAGGTCGAAAGAAGCTTTGTCGTCAGTTAGGGTTGCAATGACGTGATCTCCGTTGATGATAGTAACTTCAGGAGATGTAGCAAAGTCTTTTGCAGTTACAACGCCCTTTCCTTTTTTCTCGAGTCGGATTTCAATCGGATCTTTGCTTGTAGAAGATACGCGGATTCCCTTCACGTTTAACATGATAGAAACGATGTCCTCTTTTACTCCTTCAAGAGCAGAAAATTCATGATTGATGTTTTCTAGCTTCATCTGGGTAATAGCTGATCCTGGAAGAGACGAAAGCAATACACGACGAAGAGCATTTCCGATTGTTGGGCCGTACCCTGGGTGGTATGGCTTGATCGTGAAATGAGTCGTATTCGCGCCTTCTTCCTTCGCGTCTACTTCTTCTGGGAGATATATTTCTTGTAACATAGTGATTTTAGTAATCGTTTAATAAAAAGTTGTTGTTTATCGAGCGAAGAATTCTACTACTGCCCGCAAATCTACTCCGACGTTTGCTTCTTCGTACGATGGAGTGCCGGTAACCTTGAAGCTAAACTCAGGAGCGTTTACGAGGATCCAAGAAGGAGTGTCGATATTCTGCATTCGCTTTTCAAAAGAAGAGAAGTACGCTTTCTTTTGCTTGCCAGGAAGAACTGAAACTACATCCCCTACTTTGAGCGAGTAGGATGGCACATCAACTGGGGTGCCGTTTACTGCAAAGAGCCGGTGAGTAGACATTTGGCGTGCCTGTGGGCGAGTCTGTGCGAATCCTGATCGGAAAATCGCATTATCCAGTCGACTTTCTAGAAGGGTTACGAGCGTAGGACCAGTTTGGCCTTTTACTTTGAGTGCACGTTCGTAATATTTGCGCAATTGCTCTTCACGAAGACCGAAAATCTTTTTCAGGCTTTGCTTTTCCTGAAGCCCGGTGCCGTATCGGCTCACTTGGCGTCGGCGTCGGCCTTGCTGTTGCTGCTTTTGCTGTGGTGTTTGAGTTGTAGGTGCTGGTGACATAGGAAAATGTTATACTCTGCGGCGTCGAGGAGGCCGAACTCCGTTATGAGGAATAGGGGTCATGTCGCGGATAGAAGTGATAGAAATTCCTGTTGTTCCGATTGCGCGGATTGCAGAATCTCGAGCGCTTCCAATTCCCTTTACGATAACCTTCGCTTCTTCCATTCCAAATGGCTTGAGCTGTTCGATTACGTTAATAACTGCCTGAGTTGCAGCGTATGGAGTTGCTTTTCGAGTTCCTCCAAAGCCCACTCTGCCAGAGCTGCTCCATGCGAGTACTGCTCCGGAAAGATCGGTAACAGAAATAAGCGTATTGTTGTACGTAGATTTGATATGGATAATACCGGACTTTACCTTTCGGCGAGCCTTGGACTTTTTCGGTTTCCCTGTCTTTGATTTTGGTGATGCAGTTGCCATAAAGAGAATATATTATGTCTTTTCGTTTGTAGACTTTCGACCGCTTCCTGCTGTCTTTCGAACGTTTCCTCGTACTGTACGAGAGTTTGTTTTTGTGCGCTGTCCTCGTACGGGAAGGTGGCGAGCATGGCGGATTCCTCGGTATGTGTTGATGTCTTTGTAGTGCTTAATGCTCATTGCTACATCTCGGCGAAGTTCTCCTTCTACTCGGATGTTTTTTTCAATGTATTCGCGAAGTTCCTGCTCTTCTTTTTCTGTTAAATCGCGAGATAGTACATCTTGTTTGATGTTTAATTCATTTAAAATCTTCGCTGCGGACGAACGTCCAATACCGTAGATATCGGTAAGTGCGAATAAGATAGTCTTTTTGTCTTGGAGGGTTACTCCGCTGATACGAATAGGCATAGGTTATCGTTGGCGTTGCTTATGTTTTGGATTTTCACAAATTACGACCACTCGGCCCTTTCGGCGAGTTGTTTTGCACTTAGCACACATTTTTTTTACTGAAGCTCGTACTTTCATATGATTTATTGCAATCGAAGGATAATTCTTCCTTTAGTAAGGTCGTATGCTGACATTTCGACCCGAACTCTGTCTCCTGGCATGACGCGGATCCTATGGACTCGCATTTTGCCGCTTAAATGCCCGATAATTTCTTGCCCGGTATCTAACTGGACTCGAAATTGGGTATTTGGGAGAGTGTCTGTTACTTCTCCATCTACTTCGACGGTATTTGGCTTAGGCAGATCTTTAATATGTTATGAATCAAAAATGCCTGCATCTCATACGATACAGGGCATAGAGCATCTATCTTCTGAAGAAAGATGCGCGTCAGCCCGAAGTCGTGTAGCGCAGATAAAACATATAGTATATGCACAGAAATACCCTGTCAAGGGCTCCTGGAGGCACTTTACAGCGATCTATCTGAGGATAGCTGAATATCGATGCGTTTTTGGATTTCGGGGATGCTTTGCACCCAGAATGGCCATAAATTCATTTCAGCTCCCTGTACTCCTGGTAGCCCAAGGAGGTAATTCATGGCTTCTTCTTTGCTACGGCCTGCGAGCTTGTCTTTGAGGGTATCGAGGGAAAATGTAGGAATAGTGGTGTGCGTGACCCGTGCGGTAAGGGAAACTTGGCCCTTTTCCCAATCAGTAGCGTCTACTGCCTTGGTGTAAGAAATCGGACCCGGGAATAGCATATAGTCTTTATCGAGAGCGCTTTTTAGGGCATTTTCAAGGCCGGTAATAAGGGTTGAGTCTTGGAATGCCATGACTCGCACATTTGCGCTTGCGGTGTATGGAATAGAGTCTGCGCGGTCACCAACTTTTCCGGTAGGGGTAAATGCGGTAATGTTTGCGTCCCAGCTTTCTTCAAGGATTGACCACCCTTTTTGTAATTGGCCTTTTGCAGCTTCTTCTACTTGAGCCTTTGCTTGAGCCTTTGCCGCAGCTTTTGCAGCCTCTAGGTCTGCTTCTTGAATAACTTTGACTTCTTCTCCTGACCCGCCCGCAAAGGTTCCAACGCTCTGGCCATACACAACCTGCTTTCCGCCAGAATCAAGTGCAGCAAAATCAAGTCGCTGAGCGGCTATGTTCCCCTGTGCTCCGGCTTCGGCTGCTTCTACCTGTACTTCAACGCTAGAAACTCCGCTTGGGCTGGCTTCTGGAATATTTGCAGAAGATACCATGTAAAATAGCAGCCCATCTTTTGTGACCAATCGGCTGCGCTCTTTGATTTTTTGCGTATCGAACGTTTTATTGATGAGTTGAACAGTCCCCTTTGCTTTTGTTCCAATTTTCTCCGTGCTTGTTACAGGAGAGCTTCCTTGGACCTCCGCTGCTTGTGTGAACACGCTTCCTGGCACTGCGTTCGCAACAGATGCCGGATTGGTTGCAATGGTAAGCTTTTGATCAATGAGAAGCGGAGCTGTCTTTATGGTAAGGGCAATAGATGCTTTGGGGAGGAAAATAAATAACGCAATTCCAACCATAACAACAACAACTCCCAATAAGGAAAGCAAAATAGTCCGCTCTTTTCTCCCTAAGTGCATAGCGAGGCGTTTTTTTCTTGGGTGCTTATTCTTGCTAATATCTACTTTTGCAAACAGAGGGCGGTGTTCTGTTAAGGTTTCCTCCTGCTTTGGCACATGTACGTTTGTAACGGCTACCTTGGATTCAGTAAAACGGCGAGCAGATGATTTCTTCGCCTGCTTCTCATACAGCGTTTTTGCTTCCGGCGGCAAGCCTTCAGGAGCGCTATGGCGCGGAACTTTTCGGATATTCCCTGTTGGCTTGATGTCTCGCATGTTGTATGTAGTATATCCTACCCCCTAGCTAAGTACAGCCTTGATTCTTCGTACCCCTGAAGATGCTGATTCTTCTTTCGTAATTGCAAATGTCCCGAGCGTGCCTGTGTGTTCTACATGGGGGCCGCCGCATATTTCGCAAGAAAAGTCTCCCATAGTATATACGCTCACAACATCGCCGTATTTATGTTCAAAAAGCCCTAGCGCCCCTCGTTCTTTTGCCTGCTCAACGCTCATTTCTTCTCGCGTTACGGGGAGGTCTTTTTGGATTTGCTCGTTTATTAAATCCTCTGTTTGCTTAATTTGCTCCGGAGTCATTTTTTCTGGATGGGAGAAATCGAAACGGAGCCGTTCTGGCGTAATGTTACTTCCTTTTTGTACTACGTGTTCTCCGAGCACGGTGCGCAGTGCCTTGTGGAGTAAATGAGTTGCCGTATGGTACTTCACAGACATATCGGAATGATCCGCAAGTCCGCCTTTGAATTTTCCTGCAGAAGCCGTGCGAGAAAGTTCTTGGTGCTTTCCCATTTCTTCTTCAAAGCTTTTCATATCGACTGTTTTGCCGCGGCTTTGTGCTTCTTCGAGCAATACTTCTACCGGAAACCCAAAGGTAGTGTAAAGGTCAAAAGCTTCTTGGCCGCTGATATCGTTTTTATTCTGGAAAATTTGATCAATTTTTGATAATCCCGAAGATAGCGTTTTTCGAAACTTCTCTTCTTCCTTGATGATTTCTGAAACAATCGAAGACTGTTTTGAGGCAAGCTCTGGGTATGCTCCACTGTATGCCGCAATAACAGACTGCGCTAATTCTGAGGCAAATGGCTTTGTGATGCCTAGCTTGCTTGCGTATCGTACGGCGCGGCGAATGAGTCTGCGCGTAAAATAGCCTTGGTCTTTTTTGTCAGGCAACACGCCATCCCCTATTAAGAACGTAGCAGCGCGAATGTGGTCCAAGATTACGCGGTATGCTTTTGTAGCTTCTGGTTAAGCTGAATATGCACCTCCGGAGATTGTTTCAAGCGACTGCATCATTGGTGCGAATACATCAATTGAAAAAACATCAGGATTGTTATTGAGTGCAGCCGTGATGCGCTCAAGCCCTCCGCCAAAGTCTACGTTTTTTTGCGGAAGCGGCTCGAAGCCGGTTTCCGTTTTTCGATACTGCATAAATACGTTGTTTCCGATTTCAATAAATCGTCCGCAGTCGCAGTTTACGTGGCAGGGCTGATCTTTATATTCGGAATGCTCATGCAACATTTTTTCCGCGCCAAAATCCCAGAACATTTCTGTATCTGGCCCACCCGGTTCCCCTACGGGCATGTTGCTCGGCACGCCAGCACGAGACCACCAGTTTTTCTTTTCGTCGTAGGTGAATATTCTTCCGCCCTGCATGCCAAGTGTTTCTGCATTGTCTACTACAGGCGCATCTATCCCCACTGATGCAAACTGTGCTTGCCATAATGTAGCAGCTTCTTCGTCTCGTGGAATATTGATGTCTGCATTTCCTGCAAATACTGTTATATAGAGGTTGTTCGGATTAAGGCCGAGTTCTTTTGTTAAAAATTCGAACATCCACGGAATTTGTTCTTGTTTGAAATAGTCTCCGAGCGACCAATTTCCAAGCATTTCGAAAAACGTTGTATGGCGATTATCGCCGATGTCGTCGATATCGTTTAATCGAAAACATTTTTGTGAATCGGTAATTCGAGTGCCTGCAGGATGTTTTTGTCCGAGAAGGTAAGAAATCATCGGCTGCATTCCTGATCCCGTAAAGAGGGTCGTCGGGTCGTTTTCGGGAATGAGCGGCGCAGAGGGAATGCGGGCATGTTGCTTGCTCGCAAAAAATGCCAGATACGCTTCTCGTACGTCAGCTAAAGTGAATACTCGTTCCATGAACGAAAGCGTACCTTTCTACAGTGAATATTTCAATGTTGGTGCCCGGTAATGCCTTGAGGTATGTCGGGGTCGTTGGTATCTTCCGGGGAGCTAAAAAGTAGTGAATCTCTATATTGATTTGGAATCATGGAGTGAAAAAAGTCTGAAGATTGCATTAAGACACTCCGTGCTTCTTCTGCTGTTTTGTTTCCTATTATAATGTCGTGAGCGAGGTTTAAGAGGAACATATTTGCTCGTTCGCTTTCGCAATAGGCAGTGATTTCCCCTCGAGTTCTGTCGATAATAACGCTTCCGTCAAATTTTGCGATTTCTGAATGAGTATCTGTTTGCACGCGTTCATCAATTGTTTGTTCTAGCACGTCTGTGTGGATGTGGGGAATGTTGTGAGGCATCCCGTCTCTATGGAGTACGGTGCGCTTCCATGCCCCGTTATAATACCAAATGAGCATGTGCTGCGTTGCTTCGTGCGGCATTTGGTATGTGGATATGAGTTCATACGCCAAGTGGCGCGATTGGGCTGGCCACGTACTCACGATATCCCGAACGGTTGCAGGCGCCACGCGTTGAAATTTGAGATTAAGAAGGGTAGGCATTACCTTAACCCTTTCTTCGTCAGTGCCAAGAGTCAAGGCTGCTTAGTAAAGCAAAACGTCAATTTTTTCTGACTATTTAAAAGTATTTTCGTTCTTTGGAGTCTTTGATAATCTCAAATGCTTCCTGCGCGGTATCTACAATAGTATACAACTCTGTATCTTCCGGAGAGATTGTTTTATATTCTTGCGTCATTGCGCCGCGTGCCCATGTATCTAGAGGTTCCCAGAACTTTTTGCCTATACATATAACAGGTACGGGATTCATTTTCTGCGTTTGAATTAACGTTACCATTTCGAAAAATTCATCGAGTGTGCCAAAGCCGCCAGGGAAAAATACATACGCTTGTGCGGATGCAGAAAGCATAACTTTGCGAGTAAAAAAGTAATGGAACCCGATTCCCTTTTTTACATACGCATTGCGACGCTGTTCGGTAGGCAGTTCAATATCAAGCCCGATAGATTCTCCGCCTCCTTCATACGCTCCTCTGTTTCCACCCTCCATAATGCCAGGCCCTCCGCCCGTAATGACGGTGTATTGGTTTTCTGCCAAGATGCGACCTAGCTTGCGGGCCTCTTCATACCACTTACTCCCTTCCGGAAACCGTGCGGAACCAAAAAATGTTACTTCTTTACGGAGTGAATATAAAAATTCAAAGCCTTCAATAAATTCAGACATGATGCGAAAGATTCTCCAGTTTGCATCTTCATGAAAATCAAACGGTTTATCGACAGGAATCCTGTTTGCATCGCGCTTATCGTATCGCATGCAGATTAGTATAACAGAAAACTATATTTTCGGTGGGCGGGGGCCGGAAAATGCTTCAGGAGATTTGAATTGTTGAGGTTTTGG
>CAZZHI010000021.1:0-11959 GCA_964654145.1 uncultured Candidatus Saccharibacteria bacterium
GTGGGCAAGAAATTTTCTTACAAAGAAACGGCAATTCGTCATACCCAGCTTATTCATGCACCTATTCTCAAAAGAAGAGTCGTTAACTGGAGTAGATAGCATTTTTTCTTTATGCGATATCGCACAGGAAAAAAGCGTAGCGCTCTATATACTGGGGGGAACACCGTCTCAATCACGAGGCACATTATCAGTATTACAAAAAAAATATCCAAAAGTACGCATCAGGATTACAAACGAAAATATTCCAACAGACACACAACCCGGCATACTCCTTGTTGCATACGGAGCGCCCAAACAAACACTCTGGATAGAACACCATCGTAAAGCTCTTACAGAAAAGGGAATACGAATTGCAATTGGAGTGGGCGGAGCGTTCGCAATGATATCAGGACAACTTCCACGAGCGCCAAAATTTTTAAGGACACTTCACCTTGAATGGGTGTGGCGACTTATATTAGAGCCTCGCAGAATTGGGCGCATTTGGAACGCCGTTGTTGTGTTTCCGCGCATCATACAAAAGGGTTATCCACATTGACGCGCATTTTTCAGGCGCATACGCTGATATGATGCCTTGAGGGCGTCATATGGAGGGGGAGTTAATGTTTTATTACTAACAGGAGGTGAACCATATGGAATACGAACAACAGCCAGAAAACCAAAACGAAGGTTTTGTAGAAAAGATAAAGAACTCTCCACGGACAGTATCAGCCGTGATTATCGTTCTGATCGTCGCATCTGCAATTTATGCGTTTTCAGATACGAACAACAACGAACCAGCCGCTCCGCAAGAAGAAAATGCAGAAGTTGCATCAGATTCTCCGGAAGCAACAAAAGAAGCAGATAAAGAAGAAGCTAAAGAAGCAACACCAGAAGCAACAAATGCAGAAGAGAAGATGGCAGCAAAGGAAGTGACGCCAACACCGGCAGCAGTAGATAAAGCAACACTTGCCGAAGCAAGCAAATCTTTGCCAGCAGAGAAGAAGACAGACAGCGCATATGTCGAAACAGCACAGAAAGGCGATGGATTAACACATTTGGCTCGCCGATCAGCTACTCGATACCTCGCTGAACGAGAAGCAGGATACACTGTTACAAACGAACACAGAGTATACATCGAAGATTACATCCGTAAGAACATGCCAAAAGAGCGTGTTGCAATCGGAGCAGAAAAAACTATTTCATTCGACCTTATCAAACAGGCGGTGGAATCAGCAGGAAAGCTTAGCCCTCAGCAACTCAAGAACCTCACAAAGTACACTCAAGCGCTTCGCTAAGATACAAGCGATAAGCTAAGAAAAAACAAAAAACGTTCCCCTTGATCACGGGAGCGTTTTTTGTTTTATGTTTTATGTTCTTGTGCATAACTTTATTCACCGGATTTAAAAACAAGAGCCTCAAAAATAAATATCGCTCAAGATACCGAATTACGTTCTCAAATTTCAATACTAAATATCAATTAAATCCAGTACCCATAAATTTTTAAATGCAGTATTGTTTATATACGCGCTAGAGTATTCACGTACAAATTAAGTACAAAAACTGTAGCAACAATATCCTTCATTTATCTTCGCAATATGCCCATCGACAAGGTCAAAAAACGTAACGGTTCCATAGTTGATTTCGATCGTATCAGAATTCAAAACGCCATTCATAAAGCGTATCAAGCTACTCGAGGGCAAGAGGAAACACCCTTGATTGAAATCATTGTAGACGAGGTAGTAGTAGACCTTGAATCTGCATACCTCGATGGCATTCCAGGAGTAGAAAGTATTCAAGATGTGGTTGAAAAGAAGATTGCAGAAAAAGGATTATTCGACGTTGCAAAATCATACATCCTATACCGAGTAGAACAGCAGGAAAAACGCATGATGGCAGAACAGGCGAAGCATGAAGAGCTCCAGAAAAAAATCCAAACTCGTCAGCTTAGTGTTAAAAACAGGGCGGGGAAATTAGTCCCATTCGATGTAGAACAGCTCCGAATTGCTATTGCGAAGTACTGTGGAGACGTCCTTACGGAAGACCAGGTAAACATTGTACTGCAAGAAGCGCAAAATAATATTTACGATGGTATTTCCACCTCGGAAATCAACCAGGTTATTATTATGTCTTTGCGTTCCCGTATTGAGCGCGATCCGAAATATTCATACCTAGCTGCGCGAGTTCTTACAAACGATTTGTACCGAGACGTTATTGACGCAGATGAATTCACTCCTGACTTTGAGCGAATATATAAAGCGGGCCTAAAAACCAGCATCGCACAGGGAGTTGCTTCAGAGCGCCTTGATGCAAGAATGAACGAATTTGATTTTGACGCTTTATCTCAAGCGCTCGTCATTTCTCGAGACACCTTATTTGAATATCTTGGCATACAAACATTATACGAACGATACTTTATTCGCGATTTAACTCAGCGGATTTTAGAAGTTCCTCAATATTTCTGGATGCGCGTAGCAATGGGCTTGGCGTTAAACGAAGATAAATCAAAATGGACTTCCTATGCGATCGAATTTTACGAGGTTATGTCCACACTACGGTACACTCCTTCAACACCGACACTATTCCATGCAGGGACAAGCCATCCGCAGATGAGCTCATGCTACTTAACTACTGTCGAAGATCAGCTCGAGCATATCTTTAAATCAATCGGGGACAACGCACAGCTTTCAAAATGGTCAGGAGGCCTTGGGAATGACTGGTCCAATATTCGCGCAACAGGAGCGCAGATTAAAAGCACAAACGTAGGGAGCCAAGGAGTTATTCCGTTCCTAAAAATCTCTGACGCAACAACTGCTGCTATTAACCGAAGCGGCAAGAGGCGCGGAGCAACATGCGTATACCTCGAAACATGGCATTACGACATTGAAGACTTTATTGAACTTCGCAAAAACACGGGAGACGACAGGCGCCGTACGCACGATACAAATACCGCAAACTGGATACCCGACTTATTCATGAAGCGCGTTATTAGTGATGGGGACTGGACGCTCTTTTCTCCAGACGAAACTCCGGAACTCCACCATATATACGGAAAAGCATTCGAACAAAAATATATGGAGTACGAAGCAAAGGCAGATAGGGGAGAGATTAATCTCTTTAAGAAAATCCGCGCGATCGACCTATGGAGAAAGATGATCAATAGCCTATACAGCACTGGCCACCCTTGGATCACATTCAAGGACCCGTCCAACCTTCGCTCTCCACAAGATCACGTAGGAGTTGTACATAGCTCAAACCTCTGCACAGAAATTACGCTTAACACGTCTGCCGAAGAGACTGCCGTATGCAACCTAGGATCCATCAACATCGTACGACACGTAGAAAATGGCGTGCTCAATAAAGAAAAATTAAAAGACACGACAGAAAAGGCGATGCGCATGCTCGACAACGTTATTGATTTAAATTTCTACCCAACCAAAGAAGCTAAGGTGTCTAACATGAGGCACCGCCCAGTAGGACTTGGTATTATGGGCTGGCAAGACGCGCTCTATGTTCTTGGAATGCAGTTTGATAGTGAGGAGGCAGTACAGCTTTCCGATGAAGTAATGGAATATATTGCGTACTATACGATTCTTGCTTCTTCTAACCTCGCAAGAGAAAAGGGGCAATACGAAACCTACCGAGGATCAAAATGGGATCGAGGGCTACTTCCACAAGACACCATTTCAATCCTGGAAGAAGAGCGAGGCATGCCTATCGAAGTAGAACGCGGAGGGAAGATGGACTGGGCTCCCGTACGAGCGAGTATTCGAGCATACGGAATGCGCAACTCCAACTGTATGGCAATTGCACCTACTGCAACCATTTCAACAATCGCCGGATGCTTGCCATCTATCGAACCTATCTATAAAAACATTTATACAAAATCGAACGTTACAGGAGAATTCGTTGTCATCAATGAGCGGCTCATGGACGATCTCAGAAAACGCAATATCTGGAACGACCAAATGCTCGATAAAATCAAACATTACGACGGAAGCGTACAAGACATTCCAGAAATCCCTCAGGATATCAAAGACCGATACAAAGAAGTATTCGAAATCCGCCCAGAATGGGTCATCAGGCACGCAGCACGCAGATCAAAATGGATCGATCAAAGCCAATCGCTTAACCTATTCATCAAAACAGAGTCAGGAAAAGACCTCTCCGATATGTACATTATGGCTTGGGAGGCAGGGCTCAAAACGACGTACTACCTACGAACACTCGGGGCGACGAGCGTAGAGAAGAGCACCATCGATATCAATAAAAAGTATGAGCCAACGCCAACGCCAGCACCAATCCCAACACCAGAGCCGATTATGCAAACTCCAACTCCCACCCCACCACCAGCACCTACGCCAACGCCAGCACCAATCCCAACACCGACCCCACCAGTATATTCAATGCCTTCAATCACTATCCCGTTAAGTTCTGCCCCAGTATCAGCAACAAGCGGGGACCCAAACCTCAACATCTGCGAATCTTGCCAATAATATTATCTACAACCTATGGAAACTATTGAGAAAAAAATATTAAATTCAGGTACAACTGATCCAAATAAAATTCTGCCCATGAAGTACGATTGGGCTCGCAAACACTACAAAGATGGTGTAGCGAACAACTGGACTCCCGATGAAGTGAACATGCAAAAAGACGTAGAGACATGGAAGAGTCTCTCTGCGCTTTCCGAAGATGAACGACGACTCATCATGTGGAATATGGGATTTTTCTCAACAGCGGAAAGCCTTACGGCAAACAATCTCGTATTAACCATCTATAAGCACATCACAAATCCAGAGTGCCGCCAGTACCTCCTTCGCCAGGCGTACGAAGAAGCGGTGCATACTGATACCTTCATCTACTGCTGTGACACACTCGGGCTCGATCCGGAGGATGTATACACCATGTATGATCGTATTCCGAGCATCCGCCATAAAGACGAATTCGTAGTAAACATGACCAAATCTCTCCTTGATGTAAACTTCAATACCCAGGGAACAGAAAATATTCAACGCTTCGTACACGACCTCGTAGGATTCTATGTAATTATGGAAGGAATTTTCTTCTATGCTGGGTTCGTTATGATGCTTTCATTCTTGCGCCAAAATAAAATGGTTGGAGTGGGGGAGCAGTTCCAATTTATCTTGCGAGACGAATCAGTGCACCTTGCTTTCGGATCAGACTTAATCAACACCATCGTACAAGAAAACCCGGAAATCTGGACGCACGACTTTAAGACAACCATCACCGAAAACATCAAGAGGGGAGTAGAGCTAGAATCTGCGTACGCGCACGACTGCTTACCAAATGGAATCCTCGGATTAAACGCAGGTGTTATCGATGAATACCTTCAGTACATTGCGGATCGCCGCTTAGAACGCATCGGACTAGAAAAAGTCTACGGAGCATCTAATCCATTCCCATGGATGAGCGAAATTATTGACCTTAAGAAAGAAAAGAACTTCTTTGAAACAAGAGTAACTGAATATAAAAATTCCGGTTCGCTGAAGTGGTAAATGAAAAAAGTATTTCAGGGGGAAATATATAGCATCTGGCAGTGGGAGCAAGAGCTATTCGACGGAACCATAAGAACATTTGAAAAGATTGAACGTCCAAATACCGCGGGCATAATAGGGGTTCTTCCAGATCAAAGAATCATGCTCGTATGGGACGAACAGCCTCACAGAGAGGGGGTGCTAACTCCTTCCGGAGGGAGAGCTGAGCCCGGAGAGACCGCTGAGGAAAATGCCGCTCGGGAATTCTTAGAGGAAACCGGGTACCGAGCAAAAACGCTTTCCCCATTCATACAATACAAACCAGATAACAAAAGTAGCTATACGGTAAGTATTTTTATCGGAAAACACGCAGAAAAAATTGCAGAGCCGGAAATAAGCGCAGGAGAACGCACGACTCTTCGATTTTTTACATTCGATGAATTCCTCTTACTTGGACAAGATCCCACATTGCGCGATATGTGGGTTCGCATTATGTTACTAGAAGCTCAGATAGACTCTAAAAAGAAAGAAGCGCTTTACCAAGCACTCTATGAATAACCCATCTCCAGTCCGCGTACGCATTGCACCCAGTCCTACAGGAAATCTCCATGTAGGCACTGCTCGTGCTGCGCTGTTTAATGAATTATTCGCTCGCCATAACAACGGAACATTTATTCTCCGCATCGAAGATACCGACACTGCCCGATCAGAAGCACAATATGAGCAGTCAATTATAGATGGCCTTACGTGGCTTGGCCTTACGTGGCAAGAAGGCCCCAATATCGGCGGGGATCGTGGCCCATATCGCCAATCGGAAAAAACAGAACGTTATACAAAAGCCTTAGAACAACTGCTTGAATCCGGAAGAGCATATCGCTGTACATGTGCCCAAAAAGAGCGGGGAACTGGGGCTATCCCGGTACATTTTTGCGCATGCGACACCGCAGGGCATACAGACGGTGTTATTCGTTTAAAAGTTACCCCAGAAAAAGTTACGTTCACTGACCATATTCGAGGAAACGTAAGCGTACATACCGACAGCTTCGGTGGCGATTTTGTTATTGCGCGAAGCATTACAGACCCGCTCTATCACTTAGCGGTTGTATGCGACGATGCAGATATGGCCATTACCCATGTAATCCGCGGAGAAGACCACCTGCACAACACCATTAAACATATCCTTATTCAGCGCGCGCTTGGCTTTACGCAACCCGAGTACGCACATCTACCGCTCCTACTAGATGAACAGCGAAAAAAACTTTCTAAAAGAAGCGGGGAAACAAACTTGCTTGCATATAAAGACGCGGGATTCTTGCCACACACCATGGTAAATTATCTCGCACTTCTAGGCTGGAACCCAGGAAACGACAGGGAATACTTTACACACGAAGAGCTTGCACAAGAATTTTCATTAGAGCGCGTACAAAAAGGCGGCGCTATATTTTCTCTCCCAAAATTGCAGGCGTTTAATCGACACTATCTCTCACTTCTTTCTGATCAAGAATTACTCGCATGGGCTACCTACCATTACGACAATAATGCTATAAAAATAGAAGACGCAGGCAGGCTCCTACGCGCACTTAAAACAGAGCTTGGGCGATTTAGCTCATACGACATAAATGGAACTCCATTGCATGAAGCATTATCTTGGCATACGCCAACATGGGAAGCATCATACGAACCAAAGCTGTTAATCTGGAAAAAGAGCAATCAAAAAGGAACGAAAGAAATCGTAGACGACCTCCATTTAATTCTGGAAGAATTGCCAGAGCAGTCCTTTACGAAAGAAGGGCTAGAAGAGCACGTCATGAAATGGATTGATAAAAACAATAAAAGCAGAGGCGATGTGCTCTGGCCAATGCGGGTGGCGCTTACGGGCAGAGAACACTCTCCTGGGCCGTTTGAAGTTGGATCCGCTATCGGAAAGGCAGATAGCTTGCGAAGACTCAAGAACGCGAGTGATTGCCTAGCCTAAACGGGGTATACTATAAAGGTATATGCATAAAAGGCATAAAAAATGGGTTCGCATCGTATATGCACTTCTTGTGCTTATGATAGGGTTTGGCATGGTAGCACTATCGTTTTACTAGCATATGAAGGGGAGGCTACTTCGCGTTGCGTATATCGTCATTCTTTGCGTAGTACTTCTGTATACGCCTGCGCCTTCGCAAGGAGCGACAGTAGAGGAACTTCAAGAAAGTCTCGACTCTAAAAAAGCAGCCCTAAAAGACATCGATGAAAAAATCGCGGCATTCCAGCAAAAAGTGCAGGAAAAGCGCCGCACTGCGCAGACACTCAAAGATCAGATTGAAATCATCAGCGACAACATTGAAAATACCAATCTATCTTTAAGCAGGACCCAAGCCCAAATTGACGAAACGGATGCCGAAGTAGAAAGTGTGCAGTTCGATATCGAAAAAAAGGAAGCTTCTATCGATAAAGGGAAAATATTACTAGGGGAATATATTCGCCAACTCCAAGAACTCGATATGCAATCCACCGTTGCGATATTTTTAAAGTACTCAAGCCTTTCCGAGGCTATTGCAGATGCAAGCACCGTAGAAGAGCTCCAGAGCCAAGCGCATCGCACCATTGTTTCTATTCAGAAAGAAAAACAAGAATTACTTGAACAAAAAAAGGAGCTCGATGATTTCAAAAAAAGTTTATCGGGACTAAAGGCAAAACAACAACTCCAACGAGATACTCTAAAGTCTCAAAACGATTCAAAAGAAGAAGTTCTCAGGGCTACCAATGCGCAGGAATCGGAATACCAAAAACTTCTTGCGCAGGCAAAGGCTGATGCACAGGCAGCAGAAGCTGCAATTTCAGCACTCGACGGACGCATCCGCGAAGAGCTTCGTGCTCGAGGAATTGGGAATTTAGGAAGTGTAGGTACTATGGATTGGCCCATAGAGCCCATATTCGGCATATCGTGCGCATTCCATTGCGGAGGGTACCCATACGAGTACTTAATTGGGCCGCACACAGGGACGGATATCCCAAGCCCCGTAGGAACGCCAATTAAAGCACCGGCAGATGGCTACGTAGGGCGTACACATGATTCAGGCGGCAGAGGATATAGCTATATCCTACTCGTTCATGGAGATAATCTTTCTACCGTATATGGGCACGTATCAGGCTTTGCAACACAAGAAGGGAAGCTCGTACGCCGAGGAGATGTAATCGGATACACAGGTGGGGCAGCAGGGGCTCGTGGCTCAGGGTTATCCAGCGGACCTCATTTGCACTTTGAAGTGCGCAAAAACAACGTTGCAGTAAACGGGTTAAATTATTTAAAAGCCAGATAATACACACCTATGGATCCGGACGATATATTTAAGCGATGGGTTGAACGCCTTCTGCCACTATGGGGGCCATTTTATGCGCTGTATTACATTATTAGATATTTAATCCATGAGCTTTCTAAGCGAAAACATGACAACTAAATTTTTTGAAGAGGGGATAGCGCTCCTATTTAACCCAGAATATCGAATGATCGTGCTGGGAATTTCTATGTTTGTGATTTTATTTTTTGTCCGATTACTATTCAAGGGATTAAAATTTTTCATTCTTATCATTGCAATACTCGCCGCAATATATTTTGCGATACAATTTTTCGCTGCATAACACATAAAGAGAAGCAGATGTTCGTGATTCGTTCGTACGCAAGGGAAGTGGATGGGGAAGGGTCTACCAGAGAGGAAGAAGCAAGGTGACCCAATAGGCTCAAAAGAGGTATCGAGATGGCACGATACAAATGTATTTAATGTCCGAAAATGTACCTTTTGCGACAATACGTACGTTTCATGGAACTTTTCCACAGATACGAACACAAACCGTACTCATGTCAATTTGCCCTTAATATAGCGTATTTATGCGTTTTTATGCGGAATTAGTCCCCCACTTTGACGTATATTCCCCCTAAAAACGTACAGTGTTCCCCGAATCCCCCGGAAGAGGGCTTTGTTGAGCACTCCCCTACCCTGCTGATTTTTACGGATTTGACAGTTTTTGCGTACAAGCGCTTGGTGAAAGCCCCGCAGACTGCGCTTCTTCGTACGTTGCGTACCATACACGGTTTTCCGGCTTAATGGTCTTGGCAGGCGCACAGGTATAGTGATGAAACAGATTGCTGTTTTTACTCGCCACATACATACCTTGCTGACCCGCTGGTACTTCCTGGCCTCCAGGTTGACCTGTACGAGTTTCAACAGATGTTTCAGGTGGTTTAGTACCTGGTGATTTTTCTAGAAGATCCTGGAGGCTCCCTTGGGATGCCGGGCACACGTCGCAAGTCCGGTCTTCAAATACAATGGGGCTTGATGCATAATACGGTGACATGACACGGCCTGCATACCAACCTAAAACGAATATAAGAATAGCGAGAATGGCCGTTCCTATGGCGTTATCATACTGGGCAAAAAATAGTCTCATACGAGATACTCCCATATAACAAAATAGTATCACTATGTTTACATTCTTTCTCGGGACAAATCCTCGCTTATCTGCAAGCGAAATCATCGCAGCGCTTACGCGGCTTGGCTACAGCTATACTGTTATAGCCCGTACTTCAAACTGGATTCGCATCGATGCTCCAGACGGACTGCCAAACGATTTTATAAAAATTCTTGGCGGTACCATTCGCATATCTACAGACGTTGCATCATGGCCCGCTATGCCATCGCCAGATGAAGTATTATCAGCGCTTGCACCCTTGCCTGCCAAATGGGAGCTTGGAATCGGCTTTATTGATATGTCGCAAAATATAAGGTCAATGGGGATAGCGCTCAAGAAAGCAGCCCGCGCACATGGGTCACGTCTATCCTTTATAGAGCCACGATCAGCTAGCAGATCTCAGGGCAACGCTGGTGGAAAATTTCATCATAAAGCCAATCATTCTTCTGGCTCTCGCCAGGCGGTAGGTACCCACTCTTCCCTCTTGAATGCGGCTCAGGTGATTTTTAATAAACTTACTCACGACCCAAACAAGGAACTTATTTTTCTCCAGCACGAAGGGGTTATTATTCTTATGCGCTCAATCGCAATGCAGGATATTGCCTCATACGAATTGCGCGATACGAGCCGCCCAGCACGCGATGCAAAGGTAGGATTACTTCCTCCAAAATTAGCGCAAATTATGATCAACCTAGCGCTTCCCGCAGCATCAAATATTCCGTCTGCAGTATATGATCCGTTCTGCGGAATGGGAACAATTTTACAGGAAGCTTGGCTTATGAATATAAAGGCATTTGGAACAGATATTTCCGAAAGAATGATAGAAGCCACAACCCAAAACATGGAGCATCTTAAGAAATATTTTTCTGTAAAAAATGAGCTTGCTCCCACCTTCCTTCCGCACGATGTAACTAACCCAAATGTCCCCGAAAAAATTCATCATGAAAACATCACCGTAGTTACGGAGCCCTTCCTTGGCACCCCCCTTTCACGGCCGCTCTCCCCTACCGAAGCGGAAGAATTTTATGCATCCGTTACCCCGCTCTACCTGAATTTCTTCATGAACATGAAAAGTGTTCTTCCAAAAAATGGTCGAATCCTCTTACTTCTTCCTGCCCCCCGGGTAGCCGCAAATGGCAAGGAACGCTTCTCACCCATCCCCCGTACATTCCTTGACGAGATAGCCGCTATCGGCTATCGTAAAGGTCAGCTCATTCCAAAGGAACTTAGCACTTCAAGCAATGCTGCAGGCACCGAGGAGCCGCTCATCTATGCGCGCCCAGATGCCTTTATTGCTCGAGAGTTAACCCTTTGGGAACGCGATTAATTTTTAACATTCCCTATGGCACATAAGAAAGCCGCCGGATCGACACAACTGGGCCGAGATTCAGAAAGCAAGCGCCTAGGAGTGAAAATCTATGGCGACCAACCAGTAAAGGCTGGGCAAATCATCATCCGCCAGCGCGGAACAAAATATCGCCCAGGCGAAAATGTTCGTCGTGGAGAAGATGATACGCTCTACTCTGCAATCGACGGCGTTGTCGCATTTTCTAAAAAGAAAGTAAAGACATTCGCAGGCGCCCTCAAGCAAGCTACGTTCGTACACGTACGCTAAATGATTGTCCAGAAATACCTTGCAGAAAAAGGCATCTGTTCCCGTAAGGAAGCAGAGGCCTTTTTTCGTTCTGGCCTTATTCTCGTAAATGGGCAGCAGGCTCTACCTGGGGTCGATATTACAGATACCGATGTTGTAACGCTCGCACCAGAGGCAGTAGCTCAACTTGCAGGAAAAACAACCGTAGCGGTATATAAGCCGCGTGGAATCGTGTGCTCGCTCGGAGAAGGCGAAGGCGCGCGTATTCAAGATGCATTTCCGCAATACAAAGAACTATCAATCGTCGGTCGACTCGACAAAGAAAGCGAAGGGTTACTCCTTCTCACCAACGACGGCCTTATTACCAAAGCAGTTACCGGGGATACTCATACTACAGAAAAGGAATATGAAGTCACCGTACGCGAAACTCTATCCC
>CAZZHI010000022.1:0-9900 GCA_964654145.1 uncultured Candidatus Saccharibacteria bacterium
TAAGTATCAGTCTGCAGATAAATTTCCGCATGTAACGGAAGCGAACGGAGAGAAAAAACCAGCACAATAAGGCGTCTTTTGGGGATAACTTGCGTTTCTGTCTATTTTATGCAATAGTAAGCGCACGAGGGAACAGACGATTCAAGCGCGACGTAAGAAGCATTCGTTATCGAAGATATCGAGCGTCAAGAATAAAAGCGTTATGACCTCGAAACTCGATAACGAAAGGCGGTGACTTACCATGAATTCATTTAACTCAGATCGTCCAATGTTTGACGCGACCTGTTCCAAGTGCGGAAACGAAACGCAAGTTCCGTTTCAGCCATCAGGCGATCGACCAGTTTACTGCAACGACTGCTTCCGCGAGATGAAAGGACAGCAGACAGGAGGAGCAGGAAGGGGAGGATTCGGCGGTGGAGACCGTCCTATGTTTGACGCAGTATGCGCAACATGCGGACAGCCAACACAAGTTCCGTTCCAGCCTTCAGAAGGACGCCCGGTATACTGCCGGGAGCATTACAAGCGAGATCGCATGTAATCCATCTCAATAAGTAGCAAAAAGCCTGGGTTTTCCCAGGTTTTTTGTTATACTCGGAACCAAGAGGGGGTATTGTCGTAAGGGTGTGTTCTTTTCAGGAAAGGAGGAGAACGTGAATCAATCGTCTCATGAGCCGCCGCTTCTCTTGCTGTCTATGCGGGGAAAGCCTCTTAAGGAAATTGAACTTCAAGATTATAAGGACCTCGTTGCCTTGTATCAAGATCTTCATACTAAAGAGTCGCCTTATGTTCTTGAGGTACAGGAAATTATTCGAGCTGTATATCCTCGGTTTAAAGAAGTATTGAAAGTGGGGTAGTGATCATGAAAGGAATCGCCGAACGTATTGCTCCATAACGGCGCGGAATCTCTCACAGAGACCCGCGCCATTTTTTTATGTATGATAGGGGAGATATGACTTCTCTAACTCATCAAATGGTGGCGCTGCTTTCCGGATTCTTTGTATTAACCCTATTTCCCGTGCAGGTTGGTCCGGGTATAGGAATTGCGGTAATTCTTGCCGTTATGATTGGGGCGCTTACCCCCGATTTGGATCATCCGGCAGCTAACCTGTGGAATCGCATGATCGGGAGCAATACGCTCAGTAAGCTATTTCAGGTATTTTCCGGAGGGCACCGCCATTTAACTCATTCCTTCGTTGGTATTATTGGAATTGGGTGGCTGTTGTGGCAGGTAATCCACCGATTTATTCAGCCGCAGTATGCCGAATCTCTTACGTACGTATGGATAGCGTTTATGATCGGATACATTTCTCACTCTGTGGCGGATACGATAACAGATCGGGGAGTTCCGTGGTTTTGGCCATTTCAATTTTCCATAAAGTTGCCACCAGGACCGGAAGAATTGCGAGTAACAACAGGAAGTTTTGTGGAGATAATCCTTCTTCGTGGAGGAATTATAATATCGATATTTTTTCTTCTTTCAAGCCATTGGTTTGTGTTGGCAAGCTTGTTTCGATAATTTGTAGCTCCAAGGGGAATCGAACCCCTATTTCCGCCTTGAAAGGGCAGCGTCCTAGCCGTTAGACGATGAAGCCGTATGCTCTTTTTTACCAGAATCCGTATTGTTTGTCCAATATTCTTTGGAAAATACGGCTATTATATGCAATGATCCTTTGTATGAAGAAAGTAACTCTCCTTGCCATAGAATCTTCCTGTGACGAAACGGCAGTTTCTGTCATGGAAAAAAGCGGGGAATCAGTCAAAGTGCTGTCAGAATATATTGCATCCCAGGTAGATATTCATACTGCAACCGGCGGGGTTATTCCTGAAGTTGCGGCCCGAGAGCATCTAACCGTAATATCTCCGCTCATCGCATCTGCGATGGAAAAGGCGGGGGTTACCCATGAAAATATTGATGCCATTGCGGTTACGGTCGGTCCTGGGCTTATGCCGTCTTTGGCGGTGGGCGTGCAGACAGCAAAAGTGCTTGCCTTTGCGTGGAATAAACCGATTGTGCCGGTGCATCATATTGAGGGGCACATATATTCTGCTCTCTTGGAAGGGAAGAAAGAAAATCCGTTTCCTGCACTTGCGCTCATTGTATCGGGTGGGCATACGATGCTTATTCGTATTGATGGGCATCTTCAGTATGAAATTTTAGGACAAACAAGGGACGACGCAGTGGGGGAAGTGTTTGATAAGGTTGCTCGTATGCTGAATTTACCGTATCCGGGTGGTCCGAAAGTTAGTGCACTTGCCAAACAGGGAAACGAAAAAACCTACCCATTTCCGCGGCCGATGATGAAATCGAATGATTTAGATTTTAGTTATTCCGGATTAAAGACGGCAGTACTGTATCAGGTGCGGGAATTAGGCGAAGCTATTTCCGATCAAGATAGAGCAAACATTGCTGCAAGTTTTGAAGCCGCAGTTGTTGATTCGCTAGCAGGAAAACTTTTACAGGCATTAAGGAATGGTACTTACGCAAGTGTGCTATTAGCGGGTGGTGTAGCGGCGAATGCCGCCTTGCAAAAAAGAATTGCAATTGAGGCACACAAAGAACACATTCCGTTATATGTAGCCCCTGTCGCACTATGTGGAGATAACGCTACGATGATCGGAGAAGCCGGGCTCTATGCGTATGAGGCGGGCAGAATAAAGTCATGGAAAGATATCGACGCCGTAGCTCGAATATCAATCGAAAAGTTTAGTGCGTAGCGGCCCCTTCTCCCCAATTGGGGAGAAGGCGAGGATGAGGGCAGCCCATACAGAACAACGTCAGCCCTCACCCCAACCCTCTCCCACCATTGGGAGAGGGGAGCGACAGGCCTAAATCTAAAACTTTTAAAACAAATCTTTGCTTGTAGCGGAAGGGCTCACGGAATCTCGAACGGTGAGAAGTACTGATCGGCGGAGTTTTGCGCATCCTTCATGCGTGCATGCAGATAAGTGGAGCGCAGTAGCTGAAAAGTTTTTGTTGTCGTTCAAGTTTAAAGGATTGCGTACTCCATACAGAAACGATTGGCATTCCATGCATCCGAGTAATACGTGCTCTGCAAAAAGCCATTTAATCTTTTCATTCATGCTTTCTCGTACTTTTTTGCGAAGAGACACACATTCTTTTTTGCGGCAGTCAACCAAGTGTTCAAGCGCACGCTTAAACCCTATTTGCCCCGCAATACTGAAGACGAATGCAGGCATACAAGCCTTTTGGGTTTCTGCGCACGTAAAGGCGTCTGGGGAGGTTTCTTGCCCTACTTTGCTAACAGATTCAATGGCAACGGTGTATGACATCTGTTTCTCAGGGTAACGCTTGTAGAATAAATCCGCTAGATTGATTTTTGTCCGTTGTGGGGCATACTATGCATATCTTATATGGATGAAAAATTTACAAAACCGTACGAGGCGAAAGATACAGAGCCTAGGATATATGCAGCCTGGGAAGAGTCTGGGTTTTTTAATCCTGATAACCTGCCAGAGCGCCATGTAGAGCCATTTACTATTGTTATGCCTCCTCCGAATGCAAACGGTCATTTGCACGCAGGGCATGCGCTCTTTATTACGCTTGAAGATATTATGACTCGGTATAAGCGAATGAGAGGATTTAAAGCTCTTTGGGTTCCGGGTGCTGATCATGCAGGATTTGAAACGCAGATTGTGTATGAAAAAAAGCTAGAAAAAGAAGGAAGAAGTAGGTTTTCTATGGATCCCCAAGATCTCTATAAGGAGATATACGATTTTACAATGGAGCACAAAAAATCTATGGAAGATGAAGTGCGCCGTCTTGGTGCTTCTTGTGATTGGTCTCGTGAAAAATTCACGCTTGATCCCGTGGTAGTAAAAGAAGTTCAGAAAACTTTCCAAAAGATGTACGATGATGGGCTTGTATTTCGAGGAAAGAGGATTGTGAATTGGTGTACGAAGCATCAAACAACGCTATCGGATGTAGAAACTACAGGGGAGCCGAAGCAGGATTCTCTTTATTATCTTCAGTACGGCCCATTTGTGATTAGTACGGCAAGGCCGGAAACAAAGTTTGGAGATAAATATGTAGTCATGCACCCGGACGATGCTCGGTATGAACAGTATAAACACGGAGATACGTTCGAGGCGGAGTGGATCAACGGCACCGTTACGGCAACGGTTATTAAAGATGATTCTATTGATATGGAATTTGGTACGGGGGTTATGACGATAACTCCTTGGCATGATCCGATTGATTTTGAGATAGCGCAGCGTCACGATTTACCGAAAGAGCAGATTATCGATCTCCGTGGAAAGCTATTGCCAATTGCGGGGGAGTTTGCAGGTATGAAGATTAAAGAAGCGCGCCCAAAGATTATTGAAAAGCTTCAGGCAAAAGGATTGGTAGTAAAAATTGACGAAGCATATACCCACAACGTTCCGCTTTGCTACAAATGCAATACCGTAATAGAACCGCAGGTAATGGATCAGTGGTTTGTAAAAATGGAATCACTTGCCGCTCGTGCACTTGCAGCAGTAAACGAAGGAAAGATTCGATTCATTCCGGATAATTACGAAAAAGTATTTAAGTATTGGATGGAGAACACGATTGATTGGAATATCTCTCGCCAAATTGTGTGGGGTATTCCTATTCCTGCAAAACTTTGCACGAAGTGCGACCATGCATTTCCGGACTTAGAAAATACTGAAAGTATATGTTCAAAATGCGGTGGAAAGCTAAAAGCAGACACTGATACGTTCGATACGTGGTTTTCTTCAGGGCAGTGGCCTTTGTTATCTCTTGGGTATAGCGAAGGGGAGGACTATAAAACATTCCACCCAACAGATGTAATGGAAACGGGGCACGACCTTATTTTTAAGTGGGTGCCTCGCATGGTTATCTTTAGTCTCTATCTACAAAACCAGGTGCCGTTTCATACGGTGTATATGCACGGGCTGGTAAACGATGCGCACGGAAAGAAAATGAGCAAGAGTAAGGGGAATGTTATTAATCCTACTGAAATTACGGATAAGCACGGTACTGATGCATTGCGCATGGCATTGATTGTGGGGAATCCGCCAGGAAGCGATACTGCGCTTGCGGAAAATAAAGTTAAGGCATACCGGCATTTTGCAAACAAGCTATGGAATATTTCTCGGTTCGTATTTTCTCATACCGAAGAAATGGTAATAGATGAATCAGAAATTTCGTCAGATGCAGACAAGGCGCTTGTAGAAGAATTGCATGCAATTACACAAGAAGTAACGGGGGATTTTGAAGCCTATCGGTTCCATCTTGCTGCCGAAAAGTTGTACCACTATGCATGGCATCGATTTGCCGATGGAATTTTAGAAGAAAGTAAAAGTATTGTAACGGGGGATGACGAAGCCCTCGCTCGTTCTCGCAAGCAAACGTTGTTGTACATACTCAAGCACACGCTGATTATGTTGCATCCGTTTATGCCATTTATTACAGAAGAAATTTGGGCGCACATGCCGCGAGCAAATAATGAAGCAAAAGGATTGTTGATGATACAGGCGTGGCCGGAAAAATAATTCTCTAGATGTGCACAGGTGTGGTATAGTGAAGTGGATAACATTTTGCTATACTAGTGATTAATAAAACGTATGCCACAAGAACCAAGAAGTTTTTTTGAAAGATTAACCGGTGCGCGAGTATTAAATCGGCCGAATGTTTCCGACGCTGAAGAAACGCTCGAAGTTCATCATGGAATTGCAGATGCTCCGTATCAAGAAGAAGATGTTCGCGAAGTAATGGAAGAGCCAGAAGAGGAAACGGAACAAGATTTTTCTGACGAAGATACATTTGAGCACGCAGGAGGAGAAGAGCAAGAAGGGCAACTCACGGTCGATGTGTTCCAGGACGATGAAAATATTATTATCCAAAGCACCGTAGCAGGAGTTTCCCCTGATGATCTTGATGTGTCTATCACGAACGATATGGTTGCAATTCGCGGAGAGCGCAGGCCGCAGTTTAATGTAGATCAAGAAGATTACTTCTATCAGGAATGTTACTGGGGTACATTCTCTCGCTCTATTATTCTTCCCGTTGAAATTGACGCAGACCGAGCAGAGGCGAAAATCAAGAACGGAATCTTAACAATCAGAATTCCAAAAGCAAACGCAGCTGTTACTCGCAAGCTCAAGGTCAAGGCAACATAAATGGACTGGTGGACTATTGGCGCACTCGTTGGGGGAGTGCTCCTTCTTCCGACTGCGTATGCAGGAATCATAGGTGCTCCGTGGGCGCCCACTCGCATGGCTGCGGTAAAAAAAGCATTCGACGATATTGGTATTAGCGAAAAAGACATCGTTATTGATTTGGGTGCAGGGGATGGAAGTATTCTTGCCGAAGCCCTTCGGCGTGGAGCGCGCGCAGCTGGGTACGAATTATCGCCCATTATGTGGGCAATTGCGATGATTCGTTCTCGGGGCAATGTTGTATACGGGAATTTTTTTAAAAAGAAATTAATGAGTAATACAACGGTCGTATTCTTCTTTTTAATGCCAAAGCACATGAAGGCGGTCGGAGCATACATCGCTTCCCAAAAGCTCAAAGGAAAGACGCTCGTGCTTTCATATGCGTTTCCGTTTAAGGAGATAAAGGCTCTTACGATATATCGAGAAAAAAACTGCGCGCCACTGTATTTATATGAAGTATCTGAGCTGCGTGCTCATTTTGACAATTACCACCCATAGCCTACAGTTACAGCAGTTATGGAGAAATATTTCTTAACAACGCCAATTTATTACGTAAATGCAAAGCCTCACGTGGGGCACATGTATACGGCGATTGCTGCAGATGTGCTCGCTCGGCATTATCGCAATCAAGGCAAAAAAGTACTGCTTTCAACGGGTGTTGATGAAAATTCGCAGAAGAACGTAGAGGCTGCAGAAAAGCAGGGAATTTCTCCTCAAGAGTATGTAGACCAGATGGCGCCAGTATGGAAGAATACGTTCGATACCATCAATCTCTCATACGATACGTTTGTTCGTACTACATCTCCCGAACATCGCGTAGCAGTGCAAAGTATGATTACCAAAATGGAGGAAGCGGGAGATATTTATCTCGGCGATTACGAAGGATATTACTGCGTTGGCTGCGAGGAATTTATTGCGGAAAAAGATTTAGTAGATGGCAAGTGCGCAATTCATAAAACGGAACCAAAAATAATCCGTGAGAAGAATTATTTTTTCAAGCTCACAAAGTATAAAGACCAACTGCTTGCGTGGTATACCGAGAATCCAGATGCAGTACAGCCAACTTCTGCGCGGAATAAAATGCTTTCCTATATTACGGATGAATTGCACGATGTTTCTATTTCTCGCCAATCCCAAGAGTGGGGGATTCGTTTCCCGAAAGATGATCAACATGCGGTGTATGTGTGGTTTGACGCACTTATTAACTACCTTACGGTAACGGGGTATCCGGATGCAGGGTATAAAGCGTGGTGGCCTGCTGATTTGCACCTCATTGGAAAAGATATTATCAAATTTCATTGTGCTATCTGGCCGGCAATGCTTATTTCTGCTGGCCTGCCAACTCCAAAGCGGGTATTTGCACACGGATTTTTTACCATTAACGGCGAGAAAATTTCCAAAAGCTTAGGCAACGCAATTGATCCGAATGATTTGCTGAAAGAATATCCGCTCGATGCAATTCGATACTATCTATTGCGAGAAATTCCATTCGGGAACGATGGAGACTTTTCCGTGGATCGCTTAAAGGAGCGCTACAACAGCGAACTTGCAAACGGAATTGGGAACTTAGTTTCTCGCACACTCGCAATGGTGGAAAAATCTTGGCCAGAAGCAGATGTGCAGGCGGTTACGTCTTCTCCATGGAGTATGGAGGTGCATGCTCATATTGAAGCATTGGAATTCGATAAAGCATTAACGCATATTTGGCATAAGATTGGCGAACTCGATTCTCATATCGACACAAACAAGCCGTGGGCACTGGCGAAAGAGGGGAAGCAGGCAGAGTTACAGGAAGTGCTCGGCACAGTTTTAAGCGGCATCGCAGAGATTGCGGATGCATTACGCGCACTTTTGCCGGAAACGGCGGAAAAGATCCACGCACTTTTGGCCGCAAAGCCGCTTGCAAAACCGAGTGAGCCTTTGTTTGTTCGCAAAGACTAATATAATTTCTTGTATACTTACTCTATATGGCAACACTTCTCGTAACAGGCGGCTCCGGATTTATCGGATCTAACTTTATTCGATACTGGCTTTCAAATCATCCAGAGGATTCTATTATTAACCTGGATGCATTAACCTACGCTGCAAACCAAGAAAGTTTGAAGGATGTAGCGGAAAACCCTCAGTACGAATTCGTGCATGGGAGCATTTTGGATGCCGATCTCGTAGGGCAGCTTGTTGAAAAGGTAGATCGAATTGTGCACTTCGCGGCAGAGTCTCATGTCGATAGGTCTATTACCGGCCCGTCTGCGTTTATTAAAACAAATATAGAGGGTACTTTTGTGCTACTCGAAGTTGCTCGAAAAAAGAATACGCCGTTTCATCATATTTCAACGGATGAAGTATTTGGATCCTTAGCGCTTGGAACCTCGGAAAAATTCTCTGAAAAAACCTCCTATAACCCAAATAGCCCATATTCCGCATCAAAGGCTTCTTCTGATCATCTTGTGCGTGCGTATCACGAAACATATGGTTTGCCAGTTACGATTACAAATTGTTCCAATAATTTCGGCCCATATCAGCACCCAGAAAAATTTATCCCTCGAATGATTACGGACGTATTGCAGGGTGGGACAGCAAAAATTTATGGCGATGGGTTATATGTTCGTGATTGGCTGTATGTTTTAGATCATTGCAGGGCGATTGAGGCAGTGCTTGAGCGCGGGAAAAACGGGGAAACATATCTTGTAGGCGGAATGGAGCGCGATATCAGCAATATAGAAATCGCGAAGATGGTTCTTTTGATGCTGGATATGCCCGAGAGCAAGATAGAATTTATTACAGACCGCCCCGGGCATGATCGCAGGTATGCCGTAGATTGGACAAAGATTCACGCAGAGCTTGGCTGGGAACCGCAGCACAGCGTAGAAGAGTGGCTGAAAGAAACAGTAGCGTGGTATCAGGCGAACGAAGCATGGTGGAGGCCGCTCTTGTGATAGGGGTATTTGATTCAGGGTACGGAGGCTTAACAATATTCCAGAAGCTCATCGAAACATTTCCGGAATATTCTTTTACGTACTTGGGCGATAATGCTCGCGCTCCGTACGGAAATAAAAGCGTAGAGGAAATTATTGAATACACAAAGCAGGGAGTAGATGCGTTATTTCAACGCGGATGCACAATTGTTATTTTAGGGTGCAACACCGCTTCGGCGGTAGCGTTGCGTGATTTGCAGCAGAATTGGCTGCCCACGGCATGGCCCGATAGAAAACTGCTTGGTATTGTGGTGCCCACTATTGAGCAGATCACAACCACTGCAGATCCTGTAACGGTGGGAATACTGGCGACAGAGCGTACGGTTGCGTCCGGAGCATATGAGCATGAAATTCAAAAACGAAATCCGCACGTACGCGTGTTTCAGTTTTCATGTACTAATTTGGCGGGAATGATTGAACTGTACGGTGCACGTGATTCAAGTGTTCAAGCGGAAGCTACAAGTTGCGTGCAGCAGCTGCTTCTTACTATTCCAACTGCTGCGCCGTCCGCGGTGCTGCTTGGGTGTACGCATTATGAATTAATTGCAGATACTATTGCTGCTGCGTTGCCTCAAGGCACAACGCTATTACATCAGCCCACCATAGTTGCGAAAAGTTTGCAGGATTATCTATCTCGCCATCCCGAAATAGAGTCTCGACTTGAGAAAAAGGGAACATACACATACCTTACAACCGGCAATGCGGAAGAGGTAACGGCGCACAGTAAGTATTTTGTGGAGGG
>CAZZHI010000023.1:0-9899 GCA_964654145.1 uncultured Candidatus Saccharibacteria bacterium
ATGTTTATGGAGAAATACGAATCAGTGCCAACTGCCTGCCAATATATGCACAAGGATTGAGTATGACGCAAATAAGGGTACTTTACCTGAAGCGCAGGGGTGGACAAAAAGTGTGACCCCGGCAACGCTTGGGCTATCCTCTAGTAGCGCAGTGGCAACGGACCCTGGTTCTGGAAAAAAATTTATTACGATCACTGATCAAAGCACGAGCGGGTATATTAACTATTCGTATCCGGCGATTAACCCTTCGGCAATTATGGATCAAGATTGGACGTATGAAATTACTATGCGCCCTCAAGAGGCCAATCCGGGGCCGCTTGCGGTCGGACCAATTCAATTTATTGTTGCGGATGGATTGAAGTATTTAGGTGCAGTGGTTGAGTCTACAAAAATTGGAGCATTGGGTACTGCACCTTCTCCGTATTCATACGCGGCAAGTTCGAGCGCAACTCCGAGCGGTTTTATGGATTATAAAATTACGCATCGAAAGTATGGCGCAGGCGTAAGTGATGACGCATATGATATTTCGATAAACGGCACATCCCCCGATCCGCTTCTCGGGATAGGGAGGAGTGCAAGCTATTCCCCTGTTTCGGGAGATTTTTCTCAAGGATTGTTGTTTGGGTTTGGATTTGCGCCATCTCAAGGGGTTATGGATGTTTCAAAGGTTGTCTTTACTTCTGGCAGTTGCGTATGAGACAGCTTTTCTCGGTGAACAACCAGGCGGGCGGAGGGCTTCTTATGGTGATGGTTATTTTGGGGATGCTTACCGTAATGTTTATATCTCTTGTTGGAGTTATTTCTCGAGAATCAGTGAGTACCTCCGATGCTTCTCAAAGGGAGCGAATATATCAGATAACGGAATCAGGAATACAGCGAGTGCTTTTTTTGGTTGGCAAGGCTGGGTTTACAATTGATTCACTTGCCGCGCGCTATCCTTCGACAAGTCCGGAAGCTGTCCCGGTGTTTGATCCGGTCACGAGCGATCTTGTAGGGTCGTATACGCTTTCTGTAAACGAGCTTCCTTCTGGGGAGGCTGCCACTGTGGTTGCTACCGGGAAAAGCCCAGATAATCGATTTTGCTCTCAGGTTACCGCTCGTATTGAGCGCCCTAGCGGAGCCCCTGCCGGCCAGTATGTTGTAGGCGGGTGGAGTAGGTCTAATTGTCCATAACAGTATGATGCGTATGTATACTAAAGAATCTTACGGTTTTACTCTCATTGAGACGACGGTTACGCTTTTTATTAGCGCTTTTGTTTTGTCTGCACTTCTATTCTTTTTTTCTGGAAGCCTTACTTCATATCGGGTACAGATTAGCGGTATTCTTGCGACAGCAAGCGCCCGTAATCAGATAGCTCGAATTACCGATACAATTCGCAATGCTCAGGACAACGGTGCGGAGGCGTGGTTACAGGTAGCTCAAGATAACACCCTTACCGTGTGGACGAATAGAGGGGGGGATGCAGCGCTCGATAAAGTAACATATAGTAGGTCCGCCACAGACAATACTGTTTTAGTGCAAACAATAGAATCAGACCCTTCATCAACGCCGACTATTGTGCTTAGGGGCATTGATCCTACGGCTTCGTTGTTTGAATATTTTGACTCGAATGGTAACGCGCTTACTACGCTTGAATCCCGTACTCCGGAAACTGTACAGCAAGTCCACGTTCGACTGCTTGTTGCCGCAGGAATTCCTGGAAACGAAGAATCTCGAACCGTGTCTACGGCAATAACCCCTCGGCAGAATTTAAAGGGCGCAATCGATCAGTTGCAGGGCCCCGACTCTACTAGGGAGGCCGTTATCGCGCTTCCGACCGGTACACCACCCTCTCCTACAAGCACAAACGCCACAATTACAATTCAAAATCCTATTTCTGGGCAGATAATTGCAACAAAAACTATTTCCATCGCAGATTTGAATGATGGACGGGTTACTGTATATGCGAATAATTATTACGCAATGATTAATTATAAAAGCACCGCAGGAGCGGGGAACCCTCCGGGGTGGTACGTATGGATGAAGCCGTCATTCTTTGAAACAATGACAATATACCCAATTTCTGTAGCGGCGTTATATACAATGCATTGCCTTGCGCCTAACTGGGAGGCAGTTCAGGACCCGGCGTTGTGCGAAGTACTGCCTCTTGATTCTTATCACATTCCGGCGGCTGAAGCATTTCAGCCTATATTGACATATAATGAAGATGGATATCGTACGTATATCCGAGATATTGTATTTACCTTGCCATGAAACATTTTTTTATTCCGGCGATAGCCGCTCTGTTCTTTATTAGCTTTGCTGTTCGGGTAGCAGGGCTTAGTGCTATTAATCAAGTGGTTTTTGACGAAGTGCATTTTGGAAAATTTGTTTCCTCATACTGTTGTACTCATGAGAGATTTTTTGATATTCATCCACCGGTGGGGAAGCTGCTTATCGCAGGCGGAGCGTATGCGTTGGGGTATCGAGGAGAGTTTTCGTTTGATTCCATTGGGCAACGTTACACAAACACCTCTATTTTTGGTTTACGAATAGTGCCTGCGCTGGCTGGAGCCTTGCTACCTATTATTATTGTTATTCTGTTACGCCAAGCAGGGGTTTCCCATCTTGTTTCATTGCTTGGCGGGCTTGCTATAGCGCTGGATAACGCTTTGATTGTGGAATCCAGGCTCATTATTACTGATAGTATTTTGCTTTCTGCAACATTTGGGGCATTGGCAGCTGCTATTGCGTCAACAAGGACTCAAAAAAATGCGCATGCGTGGCTACTGGCTATTCTGTCAGGAGTACTTGCGGGTGTTGCAGTAGGCACAAAGTTTACCGGGCTCGTATCTGGAGGCTTGGTGTTTGTTGTATTTGCAGTGCATGTGTTGCGTACATGGCCTCGTGGGGCGAGAGTGTGGATGCTTCGGTTATTGGCAGCAATACTATCAGGCGCGTCTGTATATGGCATAGGGTGGGCGCTTCATTTTTCACTTCTTACAATGCCAGGATCAGGGGATGCCTGGGGGCTTCCTACTGGCTCTTTCTGGACAGACGTTGTGCATGTTCACACTCAGATGGTTTCAGCAAACTATAACCTTACGGCAGATCATCCGTATGGAAGTAAATGGTGGACATGGCCATTTATGGTCCGATCTGTATTTTATTGGCAAGGGGATACGAATCAGTTCGTGTATCTGCTCGGCAACCCTCTTGTGTGGTGGGGCAGCTTTGCACTTTTTTGCTTTGGGCTTGGAACCGTATTTTTCCGGCTTGCTCGAGGGCTTACCGATGATCTATACACGCTCTTTTCACGCGGCGGGTGGATATTCGTTTTAGGGTACCTCGTTTCCTTTATTCCATTAATGCGCGTTCCTCGAGTGCTCTTTTTGTATCATTACCTTACACCGCTCTTGTGTTCATTGCTCTTTGGGGCGTGGTGGCTTGACCGTGCTTTCCCGAAAAAGAAGATTGTAGGGAGCGTTGCGGCTCTTTGTATTATTGTTGGATTTATTGTGATGAGCCCAATAACGTATGGCTTCACGCTTCCGCAGGCGTGGTATGACCTATTATTTTCATTTACGTTATGGCGATAATATACACTCTATGATAGGTATTGATATTTCGGACCGATCGATAAAAATTGCTTCTGTTACGTCTGGTTCAAGCAGAGAATTTCGTACGGTATGCTGGTCTCCTCTTGAACCCGATTTGATTAAGAGGGGAATTATTCAAGATGTGCCCACGCTTGTTCAGGCCTTGCAAAAAACATGCACAAAGTGTTCGCCATTTCCCGTTGAGGGGAAGGATGTCGTAGTTTCTATTCCGGAACGCCAATCGTTTGTGCGAGTGCTTGATTTGCCGCTTATGTCTGATGCTGAAATTGATGAAGCGGTGGGCTGGGCTATTCGAAAAGATTTGCCATTTGATTTAGACCGGGTGTATTTGGATTGGCAGCCCATTGCAGGGGCGGCATCGGCAAATATTCGGCAGGTTGTGGTTGGGGCTGCTCAAAAAGAAGTTGTTGACCCGTTATTGGCGGCACTTGATGGCGCAGGGTTTATCGTAAAAGCGCTTGAACTTGAAGCTCAGGCAATGGTGCGAAGCTTGCTTCCGATTGATGCTCTTTCTGTTGAGGGAGTAGCAATTTGCGACCTGGGGGCAACTACTACGAAAGTAATCTATTTTGATAAAGGGTCTATGCGGTTTACGCTCGCGCTTCCTACCGGAGGCGACCAGCTTACTGCTACGCTGGTTGAAAAATTCGGATTATCTCCAGAAGATGCCCTCGAAAAAAAGTCCATCATCGGAATACTCGCCCGGGAGGGTAGTGATGGGGAGGTTGCGTATGCGCTTCGAGAGGCGGTATTAGATTTACTTCACCAAGTGCAAGGCGGGATACAAAGCGCGCTCTCGCAGCTTTCTGCTACGAGCGGCCTGCGGGGCATACTGATTTCTGGAGGCGGTGCGAACTTGCCGGGTATCCGAGATGCATTTAGTGAAGTGTTTCCTGGTATTCCTGTTGATGTGGGCAATCCTCTTATTAACTTAAGTTCTGTTGGGAAAAGGGGGACTGTCGCAATTACGCCTCAGGATGCGAGCCATTTTGTGACTGCAATTGGTCTGGCTCTTCGTCATAATACGTTGTAATGCGCTATGTCTTCAGAGCTTAACCTTCTCCCACCAGAACGACGAAAATTTCTCATACAGAGAGAAATTATTATGAACGCGAACCACTTTATCGTGACGATTATTATGGGCTTAGTACTCATGTTGTTTGCCGGAGGTGCGAGCGTTATTGTTTTGAGGGGTATTTCTTCTATTGCCTCTGATTCCGCAGAGGAGGATCTTGCTCGAGCGAGCGGAGAATATGCAAAGCTCCAAGAATCTATTGAACGGCAAAACGTTATGCTTTCTACAATGAATGGCTTGCTTGAAAAGCGGGTTGTATGGAGCATGAATATCGCGGAGCTTGTTTCAAAGATTCCTTCGGGTATAGATATTGCTATGATGCAAGGGCAACAAGACACCACTCAAACTATTTCTTTTTCCGGAACAGCTGCTGCGCGTAACGCACTTATTATAGTAAGTCAGCGCATTGAAGCGATGTCCTGGGTGGCCTCTTTAGAATCTCCAAATTCCAATCTGATTGATCGAGTGAATGCTCCTTACGAGTTTCGTATTACTATGAAGTAAGTGTATGGATACTCCTCGCACCCCTCTTTTTGAAAAGACGTCATTCCTCATTACGGGCAGTATTATTATTGTTCTTCTTATTGTTGTTCAATTTTTCCTTTGGAAATATATTCAATCCTATGCAGGGAAAATTTATATGCGCCAAACAAATGCGCAGCAAACGGAAGCATTGTCTCAAAAGATTGCCGAAGCTCAGCGAGGACTCCTTGAGCAGCAGCGTAAGCTAGTTTCTTTATCTGCAATTTTTCCGCCAAAGGATGGCGTTTCTCAGGTTGTAGGGCGAATAGAATCAATTGCAGATACCAGGCGTCTTAAGCTCGATATTATGAGCATTGAAGATGGTGAACCTGTTGAATCGGGGAATGACGCTATTTTTACCAAGGTGTTTTCGTTGCAGGCAACTGGTCCGATAGATACGCTCTTCGCATTCTTTGAAGCCCTTGAACATCAAACCGAGCTCGTGCACGTTGCCTCTTGGAGCGTGGCAGCTCCGCCGCCAAGCCAGACGAATACACTAGGAGCACCCCAGGCCCCCCAAGAATTTGTTCTTACGCTTAAGGTTATTTACTATTTCTATGATGCAGATAATTCCATCTGATATTTTTCGTATTCTTGCGCATCCTCTTGTGCGGGTATTTTCCATTGCTGCTTCACTTGTAGTGTCCGCATATCTTGCGTACGTATTTGCATATATGCCACTCCAGGAAGGTGTAGAAGATTTTACTATTCAGCCTGCTCGAGTAGTACGTATTAATGCGAATCATCTTGATAGTTTGTTAACTGCTGCAGATAATCGGACAAAATACGCAGGGCAAAACTTCTTTCGGGCGCAGAGCATATTTTCGCATGAAAAGCCCATCTAGCAGAAAGAAGGTTCTCTTTTTTGGGACATTTGATCCGCTTCATTCGGGGCACCGGCATGTATTTGCTCGTGCGAAAGCGTTAGGGGAATACCTTACGGTTGTTGTTGCCAGAGATAGCGTTGTTGAACAAGAGAAGCATCATCGCTCTCGCACAGAAGAGCATGGGCGCTTAGCACATGTTGCGTTTGACCCTTCCGTAGACGAAGCCATGCTCGGTGACCATAATGCTGCTTCATACGCACTCTTGCGTACGCTCGATTTTCAAATTCTTGCGGTTGGGTATGATCAAAAGCCTTCAGACGAGGCGATTTATGCAGTTTTACAAGAGCAGGGGTTACCCCATGTTTCGGTGGTTCGAATGGCACCCTACCGCCCAGAAACATATAAGTCCTCTTTGATTACGTCAGCGTGATATACTTATATATAGTATGAGTGGCCCACTTTCCTTACCCGTAGGAGCATCCCTTGGGATTGTTGCATTTCTATTAAGTCTGCTGCCGGCAGGGTTCTTTTTGTGGGTATGGTATCTTCGGAATCGAGATCGAAGCTTGTCTGCCCCTGCGGTTGCTACTGCATTCGGAATAGGGATGGTGCTTGTAGTGCCTGCGTATTATTTAGAGAAATTGGCGCATGGGTTATGGAAGATCATTTCTCCTGGAACCGAGCATTACTATAGCGGGAATGTTCTTCCTATTATTAGTGTTACAGATATTTTATTGCCGGCACTCGCAACATTTCTGATTGTTGCTACGGTAGAAGAGGGGCTTCGGTACGGCGTTATGCGTTTCTGGATGAAGCGAAGTCTTACGATAGATCAGGTGTTTGATGGGCTGTTAATTGGAGTTGCCATTGGTCTTGGGTTCTCAACGCTTGAAAATGCACTCTATTTCAAAAATTTATTGGGGGATCAGCAGTTTGATACGCTCGTATTTGTGTTCTTCTTGCGATTCATTGTTTCTACTCTTGCGCATATTAGTTTTGCAGGGATTATGGGTACGCTCATTGCCCGAGGCACCTTTCATGTATTTCGGCCGAGTAGTTATTTTGTGCCTGCCTTTTTTATCCCCTGGTTCCTTCACGGGCTCTTTAACCATTTGCTGGGGACGGGGTATGGATTGTATGCCATCATTATTTTACTTCCGGCGCTCTCTACTCTTATTCTTTGGACTATGAAGCGAGAGTTCTATATTATTCATAGAGAGAACGGAAAGTTCCTTGCATCGCCGCATACGCCAGAGGATCCTTCACTTCGTGCACTTGAGCGAGCAGTTCAAACGAAGGATTCCCCTTGGAACGTTAATGCGCCTTGGCTGAATCAAACGCGAAAATATCGTACTATTGTAAATGCGATACAATCTAAATAATGACTACTACCATAAAAATTTCCTTGTTCGTTCTTGCAGCTATCGTTCTTGTCGGGATTGGCTTTACTATTGATCAAATAGGAAACGTTGGTATCCGCACAGACGGCACTCCTCAAGTTATGTCTTTTTCGGTCTCTACTCCTACCGTCCTTGGCGTTCCGTTTTTTATTCGATGGCAAGGGTATGAAGTACTCAATAACAGATCAGTAGAGGCTCGGCTTGTGGTGCCTGGTGCTACGGTGGATCTTGGGCGCACGTCTCTGTATACTGGGCAGTTACGGGTTACGCTTCCGTGTTCAATTTCCTCCTCAACAGGGCGACTGGAATTACTTGATGTTGTGCGCGAGGGAGTGCTTGTCTCTACTTCCCTTGATCTGCTTCCCCCTGGTCCTGACTGCGTACAATAGACTTGAAGTAGTCGATTGTTTTCGTAAGCCCTTCTTCTATATCCACCTTTGGTTCCCAAGAAAGGGTTTTCTTTGCGAGTGAAATATCAGGCTGGCGCTGTTTCGGGTCATCTTGAGGAAGTTCCAAATATTCTAATTCGGAAGAGCTGCCTGTAAGGCGGAGGATAATTTCTGCCAAATCTTTCATGGAGCGTTCTACTGGGTTGCCAAGATTTACTGGGCCAATAAATACTTCTTGGTCCATCATTGCCATCATCCCAGATACAAGGTCGTCTACATAGCAAAATGAACGAGTCTGTGTTCCTTTCCCATACATCGTAATTGGTTTTCCTGCGAGGGCTTCCACGATAAAGTTGCTTACAACTCGGCCATCTTGCGGATGCATGCGAGGGCCATAGGTATTAAAAATTCGAATAATGCGGATATCGAGGTTATGTGCTCGATGGTAATCCATGCAGAGCGTTTCAGCTACTCGCTTGCCTTCGTCGTAGCAACTGCGAATTCCGATCGGATTTACATTGCCCCAGTATGATTCTACTTGCGGGTGCACTTCAGGGTCTCCGTACACTTCGCTTGTTGATGCTTGTAAAATTCGGGCGCCGCACCGCTTTGCGAGGCCGAGCATATTAATCATCCCGACAGTCGAGGTCTTAATGGTCTTGATCGGATTGTATTGGTAATGAATAGGGGATGCAGGGCATGCCAAATTGTAAATCTGGTCTACGTCAATTCCATGGAGAGGCTGTACGATGTCATGTTCAATAACCGTCAAGCGAGGGTTATTCTGGTGGTGCTCAATATTCTTTTTTTGGCCGGTAAAATAATTATCTACACAAATAACTTCATCGCCCCGCGCAAGCAAGCGGTCAATCAAGTGACTTCCAATAAAACCCGCCCCTCCAGTGACGAGGATCTTTGCCATTATTTTTGTACGTGTTCTACGATTTTCGCGAAGACTTCCGGTTCCTTTTCTGCAAGTTCAGACATTACTTTGCGATCAAGCGTAATATTCTGTGTTCGAAGTGCGTGGATGAATGTTGAGTATGTCATGCCAAGTGGGCGCACTGCTGCGTTAATATGCATCTGCCATTGTGATCGAAATACAGTCTTTTTCTTTCGGCGATCTCGGTATGCGTATTGGCCAGCTTTTAATACTGCTTCTTTTGCAAGCTTAAAAATGCTGCTTCGTCGGCCTCGGTAGCCTTTTGCTCGCTTGATCCACTTCTTGTGGCGTTTTCGTTTTGGAATACTTCGTGGTGCTCGTGGCATAGGAAAATAATGTTATGCGTATGGTACTAGGCGCTGAAGACGGCCTTGGTCGCTTTTATGAATCTTTTTATCGCTGTGCTTACGTCGGGACTCGTTGCCAGTATCCAGGCCATTAAAATGAGCCTGTTTTGTGCTACGGCGCTGCGCCTTTCCTGTAGAGGAGAAGAACAACCGTTTTGCTGCAGCTTTTTTAGTCTTTTGCTTCATAAGGTTCAATCGTATAGCTTTACGCTGTTTTCGTCAATAAAACCGTTAGTCCATGCTGAGAACGGGCAAATGTGTCTTCCTGGCGAGCCCCTCCTGGGACATCCTGGATAAATTGGCGCAACTTTGCTTCCGCGAGGTCGAACCGTTGCTTTTCTCGGCCACGAAGGCGGATTTCTAGCTTAACTTTATGGCCAACTGCCAAAAATTCAGATGCTTGAGTAAGGCGGAGATTCCAATCATGATCATCGGTTTTAAGTCCAATGCGGAGCCCTTTAATGTCTTTTCCTTTGCTCTTTGCCTTCTGTTTTGCATCTTTTTTGCGCTTTTCATACAAATGCTTTCCTAAATCCATAATACGCACAACGGGAGGATTTGCCTTGTCGGCAACCATTACTAAGTCGCTTCCTTTTTCTTGGGCAAGCGCAACGGCGTCGGCAATGGCATATACCCCAAGCTGGGCGCCATCAATGCCGATAAGCCGCACTTCTGGTGCGGTGATTTCAGTATTTGCGGGAGGCTTTTTAATCTCCACTTTCGGACGATGCCGATATCTCCTTCGTCTGCTTGGCATACGCGGTATAGTAGCCTTATACAGGGATAAAATCAAGAA
>CAZZHI010000024.1:0-4780 GCA_964654145.1 uncultured Candidatus Saccharibacteria bacterium
TTTATAATAATTAATAATACAAATATGGAACATATACATTATACAACCCAGATTAATGCTCCCCAGAGAAAAGTTTGGGACACAATGCTAGGCGAAGAAACGTATAAAGAGTGGGCATCAGTTTTTAATCCTGACGCTTCGGCGGAATCGTATGTTGAAGGTGATTGGAACGAAGGAAGTGATATTAGGTTTTTAGGAAAGGACAAAGACGGCACTATTTCAGGCATGATCGGAAAAATACAAGAATCCAGGCCCGGTGAATTTCTTTCTATTAAATACTCTGGTGAAATAATGCAGGGTAAGGAAACTATATATGGACCCGATGAGTTATATTTTGAAAACTACACTTTTAAGGAAAAAGATGGTGGAACTGAATTGATTGTAGATATTGACGTAAAAGATGAATATAAGGATATGTTTAACGGTATGTGGCCAAAAGCTTTAGAAAAACTAAAAGCGATCACAGAAAATAATAGCGATACGAATTAGGCGGTACGTAGCTTGTCTGCGAGGGGGCAAAATGTTCCTGGCATTTGTTTCCTTGCGTGCTAGACTGCATACATGAACCAACACAACCATAACCACGCAGAGTTACTAAGCGACTTTTTAAAAGAGCAGCAGCATATTTTCGATTCTTCTAGCCAGGCAGTCTATGCTTTTCTGGATGATGGTAATAAGGTGTGTAACGCAAAATTTGCGGCACTTCTTGAATATAGCTCTCCGGAGGAATGGGCTAGCGTATCGGCAGGGTTTACTGAGGCATTTGTTGATGCAAAAAGCCAACACGCATTAGTATCTGCGTTTCAGGGTGCGATGACGAGAGCGGAGGCTGCAACGATTAGTGTAACGTGGAAGAAAAAATCAGGAAGCACCATTGATACAACCGTTATTCTTGTTCCAGTAGTATACAAAGGCCACGTACTTGCCCTTCATTTTGTTTCGTAGGCAAGCGAGCGTAATACGCGTATGCCTAAAAACCCTCTTCTTAATGCGTTAAGCGCTTCAGCATATATTGTTCTTGTCGTCAGTATTATGAACCTCTTGTCTCGCAACCTGCAAGACAAGCCCGATACTATTGGGGCGCCAATTATTATGCTGTTTTTACTTACGCTCTCTGCTGCGGTAATGACGTACTTATTTCTGTATCAGCCAATTTTGTTTTTTATTGAAGGGAAGAAAAAAGAAGCAGCAACTCTATTTGTTCGCACTATTGGCATCTTTGCAGCGTTTACTGCGGTGGTTTTAATCCTCCTGCTTTCTCGTATTATTTAAATTAAGTGTGTTGTGTAAAGCTCAACCGATGCGAATCAACTTGTTCTTGAAGCCTATACAGCCTGAGTAAAAAGAAAAACAGGCTCCGAATAGAATCGGAGCCCGTTAAAAGTTATTTCAAAGGAAGAACATAGTCATTGCAGGGGTTGGGTTCTGGGCATTTTGTGAAGCCGCGCTTCGTTAAAAAGGTGTCCAGTATTACATCTCGCCGCACTTGCGTTGCTCGAACTTCGTTAAACTGATGATGTTTTGCCCATTCCAATACGCACTGGAGCGCATGGCTTCCGTATCCTTTCCCTTGATGTATTGCAGGGAGTGTTGTCATGTTCGTAAGAACGATATCGGAAGTTGTTTGATGGTCCATAAAAACAATACGTATCGTGGTTTTTGCGATGGTATCCGGCGCAAGAAATTGTGCAAAGTATGCAATACTATCAACTTGCCTGGTGGTATGGAGGTGCACTGTTGCCCCATACCGCTCTAAATCCATGGCGCACGAAGCAATTTCTGGTCGCGATTGTTCTACAAGTGCGATCCAGGACTGCAGGTCTGCTCTGTTCATGTTTATTCCTTTATATGTAGGTTGGAATGTTCAAAGTAATAATGTATTGGGATTATTGTAGTAATTTTTATATTTGTCAAGTATGCTATATGTATGGTTAGCTCCAAAATCTCCGCGGGAGTGGTGCACACACTGCCAGCGGATGTACGAAATATTCTTGTTTCTGATAGGAAGGCTCTGGCAATATGGGAAAGCCTTACGCCGCTGGCGCGCAATGAATGGATATGCTGGGTTGTTTCGGTTAAGAGGGTTGAAACAAGACGGGATCATGTCCGAAGGATGAGAGAGGAGTTAAAAGAAGGAAAGCGCCGACCGTGTTGTTGGATAGGCTGTATTCATCGAACGGATAAAAAAGTAAGCCCCTCGGTGCGAGGAGTCCTTAACAGGCGATCTGGCAAAGCGCAGAAATAGGGATTCCCTTTCGAGTTACGGTTGTTTCTTTTCCTTATGATCTGTATAGTTACCTATACTTTATGGAACAAGAAAACGCTGTTGAAGTTACAAATGTAGTTAAAACCTATAAAGGTGGTTTTGAGGCGTTAAAGGGAATTTCTCTTTCTATTCGCAAGGGAGAAATTTTTGCATTACTTGGGCCAAACGGTGCTGGGAAAACGACTTTGATTAACATTATTGCCGGGCTTGTGAAGCGCACAGGCGGAGAAGTGCGTGTTTTTGGAAAAGATGTAGATAAAGAGTATCGCTTTACTCGTTCAAGAATTGGTTTGGTTCAACAAGAGATTAGCTTGGAGTTTGGGCTTACGGTATTTGATAGTGTTCAGTTGCAGGCAGGCTATTATGGGCTTAAGGATGGCAAGCACCGCGCAGAGGGAATCTTAAAAGAACTTTCACTGTGGGATAAGCGCACACAACAAGTATTTGCGCTTTCGGGAGGAATGAAGCGCCGAGCAATGATTGCGAAGGCGATGGTTCATGATCCTGATATTTTATTCCTTGATGAGCCCACTGCGGGGGTAGATATAGAGTTGCGGGAAAATCTTTGGAGTATGGTGAGCCATCTTCGCGATCATGGTAAAACAATTATTTTAACGACACATTATCTTGAGGAGGCGGAAGCAATGGCTGATCGCATCGGTATTATTAATAATGGGCGTCTTGTTATGCTTGATACGAAGAAGAACCTTATCGACAATAATAAGGGGAAGAATTTGAACGCCATATATGCGGAGATTTTAGAAAAAGATAGGGCAACAACCGTATGAACTACATAGGAGTAAAAACATTAGCAGTGAAAGAGATAAAGCGCTCTTTATCGGGCCCGATGCAAACATTTGGCGCACCGATCGTGAGCGCACTTATGTTTTTTGTTATTTTTGGGCAAGCAGTGGGCGGGCGAGTAGGGGATATTCAGGGTATTCCATATTCTGCGTTTATTTTGCCTGGGCTTGTAATGATGAATATTTTGACAACGGCATTCCAGGGAGTGGCATTTGCAATTATGTTCCAGCGTATTGTTGGAAAGACAATAAACGATTTGCTTGTAGCCCCTATGTCGTATGCTGAAATTACCGCTGGATTTTTAATTGCATCAATGGTCCGTACTGCTGTTGTGAGCACACTTATTTTTGCAACAGGGTTATTATTTGTTCCCCTTCGAATTGATCATCCATTATTTCTATTAGTGTTTACGGCTTTAGTTTCTATTGCCTTCTCAAGCTTTGGATTTGTTGCGGGGTTGTGGGCAAAAAACTTTGAGCAGCTATCTGTTATTCCAACATTTATTATCATGCCGCTTAGCTTTTTAGGAGGAGTATTTTACTCTGCTGAAATGCTTCCTCCGATTGCTCGTATGCTTTCCGTGTACAATCCGGTTTTTTACATGATTAACGGAATGAGATACGGATTTTATGGAGTTTCGGACGTTTCTCTTATGACCGCCAGTATTGTTACTCTGATTTTTACGGTAGTTTCATTGGGTGCGGTGTTGCAGTTATTGCGAACAGGGTACAATCTGAAATCATAATATATGCACAAAGATATTGCAGCGTATAACAGTAAGCAGGAAAACGGCCGAAAGGCTATTTGTGAAAAGCTAGCCGAGGAAATAGATCGCGGATTGCCGAAGGCTGAAAGTAAAATATGGCATGCTCACCCTGTATGGTTTATCGATGGTAACCCTGTTGCCGGGTATAGCGCATTAAAAGATAGCGTTCGACTTTTATTTTGGAGCGGACAATCGTTTGATGAGCCTGGCTTGCAAAAAGAAGGAAGTTTTAAAGCAGCTGAAGCGCGTTATACGGATGTGGATGAAATTAATGAAAAAGATGTAGCACGGTGGCTTAAAAAATCAAAAACAATCCAGTGGGATTATAAAAATATTGTGAAGCGCAAAGGAAAATTGGAACGTTTATAATATATACGCAAATATGGCAGAACCAAAAACAAAACCCACAAAGAAAAGTGTCAAGGAATTTTTAAACACAGTTGAGCCAGGGCAAAAGCGGGAGGATGGTCTTACTCTCCTTTCGATGTTTGAAAGGATTACAGGGGAAAAGGCTGTTATGTGGGGTCCGAGCATTGTTGGGTTTGGTACGTATCACTATAAATCCGAACGAAGCACGCAAGAGGGAGATTGGTTGCTTACGGGGTTTTCTCCGAGGAAGCAAAATTTAACACTATACGTAATGGCAGGAAATAAAGATAGCAAAGATTTGTTGAAAAAACTGGGTAAGCATAAAACGAGCGTTGGGTGCCTATATATTAATAAGCTTTCTGACGTAGACCAGGCGGTGCTCGAGCAGCTTATTAAAAAGTCGTTTGAGTACATGAAGAGCGTGAACGCCTAGGGGGAATTTCCAAAAGAAAAAGGCTGCTGGGAGCAGAGCGGGAACAGCCTGTGGCACGTAAGTGTGTTTATAGACTCTCCACACGTTGGCAATCGGGTAGCTAATCCGACGATCTTCCTGCTATTCATGCACTCCCAGCAGC
>CAZZHI010000024.1:4880-7110 GCA_964654145.1 uncultured Candidatus Saccharibacteria bacterium
CCAAAGGTATTACTTTTTGATTTTGATGGTACGATCGCCGATACTGCTGATGCGATTGTAAAAATATATAACGAGATAGCTCGTGAGCATGGCTATGTGCTCATATCGAAGCAAAATCTCGCTGCAATGCGTACTCAGAGTGTTATTGAAAACATGCGGTACGCAGGAGTCCCTATGTTGCAGCTTCCCTTTATTATAAAAAGAGTACGGGATGAGCTTCGTCACAAGGTTGCTGACCTTAGGGTAATTGAAGGTATTAAAGAGCCACTCCGCACGCTCAAAGCAAAAGGATATAAGCTATATATTGTAAGTTCGAATTCTGAAGAGAATATCAAAAGTTTTTTACAGCATCATGAAATCTTAGAATTTGATGATGTATTTTCTGTATTTAATCTTTTTGGAAAACATACAAAAATAAAACAACTTATAAAAGCGAATAATTGGGAACCGTCTTCGGTTATGTATATAGGGGATGAGGCAAGAGACATGGAGGCAGCTCGGCGGGCGAATATTGGATGCGTGGCGGTTGCTTGGGGATACAATTCCGAAGAAAGCCTTTTGCAGCATCATCCAGATAAAATCCTCAGAAATCCAAACGAATTAGGGTTGTTATAGATTTTCTATATTTCTTGACGAATTGCGCGCTGGCTTTATGATGGTAAAACCTTACGCTTCATGCAGTTGTGCAACGCGTGGAGATATGCGCGCATATAAAGAATCGGCCGATATCGATGTATGTGCGCAGAGGGAGCTGCTTACCACTTTGCAGATAGGTCTATGAGGAAAGGCCATATGCCTGGGACATGACAGTGCACTGTTCTTTTGCGATTAAGCCACGGCATTCACAAGATTGAAGCAGCGAACCCCCTAGTACGGATAGGGGGTTTTTCTTAGTCAGCCCCTTGCTCGAATCGGGCAACGGCATCATACTAGATCTATGAATACACCTAATACAACCCAACCAGTAAGCACGCCTAAAACAGGCAACGACGTAGAAGATAACAAAGTGATGGCAGCGCTATCATATATTTGGATCTTGAGCATTATTTTCTTGCTCGTGAAGAAAGATAGTCCGTTTGTGCATTTTCATGCAAAGCAGGGCGTGGTTATCTTTGCCGCTTCCTTTATTCTCGGATTCGTCCCTATTATCGGCTGGTTATTGAACATTGTGCTTTTTGTGTTGGCTATTATGGGTGTTGTTGGTGCATGGCAAGGAAAATGGAAGAAGCTTCCTATTATCTCTACCATTGCTGAGCAAATAAAGTTCTAGGGCTTTGCAAAAAATAGTCCCACATATTTGGTTTGATACGCAGGCGAAAGAGGCTGCGCAGTTGTATGCTTCCCTGTTTTCGAACTCAAAAATAAACAACGTTAGCACTATTACGGACACTCCGTCTGGAGATTGTGATATTGTATCGTTTACGCTTGCTGGCCAAGAGTTTATGGCAATTAGTGCGGGGCCATACTTTAAAGTAAATCCTTCTATCTCGTTCTTTGTTGTATTTGATAACGAAAAAGAAATAGAGACAGTGTGGAATGTATTGATTGATGGAGGTAAGGCATTGATGCCCTATAATACCTACCCATGGGCGCATAAATATGGGTGGTTACAGGATAAGTATGGAGTGTCTTGGCAGCTTTCGTGGAGCGATCATCATCAGTTGGAACAAAAAATTACTCCCCTTATGATGTTTACGAAAGATGTTGCCGGTAAAACAAAAGAGGCGCTCGAATACTATGTGGGTATGTTCCCGGATTCAAAGGTAGATATGCTTGTTCCGTACGAAAAGGGCGATGGCGATACTGAGGGATTTATTAAGCATTCAAGATTTACGCTTGCCGGGCAAGGATTTATGGCTATGGACAGTTCTCTTTCTCATGAATTTGCTTTTAATGAGGCAGTATCTTTGATTGTGAATTGCGAGACTCAGGAGGAAATCGATTACTACTGGGAGAAGCTATCTGCGGTGCCGGAAGCTGAGCAATGTGGTTGGCTCAAGGATAAATATGGAGTATCTTGGCAGATTGTGCCTACGGCTATGAATGCAATGATGGAAAGCGGCGACCCGGAAAAAATTGCTCGAGTAACTCAGGCGTTTTTAAAAATGAAAAAGTTTGATATTGCAGCATTGCAAGAAGCATATGATGCAAATCATGAATCTAAGTAAGTCCTTCGAAGAGTGGCGTAGCTAAGCGAGCTCCTGCGCAATCTCGCTTTTTTGTATGTGGT
>CAZZHI010000024.1:7120-9467 GCA_964654145.1 uncultured Candidatus Saccharibacteria bacterium
CAGGCTTTCTAAAATTGTCGCACTGCCGATGTATAAAAATATTACTATTCGTAATTGGAATACGACAACCAAGCTTCTCGGATTAATGGAAGGATAGTTTTTTTACACGAATTCCTGCGCAATCTCGCTTTTTTGTATGTGGTGGAGCGGCGAAATATAGGATGATAGGAATGTATACGCTCCGGCAACCTCGCTTGAGTCGGCGGTAATTCCAGGGTATCTGTTTACTTCTAGGATATAGGGGAGATTTGTTGTTGTGTCGATAATAATATCAACACGAGACCATAATAGCTTTAGGGCTGCACTTGCCTGTACTGCCATGTCTTTAATTTCTTGAGGGATACGGGATACGTCCACAAAGGATTCCTCGGTTCGGTTAAAGATAGTGTGTTTAGTTTTATCATTTGCGGAGTATGTTTTTTCTCCTGCCACAACAACCCCGTTGGCCACCATGATTCCCCAATCGTATTCATTGGGAATGTATTTCTGGAACAAGAATTTTTTATTTTTTGGAAGCGCTCGCATTTTTTCTAGGAGCTCTTTGGTGGATTGTACGTATTGAGAATGTTTCCCCTTAGAGCCCTTGATGTCTTTAATCACAAGGGGGTAGCCGCACACTTGTTCTATGAGCGGAATAGATTTTTTACTATTTACTCGGCTTACAAACACGGTGTCTGGTATTGGAAGATTATTGAGTGCAAATGCCATTGCATCCGTAACTTTAGACGGGCTTTTTTCTACTGTGGAATGAGGAGTTTTTGTATTCTCGAAATAGAGTCGTAATGCATAGGCAAGGTCACGTGATGCCCAATCTGACGTGAGCCATACGAAAGAAAAAGTGCTCATGTCGACCCCTTTATAAAGAGCCTTTGCGGCGCCTTTTTGGAATACGAGTTCAAGGTCAGTGTATGTCCCTTCGGTGAGATTGATAGGGAATGGAAACTTTTTTATAACTTGTCGGCTGCTTTTTGTCGCAGGAAGACAAAGAAGGCTAAAGAGTTTTTTAGGCATAGGGCTTAATAAAAGAGTTTTCTCGGGCAGAAGCCATTTGGCAACTAGAGATAACCTATAAAGTATATACTATTTTTAGTATTTTGTAAAGAGCTTTATCTGTAATAGAGGCACGAGAGATTGCTAATCGATGAACTGAAGGGAAGCTAGGATGCGCTTTGTTATTTCTTTATACATTGCCTGGTCTGGAGCATCTCCTACATACGATTGAGAGATTCTATAGATTACTCCATTAAACGACACAAACGTTTCAGTATAGTCGATATAGCATCCTTGTGCGGAATATTGAAACGCTGGCTGTTTTTGCAATATTGTGGATTCCAGCTTTGAAACAGTACCATTTTCTCCTATGCAATTACTTTCAGCATTATTTCGTTCCTCTCTCGCAATTTTTTCTGTATCTGTATCCGGATTAGCAATAACTCTCCCTATTCGAAATGCGTATCCATCAAAGAGCTCTGTTTGTGTCCTGCCAGAAGCAATCTGTTTTTGCCCCATGTATGAAATAACGGATTCGTTTCTTGTTGTTTCCGCCTTTGCTTCGATGGGGTACTGAAGTTGATATGCGCGATTTTCATCAATAAGAGAAGTCCAGTTTTTTGCTGGGTCTATGGTCACGCTTGGGATTTGTTGATCTTGATTGCCTGCTTGGTTTTTACTACTGCGCTGCATGAAGTACGGTAGCCCAAAGATAATAAGTGCTCCTATTAGTATTAAAATAAGTAGTGGTCGAATGTTCTTTTTTTGAACTTCTGTCATTATGGACAGTATACCCGAAAGGTGCGTGATTTGGTTAGAAGAGGATTTGGTATTGAATTACCCACGTTACAATCCCTGCTGCGAAGCCGATAATTGCAGGGAGAGTTGCTACTTTAAGGTAGGTGCCGAAGTTCAATTCAGGAATCATTCCCATAGCTACAATCCCTGCCGCCGATCCAATTACAAGGAGGGAGCCTCCGGTTCCAACAGACAAAGAAAGAAGTACCCAGAATGCGGAAGGTACGTTGTGCACTGCGCTGATCGCTGCCGCAGCAAGCGGTACGTTGTCTACGAGAGCAGAAGTAACTCCGAGGCCAGTAAATGATGTTACGAGTTTTAGGAAGGATGGATCAGTGCCAAGAAGTGCGTGTGTTGCAATGTCGAGAAGCCCTAGAGTATCAAGCGCTGCTACTGATAGGAGGATCCCAATAAAAAACTGAATACTTTCAATGTCGGATTGGCGTAAAAAATGATGAATGTTTGCTTTGAGGTGACTTGTTTTTGGGCGAATATGGCGCGCGAGGTCAACTAACAGCCAGACTCCTCCAAGCCCTGCAAGGAGGCCAAAGTAAGGAGG
>CAZZHI010000025.1:0-5901 GCA_964654145.1 uncultured Candidatus Saccharibacteria bacterium
CGTTTCCGTTCCCGTCTACACATGTTGCATAGATATCAGGAGTAGGAGTCGCTGTCGGTGTAGCCGTAGGTGTAGCAGTTGGCGTAGCTGTCGGTGTCGCTGTAGGCGTAGCAGTTGGCGTAGCCGTAGGAGTTACCGTTGTTGTAGGTGTGGCTGTTGGGGTCGCTGTAGCTCCTGCTGGCAGCGCATACCTAATTGTGAATGTATCGATCTTCGGACCAGCAGTAAGCGTGAATCGTGCTTCTACTGCAGAAGCTAATACAGCTTCATCGCGTAAGATCTTTCCAAGACGCTCATCGCGTTTCTTTCTATCTTCAACCTTTTCAGGACGGCCTGATTCGCTGATAGAATTGAAGGTAGCACCTTCAATCTTCACAGTGCCGCGAGCACCTTCTTTTCCTTTTGTTCGGCGAGAATCCATTGATACTTTAATGAATCCATTGCCACGTTGTACGGAAAGTCCGTCTACGTTACGAGGAAGAAAAGGATCAGTGACCACTTTTCCATTTACAACAAGCGGGAAAGATTCGCCACTTGCGCGTTGTTCGCCATTTCCAAAGAAGGAAATAGGAGCTGTGTCTCCGTTTTTTGTGTTAAACACCTCAGAGATATTGATCTTCGCTGAGATATTTACACTAGATGCAGATGCAGAAGCGGACATAGATCCGAAGATCGCAGATCCAGAAGCTACAACCGCAATGAGGGCAGCAACAGCCATACCTGTTCGGCCATTTGCACTCTTTTTGCTAGGATGTTGTAAAAACATAAGATGGTTAAATGAGTTAATTGGTTGAAATAATTCAACCGATAAATATACTCTTCTTGTGGGATTTGTCAAGTCCTATTTTGCAAAAAGATTAAAAGCATTGCATAACAAAAAACCGCCTTTCGGCGGTTTATGGCTATATATAGCTATTTTATAGGTCTAGATCGTCAATTGCCTCTTCAACAGACTGCTTTGGCTTTTCTGCGAGAGCTTCAGAAGCAGGTTCTGCTGCTCCTTCTGGGGCGATTGCGTCTGCTGCGGGCCTGATATTGCGAGTAGAGCCTTCCGGTTCATTGATTTTTAGGTTTACTCGAGCATTATTTCGAGCTCCGATTACTCGAAGAAGGGTGCGGATAGACTTAGCAGTTGCCCCTTGGCGACCGATAATCTGGCCCATATCTTCCGGGTTAACGGTAAGGGTAATAAGAACGCCCATTTCATCGATTGCTCGATCGAGCTTTACATCATCTGGATGGTCTACGATGGATTTCACCACGTATTCCACGAACTCTACATCATGAGACTGTCGATCATTTTCCATAGGAAGTGCGTAAAAACGTTAACGAATTAATATATGTATGATAGCAAAAACCGACGCTTGCGTCAATTTTACTAGCTTTTCACTGCTTCTGCAGGAGCAGCCTTTGGGTTCCAAAGGTTTTTCTTGTCTCCGGCAATAATCTTGTGCGTAATGAGGAGGTTATGGACGGTATCAGAAGGGTGAGCGCCCTTTTTCATCCATTCTTGTACTTTAGAAGCTTCTACAGAAAAACTGTCTGTATGAGGGTTATAATGCCCCAAGTCTTCAATAAATTTACCCTTAATAGGAGCATGGCCATCAGCAACTACCACTCGGTAAGTTGCATATCCGCGCTTTCCTCTTCGCTGGAGTCGAATTCGTAACATAGTGTGGTTATGGTAGCGAGCTTGCTGTAATTGGTCAAGTCCTAGGTTCCTACGACCGGTAATCCAAGGTCTTCCCCGGTGATTTTTATGGAATATAAGTGCGATGTTCCGTCTGGATGCATGGTAACTCCATACAGAATATCTGCCACTGCCATAGTTTCTCGGTTGTGGCTGATGATAATGCTTTGTGTTGTCTGAACTCGGGATTTTAGTAGCGCTGCAAAGCGTTTGGAGTTCGCCTCATCAAGACTCGCATCTACTTCGTCTAAGACAATAAACGGAGGCTCTTGTGCATCAAGAATGGCAAGTAATAGCGCGAGCGACGTAAGTGCCCGCTCGCCTCCTGAAAGAAGCGATATATGGCGAGCTCGTTTTTTGGGTGGGGCAACCGTAATGTCTACGCCATCTTCCGTTGCAACTAATTCTGCCGAACCTCCTCCGAAGAGGTCGATAAAATAAGAAGAAAAAGATGTAGCAATGCGTGCAAACTGGCGATGGAAGTTTTCTTGTATTTGAGATGAAACTTGCATGATGCATTCCTCGATAGTTATAAGGGTTGCTTGTATGTCGGCGAGCTGATGCTGCAAATTGGTATAGCGTTCCTGCGCTTCTTCGTATTCTTTTTCAACGAGCGCATCTCGCTCCCCAATACGAGAGATTTTTTCTGAAAGTGATCGTAGTTCTTGGTCGGAAGGGGCTGCTGTATGGGAAGGAAGCGATGTTTTAAATGTGGAAAGTGCAGCAGTGCCGCATTCTCGCAAAATTTCTTGTTCTAATAGGGCAAGATCGCTTCGCGACTGTTCGAGCGCAGAGAGCATGGCGCTTTCCTCTCGTTCTTCTTGGATTTCTTTTTGTCTGGAACGCTCAAGGTTCTCTAGCAGCGTAGCGTGCGCAGCGTGTGTTGCGGTATCTTCTGGTGCCGGTACTTCTTGGAGCTCGTTTAGCTGTCGTTGTTTTTCTTCACAAATTGTTCGCAAGCGAGTTATCTCTTCTTGGTTTGGAGTGAGAGGCGCGAGTTGCGTTGGTTCTTCTTTTTGATTGAGAATATTTTCGAGTGATGCTTGTATGGTGTGCAATGCGGCGGTATCAGCTGTTTTTCCCGTAGTAAGCATCTCAATAAGCTGCTTGCAATCAGCAAGAATCTTTCGGGCGCGCACTTCCCATGTTTCTTGTTGCTTGGTTGGTGCTGGGGTGCGAAAAAGCTGCTCCGCCTTACGAAGCGCTTCTTTTGTTGTCGAAAGAGAAGCGGTAAGGCTATCGCGCTCCTTTTTCCATGCCGCGTACGTTACTCGTTGAATCTCTTGGTTTTGAGCCGATTGAGCAGAAGCGCGCACTTTTCCTTCGAGTATTTCACGTTCTTTTCTTGCTTTTTGTATAGCAGTAAGGCGGATTGCATGATCTGCGCCAAGTTGTTCGAGTGATTGCAGGGCGGCATGCCAGGCATGGTGATACCAGAGTTGTTGTAACGTGCGGAATTGTTTCTCGTACGTTTCTCGCAATTCATATCGATCTATTTGTCGCTTTAAAAATGTTACTCGAGGAGCAAGTTCTGATAGCACCGTCTGTACTTCTTCCGCGTGCTGTTTTGTTTTCACAAGTTTCTGCTGCGCTTGCCCCAGCTTAATTTGCAGAGATTTAATTCCTGTTGCTTCATCAAACAACTCCCTTCTCCCCTGGCTACTTGCGGTAAGGTATTGGTCTACCGTGCCCTGGGATATAACGGTATAGCTTTTTGTCCCGATGCCAGCTTCCGCAAGCATCTGGTGTAAATCAATAAGCCGTACTAATTCGTTATTAATAAGATATTGGCTTTCGCCACCCCTCGTAAGGGAGCGGGTGACTGCAACTTCTGGCGCATGTACGGGAAATCTGCCTGAGCTGTTATCGAATGTGAGCGTAACGCGTGCGCGGAGCGCCTTGTCTGTTTTTCCTAAGTAAATAACGTCGCTTCGCTCTTTTGCGCGGAGCGCTTTTACCGACTGTTCGCCAAGTACCCAGCGAATCGCCTCAGCGATGTTCGATTTGCCGCTCCCATTCGGCCCAATAACCCCTGTTATTCCAGGTCGAAAATCTACGTGGACCTGCTTCGCAAAAGATTTGAAGCCATGAATGTCGACGGAGAGGAGCCGCATGGCGCTTATGATTCTGAAGTTTCTTTTTGGATTTGGGCGAGGGCTGCGGATGCTGCTTGCTGCTGAGCTTCTTGCTTACTGGTACCCCTTCCTTCTCCCATTTTTCGATCATGGAGGAATACTCCAACGATGAATTCCTTCTGATGATCGAGGCCGGATTCTTGTAGGACTTTGTATACCGGAGTAATTCGGTACTTTTCTTGAGAGACTTCTTGGAATTTACTTTTTGTATCTATATGAAGGCCTTTTGATACTACTTCTGGAAGTTTTGAAATAATAAACGTATCTACAATCTTTTTTGCAGCATCGTATCCTTGATCTTCATATACAGCACCAATAACCGCCTCTACTGCATTTGCGAGAATGTATTGGCGTGCTTTTCCCTTATCTTTCTCTTCTCCGCGAGAGAGCAAGAGATGTTCTTCGAGCCCCATTTCTTGGGCAATTTTTGAAAGCATTTCTCCGCGTACAATAGCAGATCGTAAATTGGTCATCTCTCCTTCTGGCAGAGGGTAGTTGTTGTAGAGGTGGTCAGTAACAATAAGCTCCAGTACGGCATCGCCTAAAAATTCCAATCGTTCATTATGATCAAGTTGAAAATCGGGGTTTTCATTCAGATATGATCGGTGTGCGAGCGCGCGAAGCAGCGTATCTTTGTTAGAGAATACAATCCCGAGGCTTTTTTCGAGGGCTTCTATGTTGTTGCTATGATCCATGATTATTCTTCCTTTCTCGGTTCTCCCATGTTCTTATAAATCGTTCCAAGTACCCCGTTAATGAACTTCCCGCTTGAGGGGCCACCAAATGTTTTTGCCAGCTCAATAGATTCATTGATGGCTACTTTCGGAGGTACGTCAGGAGCATGTGCGAGCATGAGTTCAAAAATTCCAATTCGGAGCACATTACGGTCAACTGTTGTGATTTGGTCGAGTGGCCAATCTGGAGCCGATTTTTCGATAAGGGCGTTAATATCTTTAAAATGCTCTTCTACGCCGTAGGTAATTGTGTAAATAAAATCACCATCATCCAATCCAGGGGCAAATTCCTGAATATTGTGCTTTACGATCTCTTTTAATTGTGAGGGCTTCTGCCCGCGCATATCCCACTCAAAGAGGCTCTGGAGTGCTATAGATCTGCTTAAATGACGGTTTGCCATGGGATGAATACAAAAAGGTGCTAATGATCAAATTGCTCCTCTTTTGTATACCCTACTTTGCTGTTATGCGCCAGTGCTTCGTGCCTTTGCTTTACGCTTTTTTTCAGCTTTTTGGATTTTCTGTGCAACTTCGATAACTTGGCGCCCTCGGTACATTCCGCAGGTAAGGCAGGCAACATGAGAAGGAATGGCTGTTTTGCAGTTTGGGCATGGGAAAAGCTTCATCGCTTTCCTGCCATGATGACTGCGGCGCATGCCTTTCTTCGCGTGGGATGTTTTTCGCTTTGGAACTGCCATAGTATCTCTTAAGTGGTTATAGGATAGTATCGTATAGATATCTAGGATTTTGTCAAAGTTTCCAGTGCCCGGGCTACGGGGGCATAGCTTTTTCGGTGGTGTGCCGTTGCTCCATGTTCTTTTAGCGCTGCCATGTGGATAGCGGCTCCATACCCCTTATGGGAGGCAAAGCCATACGCCGGGAATTCCACATCTAGTTCTTGGAGGATGGCATCCCTCGTAACTTTCGCCAGGATGCTCGCAGCTGCTATTGAATACGATAGTTGATCACCCTTAATAAGAGATAGCGAAAATATAGTCGGGTGGATACTAGCGCTCGTGCCATCAATGAGCAGCATGGCGGGCTCTATTGTAAGCCCTTCAATTGCTCTTCGCATGGCAAGGTGCGAGGCATTGCGGATATTCATACTGTCTATTTCTTCAACGCTGGCACTTCCAATTGCAAAACAAAGGGCTCTATTTCGTATAAGATCAGCTGCTTTTTCTCGTTGGCGTGCGGAGAGCAGCTTGCTATCGCGAACGGGAATGTTCACCGTTTCTTTTTGGAATGCCTCCGCTTGTTCTTGTGAAAATACGACCGCAGCAGCAACAACGGGGCCGGCAAGTGCGCCCATTCCTGCTTCATCAAGCCCAGCTATATGGAG
>CAZZHI010000025.1:6001-8679 GCA_964654145.1 uncultured Candidatus Saccharibacteria bacterium
TAGTGTGCCCTCGAAAGGAATCGAACCTCCATCTCGCCCTTAGGACGGGCTTGCTCTATCCATTGAGCTACAAGGGCTTATATACGTAGTGTAGCAGGAATTGGAAAAGCGCAACTATTTCTCCTTCTGGGAGAGGGACTACTCTTGCAATCAGGTCGTTCTCACGGCACTATTGCACGCATAGCGCTATATCTAAATACCATTTTATGCCATCATCACCAATCCGTTCGTTCCAAAAAGATTCCTGGGGGAAGAATATCGGAATTATCCTCGTCGTTATACTTGCTACAGGTATCCTCTTAAATCTGTTTAATCGCCCACTCGAAGATCAGCGAAACGTGAGTGTTTCTCAAGTTGTTGATGAAATTGGGAAAAATAACGTTTCTAACATCACGGTTGATCAAAACGACATGATCGTAACGCTCAAAAGCGATTCTTCGCAGAAGTTGGTTGCTCAAAAAGAAAACGATGCATCAGTAACGGATACGCTCCGCAATTTTGGAGTAACAGAAGATGCTCTTCGCAACATTGAGCTTACAATCAAAAAGCCTTCAGGGGCTTCTTTCTGGGCTGGTGCGTTGTTGCCAGTAGTGCTTCCGTTTATTCTCTTGGCCGGATTCCTCTGGTTTATGATGCGCAGCGCGCAAAACGTTGGAAATCGAGCAATTTCTTTTGGCCAGACTACTTCAGGCCCCGTTGATCAAACAAAAAAGAAGAAAACTACGTTTGCGCAGGTAGCCGGAAACGCAGAGGCGAAGCAGGAATTGATGGAAGTAGTTGAATTTTTGAAAAATCCGAAGAAGTTTCAGGATATTGGCGCGCGTATTCCAAAGGGTGTGTTGTTGGTTGGTGCTCCGGGAACCGGGAAAACATTAATGGCTCGTGCCGTTGCGGGGGAAGCAGGAGTTCCCTTCTTTAGTATTTCGGGATCAGAATTCGTAGAAATGTTCGTAGGAGTAGGTGCTTCTCGCGTTCGCGACTTATTTATGAAGGTAAAGCGCAGCGGCCCTGCTATTCTCTTTATTGATGAATTGGATGCAGTAGGGCGCCATCGAGGGGCTGGATTAGGCGGAGGTCATGATGAACGAGAACAAACATTGAACCAAATCCTTGTAGAAATGGATGGATTCGAGCAGAACGATAAAGCAATTGTTATTGCCGCAACCAATCGTCCCGATGTGCTTGACCCTGCATTATTGCGCCCAGGTCGATTCGATCGCCAGGTAACGATGGATTTGCCAGATATTGCAGAGCGAGAAGCTATTTTGAAGATTCATGCGGGGAAAGTCCCTATGGAGAAAGATGTCGATTTGCGAAATATCGGAGAGCGCACCCCTGGGTTTTCTGGAGCGGAGCTGGCAAATCTTATTAACGAAGCAGCTATCTTTGCAGCACGAGAAGATAAAAAGAAAGTATCGCAGCGCCATGTAGAAGAAAGCATCGAAAAGGTTATCTTGGGGCCAGAAAAGCGCAGCCGCGTATATTCAAAGCAGGAAAAAGAATTAACTGCATACCACGAAGCCGGCCACGCAATTGTTGCGTATTACACACCAGATTCTGATCCTGTTCGAAAAATTTCTATTATTTCTCGAGGATTCGCAGGCGGATATACGCTAAAGTTGCCAGAAGAAGACAAGCGATTGCACACCAAAACCGGATTTTTGAGCGAGCTTGCAACCTTAATGGGCGGGTATACTGCGGAATTAGTCCAGTACAAAGAGCTTACTACGGGAGCCAGCAACGATTTAATGAAAGCAACGAAGCTTGCACGCAGAATCGTGACGCAGTTCGGAATGTCCAGCTTAGGCCCTGTTACCTACGGCCAGCATGATCACCAAGTGTTCTTAGGGCGTGACTTTAGCGAAGGGCGCGACTATTCAGAAAAAACGGCATCTCATATTGATGATGAAGTTGCCGCTATCTTAAAAGCTGCGCAGAAGCAGGCGGAAGATATTATTACAACTCATCGCGAAAAGTTGGAACTTATTGCAAAGCGCCTTATTGAAAAAGAAACAATCGGTCAGAAAGAATTCGCAGACTTGATGGGCGGAATTGATCCGGATGTTGCGAAAGAGGACGCAGAAATAAAACCAGCCGTCTAAAATTTAATTGGGTGTTTACGCTGAGCGAGGTCTTGTTAGTAAGACCGATTCGAAGTGCGCACGGGAGGAATCGAACCTCCGGCCCCCACAATGTCAATGTGATGCTCTAACCACTGAGCTACGCGCGCCGTGTCGTTTGCATACGATACGAGCAAATATAGCCAAATTGCATTTAGTATGCAATAAATAGGTAGATATATGGGCCCGTAGCTCAGTGGCAGAGCGGTACTCTTATAAGGTACATGTCGCAGGTTCGATCCCTGCCGGGCCCACTTGCGTAACATGATCTCTTAGTTGATATATACAATTTCTATTTTGCTATATTTAATCTAGACAAAAATTGTTTAATAGGGTAATATGCTTATCCAGAAACGATGAACTTTTACAACTAAAAAAGGAGGATAGTATGCGAGACCGACAACTCTTTGAAGAGAAGCAGCTTGCAAATGGTATTCGTGTCTTTCGCTACATCGACGAAACGCCCTATACTCACGTCATCTTGCGGGTACCGGTCGGTTCGTCAAATAGTGTAGGAAGTATTTTGCCCGGAGCATTTCATTTTCTGGAGCATATGGT
>CAZZHI010000026.1:0-7929 GCA_964654145.1 uncultured Candidatus Saccharibacteria bacterium
TTGTGGCTCCTCAATCCGAATTCCCCTATTTTCCAGTTCATCAAACAACGCTTCAAGAGCGGGGATATGGTCCTCAACTTCCGGGATTCCATTTAATATTTCTTCTTCGGTAACGAAGCCTGTCTGTAACCCTTTTTGCAACAACACCGCAACTCGTTCAGACTTAATTGTTTCCTCAACAGAAACCTGCGGAGCAGCTGGAGCTCTCTTCTTTTTCTTTTTTACTACTGCCTTTTTTGGCTTTGCTGTTTTGCTTGCTCGAGACGACGCAGAAGGCTTCCCTTTTTTGGGAGAAGCTTTTCGTATAACCTTTTTTGGCTTTTTCTTTTTTGCGGGCATGAGAACCTATTTTGTTATTTGTACCATGAAAATATTTACGTATCTATCTCGGCGAGCTTGGCTAATGCTATCTGGAACTCGCGCGGATCTTCTTGTAACTCTTGTAATTTACTAAAAAGAAAACGCTTCTCAAGCAATCGAATAATCGTACTCATCTCCTGTTGAGGAGAAAACAATGATGTTGCCATGTGCTCTTCTGCTTTCGATTGCAGTGCAATGCAAAAGGACGTGTATTTCTCATCAAGTGATTTGCGAGACGTATGGATTTGCTGTATCTCTTTGTACACCTCACGGAGAGTATCGTCAAGGAAGAACTCTTCTCGCATTTTCGGCAGCATTTCTGCCTGAAATTGCGGGTACGCTAAGAACAATCCAAGAAGCTGTTCCTCTGCAGGAGCCGCTTTTGCAGGGGGCTTTTCCGGGGATACTACCTCGCTCCGCTGAAGGGTAAGCACGGGGGACACCTCGACCTGGGCAATCATGCTAATAATCTGGCTTTCCGGCACCCGGAGGAGCTGGGCCGTCCGCTCAACCATAGCCCCTTGCACAACAGGGTTTTTCACAAGGCGAAGGAGTGGAACAAGCGCCGTGAGCGCCTGATCTTTTTCAGCCATCGTCCCTGCTTTAAGCCTACCTACCAGTACCTCGATCAACGGCTTTGTTTGAGAAAGCACCTCGGCAACTCCTGCTGGATTTTCCTTTGCGATGTCCGCAGGATCCTTTTTATCGGGAAGCACAATCGTATGCACGCTCATTCCATTTGCAAGCGCACCCTGCGTTGCGTTAATGGTTGCCTTAAATCCTGCACTATCTCCATCGAATGCAAAGTGGAGCGTGTCGGTAAATCGCTTCAATAAATCAACATGCTCGGCAGTAAGCGCTGTCCCTGAAGTTGCGACCACATTTTCAATTCCCGACTGCACAAGCATTACAACATCCATATACCCCTCCACCACGACGCATGCTTGGGAACCGCGAAGCACTTTCTTTGCACGAGACAAGTTGTATACCGTTCTTCGCTTTTCATACAATGCAGTTTCCGGAGAGTTTACATACTTTCCTTCGTTGCCCGTTTCATGCCACGGAACAATTCTCCCACCAAACGCGACAACCCTGCCCTGCAAATCTTTTACCGGGAACATAATGCGCCCGCGGAATCGATCAAATGTTTTCCCCGTATCCCGCTTGCCGACAATTCCAACTGCAATCATTTCCTCTACGGTGTACCCCTTTTGCGCAAGCCACTTTGAAAGCGTATCCCACGAATGCGGAGCATACCCAATTGCAAACTCTTGCATTGTTTTTTCTGTTACCCCGCGCTCTAGTAAATATTCTTTCGCTCGTGCCCCAGCTTTCTGATTCATTAAAATTTCATGATAAAACTGCGACGCAATCGTAAGTACATCAAAGAGCCTCTGCCTTCGCCCTTCTGCCTGCGGGCGCCGCTCTGGAAGCTGTACGCCTGCCCGTTGGGCAAGCAATTTGAGCGCAGCGGGGAAATCAATTCCCTCAACCTTTTCAACAAAAGAAAATACATCCCCACCCTCTCCACAGCCAAAACAATGCCAACTTCCACGGCGCGGAGTCACGATAAAAGAAGGGGTCTTTTCCATGTGGAATGGGCACAAGCCTTTCATGCTTTGCCCTGCCTGTTTCAACTGCACGTATTCCCCTACCACATCCGCAATATTGATCCGCTCTTTAATCTGTTCAGTTTCCAAACTCATAATGGTATAAGAATCACGAATTACGTCTGCTCATTCAAGGGAATTTTTTCGTAGCAAGAAATAAAGCGTTTTGGATCCTGCCACCAGCGAAATTTTGTCCGCCCTTCAAACGGCCTCGCATAGCCGGGAAGCACCTGCTTTGTCCATGGTCCGGTATATATTCCAAAATGCAGATGAGGCAATTTCCAATACCCATTTTCAGGAGTATAGCCCGCAGCAACTACGCCTATCCTATCGCCAAGCGCAACGCGCTGCCCTTGCTGAACTTCAAGATGATCCAAGTGCCCGTATACGGAATAAAACAACAGCCCCGTGTTTTGATTAATATGCTCAACAATAACCACGCCTCCCCAGTTTCGTTTTTCTTTTGTACCAAGACGCATTTCTGACCACATTACGCGACCGTCCCCGACGCACACAACAGGAGTACCTGGGTCTGCCAAAATATCATCGCCTAAGTGCCGAGCAAATAATATCTTGCGACTTCGCACGAGTTGCCCAAACTTATACCCGGTTACTTCGTACGGGGAAATAGGAAGCTGAAGTTTTTCCGTAGAAACGCGCTCAGTATCACTCATATAAACATTGTCATCACAACCAGAAGAATGATAATAATCACTGTAAAAATTCCGAGGATAACAATTGATTTTACGTGATGATAAAATTCATTCGGCATACAGCATCCTTGGCATAAAGATCTTAGTACCTTACATACTATCGAGATTCTCCCCCTTCGGCAACCTTGGAATATATCCGAATTGGATTGTCTCGATATATCGCATTGTTAGGAATTATGTGCCGTAATTCCCAAGATTCTCCCCCTATATCAGAATACGCGTAGTCAGTAAGCTGGTCTCCAACCTTCCAATGAACCCGCGTTTGAACTTCATCTTCTAGTAAATCCCGAGACGGCAAAAACTCATTTCTATCTTCTTCGGAGATAAACGTATATGCATACCATTGCGGGTGAGCAATGGTAAACAGCACTTCGTGTCCGGATACATACGGAACAATAACTGCGGCTGTAAATATTTTCTCTTTATATGCTACATCCTGCCGTAAAACCCTCGCCGCAGATTCAATTGATTCCCTTTTAAACATTCCCGTCCAGGGAATGTTGCGCACACTTTCCATACTCGCCATACTCCCAAGGAGCAAAAGCACAAAGGCTAATCGTATTACCAGCGTACGCGATGCATATGAAGCAAGTGCAATTGCACAAAGCATCGTACTCGGAACAAGAAAGTCCCCTATATATTCCGGAAGAAGGACGGGCCACAGTGAATACAGCAACGCGAGCGTTACGATATAACTAAGCGGAATAACAACATGCCTGCCGACAAAAGAAAGGGTCGGTTGCCTCCATGCCCACCACATACAAAATAAACCTGTTAAAATCCAAACAAGTCCCAACAAAGCAGTGCTCCTGAAAGCAACTCCTGCAACTCCAAAGGAACAAAGCGCGAGTATTCCACTTATAATTCTTCCATATAGAACGCCCACCTGCTTCGCAATTCCCATTCCCACTATTCCAATAGCAATAGTAAATCCAACACCGTATGCCGTTCCCGCGCGAAGTGCTGTTATAAAAAATCGCTCCGTACCACCGCCCCAAGATGCAACGCTTTCGGGATTCAACGCATTGCGCGCTACAATATCTCCATACGCCCCTCCAATAAGCTGCCAAACGCCCGGATTTCCATATAGGTCAGCAATACTAAGTCCCCATACAGCGAACACTATTCCGGCTCCGGTAATCCAAGCCCCTAATACTCTTTGAAAAGTCACGCTGGAATCCCTATATAGAAACAGACTTACCGCATACGGAACAAAAAGAGCAATAGCGATTTTCCGTGTTGCAAACGCAAGAGCAAAACAAACCCCGGCACATATAAACATTTGAAAAACTTTTTTCTTTTCTCGTATTCCCTTCAGCCAGAACAAAAGCGAAAGAACAGAAAACAAGCTCGCAATTGCCTGGGTGTGCCCGATAGTATAAAAAAGGATCGGGCCAGACCCTAATAACCAAAAATATATGGCGTATATAGCCGATTTCTTGCTTGCAATTATACGCACAAGTAAAAATATCGGAATCACTGTCATCATACTGACTACAATATTTACTCCGCGTGCAGCAAATAAGGAATACTGGGTTAGGAATTCCCCGATGGAAAAGAATAGAACACTTACTGGAGTTTTTGTAAGAACATCGCCAGCAGGAAGCTTTCCTAAAAGAATTGCTCGCGCATCATACAAATAAGCACCCTCATCATTCGTAAATGGCTGATGCCACGCAAAAAATAGATGCAAACAAGCGCTTACTGCAACAACGCATCCAAAAACCCAACGATTAATATGGGAGGGGAGTCGAACCAAGAATTGAAAAAGAGGTAGATGATGTAGCCGTAGCCCCTGCCGCATTCTTCCCAGCAAACGTAAGCGTATAAGATCCAGGCTGCAATGCATCCGTCTTTAAAGTCCCACTTGAAGAGTACTGAGGCTGAGGAAGATTAGCCTGAGTTTTTAGAAGATACCCATAGGTGCTCACAAGAATCAATACGAGAACTACAAGAAAGATTATGCCAATAATTATCCAAACTTTTTGTTTTGAAGAAAATTGAGGCGGGGTATTTAGCATAGAAGAGAATTAATAAGGATTTGTTTGGCAAGAAGGAACATTCCCCGGCAACTGCCCTGCACCAAAGTTACTACCCGTAAGAATAATTGTTTCCCCACTTGGCTTTACGAGCTTCCAGGTACCACAAACCGGCGTACCAAATCCAGAAACTGCCACAGCGATATTTTGCCCCTGGGTAAACGTTGTATTAGCAACTGGGCTGGAAATTACTGCAGTAAAGGCGGTGGAAGGAGTTGGAGATATTGAATCATACGGTCTTGGAGTGACTGTCGGAAAAGGAGTAGCCGTTGGTGTAACTGTTGGGGTCGCTGTTGGTGTAGGCGTTATAATAGGCGTTGCAGTAGGTGTACTCGTTGGTACTATAGTAGGGGTTGGAGTAATAACTGGAGTTATTGTAGGAGTGGGGACCAGAGTGATCGTAGGCACAGGAGTTGGAGTAGCAATTCTTGGAAGCACCGTAATAGGATTTTTTGTTTTACACTTTTGCCCAAACCATGTTCGATTTTCTTGAAGCATTTGCCACACAAACGAATACTTACCCGGTACATGAGGTGCCGTGACAAACATTTTAAATGTAGCTGTCTGCTTTGGGGCAATGCTTGCTACCGGTAGCGGAATACGCCCAACACCCCACCTACCATTGTCTTGAGGGTCCTGGGATCCAAGAAAAAATGATTGCGACTTCACCCACGTATTTATTCCATTATTTTTTACTTGTGCCGTTGCCTGAAAACGATCTCCAGCTCTGATTACTGTGGGCACTGTAATTACTCCCACGCAATTAGCATCTAAAGAAGGTGCGCCTTGGACTGCAAACATTGGAATCAGAATGGCGATCGCCAGCCCACCAACAACCAAAAATATTCGCTTCATAAAGCTTAGTGTACCACGAGCACGTCAATCTCGTGTGGAAAAGAATTCATCACTAAAATACTTGACATTTAGTGTATTTATGATATATAATAATAGGTTACGAATATACGATCGCACTTTTACATAGAAGGACCACAATCCAATGGGAATCGAAATAAGCCTCGTTCAAAAGGCGGAACAAGACACGAAATGGCTTACCGAGCATACGTTTACCCAAACCGGCACCTTGGACGGCGTGCCGTATTGGCAAGCCCCCTGGATACAAGGAGATCTGTACAAAATTCGCGGCTGGCTTGAAGGATTAGGGTCAAGCGCAATAAGCGGATGGATGGAATTTGTTTTACGAGAAGGGCTCACCACCGCAAACGGAAAGCTCACGATCTACGACAAACGAACCCTTCACAACCTGGAAGTACTAATCCAAGAAATGAATCGTATCGTTCATGGAGTTGCAGTACAGTTTCCCAAAACAACGTTTCGCATTTCCACAAAATATGAAACGAAGTGGTCCTAGCAATAAACCACCAGCCCCAATAAGATTTATTCTTACTGGGGCTTTTATTTAAGTAAATATATTAGTCGTCCGCTAAGTTCAACTTCGCTTTCGCAGAAAGCTCTCTGCCCCCAGGTGTCTTCGTGATAAACGTAAGCTCGTGAACATCGGAAGGTAGCTTTGAGTAGTCAAGATATCCATTACAGAAAACATCATACTTGTGACCATTAGAAGCCTTTCCTTCCATCCACTTACCCGCGGATATATCCTTCCCATCAAATTTCCATTGCGCAATTTTGCACGCATATGCTTTTTCATCACTCGTCCAATCATCTTCGTATATCACATACACAGGAGACGTACTCTTCCGAGACATAAGATTGCTCCCTCCGGGAGTACGAAGCTTAATATCAAACTGCCTCCCATCGTCTGCGTTCTTTCCCTTCGTAATCGTTACGGGGCGCTTCAGGATAATCGTCTTTGTCACCATTCCTTTTTTATCTCGCGCAGTCACTTTAATAAAAGCCTTGCCCACAGAAGCAGTAGAGGGGATAGTAATCTTTGGAGTTTTTACAGAGGCCTTAGAAGCAATAAGTGTGCATTTTGAAATCTTACCTTCTGTACAAAGTTCTATTTTTACAGATGGTGCAGAAGACGCAGGAAGCTGGAGAGAAGCCGCAACTCCTTGAGCAATAGAAGGCCTATCGCCTTTTATTGCGATGGTGCTTATACCAAGCACTTTTGGGCTCTTGCCTTTCGACTTCTGAAACGACATCGCTCCAACCATCGCATCTTTCGTAGACTTATCCTTTAATCTTCCCTCCCAATATTTTTGCTCACTCGCGAGAGGAGTGCGGCCATATACTGACTTAAATAGAGTCGGGATATCATTCTTGGTAATTAAAGCTGGAGGAATTACGGTACTACCTTGCTTCTGCTTCCAAAAGATCATAGTACTCTCCAATGTTTTCGCGTTCATTTTTTCACGAAGGTAGCGAGGCACCCAATACTCAAGATCAACATTTTGAGCTTTTACCCCATACACCTTCTGAAACGCGCCTTGCACCGTGGAAATCTGTTTTGCATCACGCGCAATGGGGGTGCAGGCGGTAAGGTTTGCAATTTGGTTTAATGCGCTATTTTGCTCAGATTGCATCATGGCACCAAGGCAAATTTCTTTCTTATTTCCAATGGCAGCGCTTGAAGGAACCTTAATCTTAAATGTCATCACTTTCTTCTGAGAACCAGCGACCTCAAAATCTTCTGCTTCAATATTTTGAATCGCAACCTCAGGATCCGCTTTAAATGTTCCAAATCCCGTGACCCCATATGGCATATAGCGATATACATCTACCTGAACAAATCGAATTGGAAGAGATGATGCTGTTCTATTACTAATACCAAGTTGATATACAATCTCTTGGCCCGGCTGGACAAAGGCCTTCTTCGGATAAAACGTAAACTGATACTGATTTGTAGTCACAGAATATGGAAGCGCAGATGAAACGCCTGATTGCTCTTTCTGAGTTACAGAATCACTATACTCCCCCGCATAAGCCACAGGAGATATAAAAACACTTGCTACGAAGATAGCAAGTACCGCCCTACTAAAAAATGTGTTCATACCGCCAAAAAATCCCTTTGTGTTTATTTGCATAGTATATTTAGTATATACCCGAAAAGTTGCACTGTTAACAAAAACGTGCGAAAGTCAAACCTGGAGGAGAGGTGGCCGAGCGGTTTAAGGCAACAGTCTTGAAAACTGTCGTACCGAAAGGTACCGTGAGTTCGAATCTCACCCTCTCCGCCAATTTTCACTTTTGCCCGAAACGGCAGGAGCGAGCGTGTCGCGAAGCGAC
>CAZZHI010000027.1:0-6589 GCA_964654145.1 uncultured Candidatus Saccharibacteria bacterium
GATACTCATACTACAGAAAAGGAATATGAAGTCACCGTACGCGAAACTCTATCCCCCGAAACAATAGCTCCGTTTGAATCCGGCCTTACGCTGTCAGACGGCCCCACCCTCCCAGCAACAGCAGCGCTTCTTAGCCCCCATACATTCCGCATCGTTATTAAAGAAGGCCGCAATCGCCAAATCCGCCGCATGTGTGGCGCCATTAACCTCACGGTGCAAAAGCTCAAACGCATCCGTATTGGCGGTATTCAATTAGAATCCATGCAACCTGGGGATTCACGAGAACTTACAAGCGAAGAAGTACGCTCTCTAAAATCATCCGTATAGAAAAAAGCGACCCTCATAGGAGTCGCTCTGCACATATACTTACGCTGCTTTCTTTTTCTTTCCTTTCTTCTCGCTTTCAGGAGGAATAATAGTTGCCTTGCCCTTGTTATCGACCGTGATTTCCGCGGTCGCTCCTTTGGGCTTGGCATAGAATTCCTCGTGTTGAGAAATCGTAACACCGGGGATGGTTCGAGCCGTGGTTGGCTCTGCGAGCATCGCCTGTCTGTTCAGCGCCACCGTAATACGGAGAAACCGCTTGAGCTTCCGCTGCTTCCTAATGAACGCGAGGACATTGTCCTCCCCTTTCACAGAAACTGCCAACGGCGTCATTCGCCAAGAAATGGTGCCGGATACCAGCTGAACCGTTTTGGACCCATTGGGCAGAATTTCTTTCCGATGGCTTTCCGCAAACGAATGCAACGCTTCCATTTCTGCATTCAATCCTTGAGTTTGCTCCTCAATGCGAGAAGCATACTCTTTCCCGATTTCCGCAATCTTCTCGTCAATTTCCTGCTGGAGTTCCTGCAGAGAACGTTCATACTCCCCCACCTTCCGCAACGACTCATTCGCTTCGGCGAGATTTTGAGGCACTGGAACAGAAACTCGCTTCAACGCAGCCTTCTTTGCCATGATACATATTCCCTTTCGTTAAAAGAACAAAATACCGTAACCGCTACTGCGTATACATAAATACCTCTATAGATACAAGTTGTCAATTCTAATTGAGCGAGCTCCCTATTTTATGGCAGCTGCGATAAATGCGTTAAATAATGGATGGCCGCCAAGGGGTCTGCTTGTAAATTCCGGATGGAATTGCACGGCTACGAAAAACGGATGATCTGCAAGTTCAATTACTTCCACAAGCGCATTATCTGGCGTTGTGCCGGCGATGGTAAGCCCTGCCCCCGTAAGCTTGTCGCGGAAGTCGTTGTTGAATTCATAGCGGTGGCGGTGGCGTTCGCGAATACTCGTTGATCCGTATGCTGCTGCGCTTTTTGTTCCTTCTGCCAGCACACAGTCCCAACCGCCCAGGCGCATCGTTCCACCTTTTTCAGTAACTGTTTTTTGCGATTCCATAATATGAATCACACACGCATCGGATTCTGGAGTAAATTCTTCGCTTGTTGCTTGCGCCACTCCCGCAACATTACGAGCAAATTCTATAACTGCAAGCTGCATGCCCAGGCATAACCCCAAGTATGGAATATTGTTTTCTCGCGCATACGTAATTGCCTGGATTTTACCTTCCGTTCCGCGTACGCCGAATCCGCCAGGAACAACAATCCCTTTTGCAGACTTCATAAGGGCCAGAGCATCAGCATCGTTTTGCTCTACTTTTTCTGCATCTATCCAGAGTAGCTCCAAATCAACCGTATTGTGCCAGCATGCTGCTTTTAACGCTTCTACCATGCTCGCGTAGGTATCTAACATTGTTATGTACTTCCCCACTACCGCAATTTTTACCTTTGGTTTTTCTTGCTTGATTGTTTCTACCAATTGCGGCCAATCGTTCGTTTTGCGCTGGGTATTTTCCATTGCCAGCTTTTTCATAATCACGTCGTCAAGGTGGTGCTGCTCCATAATGAGCGGTACTTCATATACACTCTTTACGGTCACAAGCGGTAAAATCGCTTCCTTTTCAACATTAGTATACAACGAGAGCTTTGCTACTGCGCTTTCTTCTATTTCGTAATCAGTGCGAGTTATTAAAATATCTGGCTGGATTCCAATACTGCGAAGTTCTCGCACGCTATTTTGCGCTGGTTTTGTTTTTACTTCATCAGAAGCTTTTAAGTACGGCAAAAATACTACATGCACATACAGAACATTTTCCCGGCCTTCTTCTAGCATCATTTGGCGAGCAGCTTCCAAAAAGTGGAACCCTTCGTTATCCCCTACCGTTCCGCCAATTTCGACAATGTGCACATCGTAGTCTCCGCTCGTTGCCGCTACGCGCGCTCTACGCTTTACCTCTTCTGTTACATGCGGAATAACTTGAACTGTTTTGCCGAGGTATTCTCCTCTGCGCTCCTTGTTTATAACTTCCAAGTAAATCTCTCCGGTCATAACGGAAGAATCCCCTGTTACATTCTGGGATAAAAATCGTTCATAGTGCCCCAAATCCAAATCGGTCTCTCCCCCATCGTCCGTTACAAACACTTCTCCGTGCTCTGCAGGGTTAAGCGTACCTGCGTCTACGTTAATATACTGATCAAACTTCTGCATATTCACAGAAAGTCCTCGATCCTTCAAAATGTTTCCTATTGATGCTGCGGTGATGCCTTTTCCAAGGCCCGAAAGCACGCCCCCTGTTACGAATATATATTTAGGCTTCTTATTCTTCATCGCTTTGAGAAACAGTAACACTCATATGAAATTCCACGCCCTGCCCTAATTGTACCGCAATATCGTATGTACCCAAGCTCTTTATAGGAAATGGCCCAGAAATACGCTTTGTAGGCACAGAAACTTGAGATTCCTTTTCCAGCAACTCACTGATTGTTTTTGTTGTAATACTTCCAAAAATATCGCTTCCGTCTTTCGTTTTCATCGGAATTACAAGTTCTGTATTTTCCATTCGGTCTGCAATATTCTGAAAACCCTGCAATTCCTCTTCCGCCTTACGCTGCTTTGCAGCATCTTTTGCTGATTTTACTTCTTGTACCTGCTTTGTCGCCAGCGCTGCACGGCCTGCAGGGAAAAGCGAGTTGCGAGCGTACCCTTCTGCAACAGTCACAATATCCCCCGCTCTTCCGAGCGTGTCTATATCTTCGAGCAATAGTACTTGGAGAGTCCCAGCCATAGAATTATTTCACGACCTCCTCAAAGGCTTTTATTAGCTGCTCATCTTCCGGAGTTTCAGCATTATCTTCAACCTTCACAGAAGGCTCAATCCCTTGCTCGCTAATTGATTGATTATTTGGCGTAAACCATTTTGCAATAGTTACGCGTAAACTGGATCCATCAGAAAGATCAACCACTTCCTGCACAGACCCTTTCCCGAACGATTTTGTTCCAATAATCGGCGCATCTAGGTTATCTCGAAGCGCTCCTGCAACAATTTCCGAAGCTGATGCGCTGCCGTGATTTACAAGCACTACAACGGGCACATCGCGCAACACGCCAGTAGAACGAACTTTATGAGTTACCTCCCGTTTTCCTTTTTCTATTACTACTACCATTCCCGGATCTAAGAACTGAGAAGAAATTGTAACCGCAGACTCAAGGTATCCGCCCGGGTTATTACGCATGTCTACCACCACGCCTCGCACGTTCTTCTTTTTTGCATCGCGCGCAGCTTCAACAAATTTTTCAGCCGTATCTTCATTAAAATTTGTAATCACAATATGAGCGATACCATCTTTAATTTCCGTCTTTACACTCTGCACTGATATATCTTCTCGAATAATAGAAATGTCCGTAGTTTCCCGATCGTTTTGATGGTATACGGTAAGCTCTACCTTCTCCCCCTTTGGCCCGCGAATAGACCTCACTACTTCATCGAGCGTCATGTCTTCCGTAACGGGCTTTTTATCTACTGCGGCTACAATGTCACCAGACTTCACTCCCGCCTTTTCCGCAGGAGACCCAGCAAGCGGCGCAATTACTACAATCAACCCATTTTTAATTCCCATTTCTGCCCCAATGCCAGAAAAGCTGCCTTTGAGGGCTTCTTTAAATTGTTTCGTTGCAGCAGGGTCAGAAAATGCAGTGTATGGGTCGCCAGATGCGCGCACCATTCCTTCTACTGCCCCATAAGAAAGCTTCTTTATATCTAGTGTGCCGATAAAATTCTTATGAAGTAAGCTCCAGGTTTCCCAAAATGGCGATGAAGCAAATACTTGCTCGTCTGTCTGGTTCGGCGGCTCTACCTTAGGCTCAAACGCGCTCGACCTCCCGAGTGCTACTCCTAGAAGAAGCAACAATGCTGCGCTTAGTATTTTTTGCGTGCTTGGCATCCCCTTATTCTTCCACAAGTGTATCTATATGCAAATCGCGAAGCATCTTTGCATCTACGGGCGCAGGAGAATCCATCATCAAATCTTGCCCTCGTCCATTTTTCGGAAAGGCATAGATATCGCGAATACTTGGCACATCCAAAAGCACCATAAGCAATCGATCAATCCCCGGCGCGAATCCTCCGTGTGGAGGCGCTCCGAATTTGAATGCGCGAATCATTCCTCCGAATTTTTTATCTACATCTTCCGGAGAGTACCCTGCCAAAGCGAATGCTTTGTATAATATTTCCGGTTTATGATTGCGGATAGCTCCAGAACTGATTTCAAATCCGTTTAATACCAGATCATACTGGTATGCCAAAATTTCTGTCGGTTCTTTCGTTTCCAGCGCTTCCATTCCACCTTGGGGCATAGAAAATGGATTATGCGAAAATTCAATTACTCCTGTATCTGCATTCTTTTCATACATCGGGAAATCAACAACCCAACACCATGCTGCCTGATTTTTCATTTCATCAGTTTCGAGCACGCGTAATTCCTTTGCTGCCGCACTGCGAATATCTCCTAGTGCTTGGCACACGGAAAGCCACTGCCCTACTCCGAACAGAATAATATCCCCTTCCTCGGCGCCCACCTTGTCTGCAATCGCCTGTGCCGCTTCATCTCCCACAAATTTCAAAATTGGAGAATCAATCCCTCCGCTCATTTTCATATATGCCATTCCACCCAAGCCTCGCTTCTTTGCGAGCTCCGTAAACATATCGATCTGCTTCCGAGAAAATGCCGCGCCACCCTTTACATGGAGCGCATGAACCACTCCCCCACCAGCAAGCCCATCTGCAAATACTTTAAAGTCTGACCCTTCTACTAATGCGGAAATATTTGTAATAAAAAAGTCATACCGAATATCCGGCTTATCTGTTCCAAATTTTTCCATCGACTCCTTCCAGGTAAATCGCGGAAATACTGTGTCCTTTAACTTCTTGCCCGCATGGAGCGTGAGATGCGTAGATAGCTCCTGCCCAAGCGCAAGCACGTCCTCCTGCTCAACAAAACTCATTTCTACGTCGATCTGATAGAAGTCCCCCGCGTGGCGGTCTGCTCGCGGATCCTCATCTCGAAAACATGGTGCAATTTGAAAATATTTATCGAGCCCCCCTACCATCAACAGCTGCTTGTACTGTTGCGGCGCCTGCGGCAATGCGTAAAATTTCCCAGGATGCAATCGAGACGGCACCAAGAAATCCCTCGCCCCTTCTGGGGATGAGTTTGCGAGTATTGGCGTCTGCACTTCTGTAAATCCGCGCCCAATCATAAAATTGCGCACTTCCTGAATAAATCCAGCTCGCCTTGCGATCATGTCTTGCATCTTTTTTGATCGCAATTCTAAAAACCGGTACGCAAGCCGAATATCTTCGCTCACCGTACTATCTTCAATTGCAAACGGAAGCGCTTCTGCCGCACTTTCAATAACGATATCTGTTACTTCAATTTCAATTGTACCCAGGCTACCTATTTTGCTATTTACCATATCTGCCGGACGATTGCGGACAATACCCACAACAGACACCACATATTCGTCGCGCAATGTTTCCGCTGTTTTCCATGCAGCCTCGTGAAGCTTTGGGTTAAACGTAAGCTGAACTACGCCTGTCTTATCGCGCAAATCAATAAAAATAAGCCCTCCATGATCACGGCGGGATGCAACCCAGCCAGCAAGACGACCTTCGCTTTCTGCAAGCGTTTCAGATAATTCCCCGTTCATATGGGAACGGTATGATTGTGATAATACACTCTGCACTGTTTCAGAGTACGACAACGGGAGACTATGCACAATATATATTGTATTCCGCACACTCTCCCAGGTTGTCCCATAAAGGGACATTGGTCGTATGCCTGGGATGCACCCCGCTCCTTCAAAACGGGGCTCATAGAAGAAAAGATCACTGCGCATCACAAGGACGCACATTGATGAGAACTATAAACGAACGAACTAAAAAAGGCAATTCAGTGGCAACGAGGATTTAAGTTATGGAAGCAGTAGGTCTCCACAACCGCTTTTTTGCTCAAGGGTAGGAAAGCTGTTAACCGTCCTATCTATATTGCGCGAAGCTCTCATTTGCCACAGAAATGCCTTATTTCTGCATCTAGCACGTATTCCCCTTTGTAAAACAACTTACCATTATATTCCTATATATCCATTTTGTCAAGTCTATTTTAAAGTCAAAAAAAGCGGGTCAGAGCTACATGGTTATGTAACTCTGCCCGCTGGCAACATTTTAAAGAACTACTTCTTCCTGTTT
>CAZZHI010000028.1:0-6566 GCA_964654145.1 uncultured Candidatus Saccharibacteria bacterium
GGCAGACCCTCTTGGGCGTAACCGGATCTGGAAAAACCATGACTGCCGCATCCGTGATTGCAGAAACAGGGATGCCTGCGCTTATTATTAGCCACAACAAAACATTAGCCGCTCAATTAGCCGAAGAGTTCCGCACGTTCTTTCCGGATGCCGCAGTAGAATATTTTGTTTCATACTACGACTACTACCAACCAGAAGCCTATATTCCACGCACCGGAACATACATTGCAAAAGATTCAGCAATTAATGATGAAATTGATCGCTTACGGCATAGCGCGATGGAAGCAATTCTTTCACGGAAAGACGTGGTGGTAGTAGCTTCTGTGTCATGTATTTACGGCCTTGGCTCTCCGCAAGATTACTTAAACGCACGAGTATTTGTAAAAACGGGAGATGCAATCTCTCGCCAAGATTTTTTACGAAACATAAGCGCACTCCAATATGAACGAAACGACATAGACCTTGAACGAGGGAACTTTCGCGTACGAGGAGATACGGTAGACGTATTCCCCGCCGGCGAAGATGTAGTGGTTCGAGTAGAATTTTTTGGTCCGCACATTGACCGCATATCAAAAATAGATCCGATGACGGGGTACGAACGAGAGCACGTAGAATCTGCGGCTATCTTCCCCGCTACGTTCTTTATGACGAACGACGAAAAGAAAAAAGCTTCCCTAGAAGCAATACGCGAAGAAGCGAAGCTACAAGCTGCAGCATTTGAAAAGCGCGAAAAGTTTGCCGAAGCAGAACGAATTACGGAGCGAACAAATTATGACCTCGAAATGATCGAGCACATTGGCTATGTATCTGGAATTGAAAATTACTCTCGCCAATTGGACGGAAGGCAGCCTGGTGAGCCGCCATCTACGCTCATTGATTACTTCCGCTTTGCATATGGAGAAAAGGGATTCTTAACATTCATAGACGAATCGCACATGACGATCCCGCAAGTCGGGGCTATGTATGCGGGGGATGCAGCACGAAAACAAAACTTAATTGAATACGGATTCCGCCTGCCAAGCGCAAAAGATAATCGCCCCTTAAAGTTTTTTGAATTCGAAGATAGGATCGGGCAAACCGTATACATATCAGCAACTCCAGGCCCCTATGAAAAAAATACTGCGAAGGCAGTAGTAGAACAGATCGTGCGGCCAACGGGGCTCATTGATCCAGAAATTGAAATCAGGCCTACAACCCACCAAATCGATGACGTTATGGATGCTATCAAAAAAACGGTAGCAAAAAATCAGCGCGTACTGGTTACGACGCTTACCAAGCGTATGGCAGAAGAGCTCGCAACGTATCTTATAGAATCAGGAATGAAAGCAGCATATCTCCATTCAGATATAGACACACTCGAGCGCATCGATATTCTTCGGAACCTGCGGTCAGGAGCATACGATATTTTAGTTGGAATCAACCTACTCCGAGAAGGCCTCGACCTACCAGAAGTTTCTTTAGTTGCAATTATGGACGCAGATAAAGAAGGGTACTTGCGCAGCGAAACGGCACTCATCCAAACGATGGGTCGTGCAGCACGACACCTCGAAGGGCACGTTATTATGTACGCGGATAGAATTACCGGATCCATGCAGCGCGCAATGGATGAAACAAAGCGACGCCGAGCCATTCAGATTGCATATAATAAAGAACATGGAATTACTCCAACATCTATCGTAAAAGAAATTAAAGCATCTACTCTGTCGAAACAAATAGAAGAAGTGGAAGTTCCGGAAAAAATATCAAAAGACGAAGCAGAACATGCAATCAAGCGCCTTACAAACAAAATGCAATTAGCTGCGCAAAATATGGAATTCGAAAAGGCAGCTCAATTGCGAGACACTATTGCCAAATTGCGAAAGAAAGCAAAAAAGTAATCCCTTCTCCCTAACAGGGAGAAGGTTAGCCCGGAGCCTTTGTGCGGAGGGCGCGGATGAGGGCTGCTCACGACGAAATACGGCCCTCACCCCAACCCTCTCCCAACACGGGGAGAGGGGCCTGATTCGCTTTCGCCAGATTATGCAGCTTCGCGGAACAGACCCTATAGCCTACTCTCCAAATTCTTCAACAAGCTTTGCGAGCATTCGCACACCGTAGCCCGTTGCGCCAAATTGCCAATACGGAATAAGCGGCATCTCTGCATATACGGGCCCCGCAATATCAATGTGCGCCCAATCAATTGCTTTTTTTGTAACAGGCGATTTTCCGACAAATTCTTGCAAAAAGAGCGCTGCGGTAATTGCCCCACCCATTCTCATAAACGATGTATTCCGCATGTCGGCGACGCGGCTTTGAACAGTTGGCCGGTATTCTTCCGGCAATGGGAATTCCACCATACCTTCCCCAGACTCTTCCGCTGCACGCATAATTCTTTGATTTAATGTTTCAGAATTTCCAAACAGTCCTGCATGAGTATCTCCGAGCGCTACCACGCATGCGCCCGTAAGCGTTGCAAGGTCAACAATAGCATCTGGCTTCATTCCACTTGCGTAGGTTAACGCATCAGCAAGCGTAATTCGCCCTTCCGCATCAGTGTTTAATACCTCAATTGTTTTCCCACTCATAGATTCTATAATATCGCCGGGCCTATATGCGTCGCCCGATGGCATATTCTCGCATGCAAGAATAACCCCATGCACCTCTACATCCGGGCGAATTGCAGGAAGAATAGAGAAAAGCCCCAGCACCGTGGCGGCACCGGCCATATCTATTTTCATATTCTCCATTGAATTTGCTGGCTTTAACGAAAGCCCACCAGAATCAAACGTAATTCCCTTTCCAATGAGTACAATCTTTTTCTTTGGTTTCTTTTTTGGAACATACTTCAAGTGAATAACGTACGGCTCTTGAATAGACCCTCGTGCAACTGCAAGAAATGCGAGGAACTTCTTTTGAAGCGCCTGCTTGCGATTCATAATTGTTACAGAAATTTGAGGTGATGCTTTTGCAATTCTTCGAGCCTCTTCCGCTAGTACAAGGGGGGACATATGAGATGCAGGCTGATTTACCAGGTCTCTCGTGAGAGTAATTCCAGCAACACGCGCCTCAATAGAAGAAACTATTTTCCTTCCCACTTGAACATACTCTTTCCCCGGCACATACAAAGAGACCGAGAGTAACGAACGAGCCTTTTTCTCTTGCTTCACCTGCGCACTATGATGCGAAAACCAATAGTCGGTCATAAGCGCCGATTCTACTGCCGCAGCAAGAAACTCCATTCGGGGAATCGCAATACAGACATTACGAAGTAGGTGCGCCCTTCCGTCTACAATTGCAGAAGCAACCCCACGACGAATCCCCTCTGATCGGCGATCGTCCGAACTGCCTCCATTACCCATTCCAACCAATGCAAGAAAAGGGACTGAAAGCCCTTTTGGCGCCATGACAATTTCTGCTCGCCCCCACTGGCCCGCAAATTGCACTTTTTTCATCAATAAAAGCACCTCATGGGCAACTTCTTTCGGGAAAACGCTTTCTATCTGCGAAAGGGTTGCGTCTACAGGGATAATCAGAATATCACCAAGTGCCTCGTGGGCTGGGTTTGAAATAATTGATAGCTTTGGCATAGCTATCAATGGTAGCGCAGAATATCAAGAAAATGAAATCGAAGAAATTCCTACTGATCCGGTAATCACAACAACCTTACACATATGAGCGGCAAGAACGGCGCCCTCCAAAATGACGTATTCCTGTTCGATTGTAACAAGTAACTTTTCTGTCACCTCTTTCGTATCAAGAAACACCTTTATCGTTGCGCCCTCTGGGGAAAGTGCTCGCATCCGACATACAACGCTTGATCCAAAAAAATGAATAGCCAGCGATTGATCCGGCGTACTCTTTCCGCTGACAAGTTCTTTTTCTGAAGTAATCCACCAACCAGAAAGCCCGATACTATGAAGCGGCAGCTTGTACGGCATATGGTATTGAGCCGGATCAACAAATGGAGAAAGCGCAATTCCTTGCGCTTCAATTGCTTGGCGAGAAAGGGAAATAGGCGGAGTACTATGGAGAGCAGCTGGTTGAACCATCGCGCCTTCACCAGATATATGCCGCAATAAATCCCGAACACCCTTCTCAACAACATCCTTACTGTGAGGCCCCGCGTGATCAACTCGTATAATTCCCGTTTCATCAACCACAATTGTCCTTGGCCACGTAGATGTATTGTACCTATCCCACGTAGAGTACGAAGAGTCATGCACTATCGGATAATCTAAATGAAACCGAAGCGCAGCATTTTCTGCGTTTGCTATATCGTCTGTAACAGAATATTCCGGAGTATGCACCCCGATAATAACGAGCCCTTTTTCTCCGTACATCTCCCACAACGTGTGCAAATACGGTAAATCTTGCAGACTAATGGGGGAAGAGCTTCCCCAAAAATGAATCACTACTATCTTGCCAGCAAGCTCGTGAGAAAATCGAAGTGGCTGTTTTCCTCGCACCGCCCCCTGAGCAGCTGCGGGGAGAGATGTCTCATTAAGCCATGCATCGCCGGTAATATCTTTTGCGTAGGATCCAACCAAAGACCTTCTAAAAATGCTCCACATAAGCAAATCGTATCATATCTACATATCCATAATATAAAATCCCCTCGTAGAGAGGGGGTTTTATAGAGATTCCGGATCAAAGCCCGGGATAACACCTAAAGCTACTTTGCGTCGGACTTGTCTCCAGCGAACATTACGAGAGAAACTATCACAGATAGAATCCCAACTACGATCTGGATCCAAGGCTGCCCACCCGTAAGAGATGCAAGACTCAAATAGAGTGCAGGAATCAAGTGAACAAGACCGCCAACAAGCAAGAGCACTGCTGCCCATAACTGTAAGCTTTTATTTGCCATGTGAATCACCCCCTTTGTTTACAGTTCTCCGTTATTTAACTCTTTGTATAACTCTACAAAAAATGCAGTCGTAATAATCATGAGCGCAAAAGGAACAAGATATGAAGCATACGGCAACATGGAAACACTCACAGAAACAATTTGGAATAATACCAAGCTTCCAATAATCCTCCACAATACTTGCCACAAGTGGCCGTGTACTCGATTCTTAGCAAACATTAATGCCGTAAATCCGGCAGGAGCAGCCTTTATTGCAGTTACAAGTGGTGCGTACATAACCCAAACCGCAACAATCGCTGCAGGAATTAAGAGTGCAACAATTGCGATCAACACGATGGCATCAATGGCAACAATTCCGCTCGCGCTAATTTCAATTCCGGAACGAGCAAATAGTGAATACCAATAGTTAAGCCCCAGAGCAGGAATAAGCGAAACAGCAACTGCAAGCCCTGCTAAAATACTTGAATAGAGCACTGGGATGTATCGCATCGACGTTGCAGTAATAACAGCAAAGAAGGAAAGTTTTTCCTTTGAAGAGAAAAGAATTCCCATAGCAGCTGAGGTAAATACTCCTAACAAAAGAAGAAGAATAAAGCCAATTAAGAACTGTGTACCGTAAATAGTTTCTTCAAAGACAATTGCTGAATCAATTCCCTGCGATGTAGCTGCGAGGTACTCCGTTACCAGCGGAAGCATTAATATCCCTGGAATAACCATGAGCGCCTGTAGTATTGCTGCTACTCCCCATCGATGGAGAAACAGTTTCCACGCATTACCTAGCTGTTGATGAAACGGAAGAAGTGTTGAGTTCATATTGTGAAATAATTATATGTAAAGTATACCATATATTTTTTACAATCCGTAGAGCCCAGGCTCTCCTGGCGCAACTCCACCCGGCCCCGATGCTGAAAAACTATCAATACTTTGCGTTAAGCATTCGCGATACCCAGGATCATACGGATACGTAAACGGATATCCATCAAATGCTCCACTCTTGCTTTGCCCAACATAAAAATCATGCTTGCGAATACGATGCACTCCAAAACATGCCTGGCAAGACACAGGAGTAAAATGTGGAGGAACCCACGGTGCACCAAAATTAATATGCCAAAACGGACTCTCCTGAAGTGGGCAATTAATTGTTTCATCCCACCTACAAAAACAATCATATGGATGATGTACCAGTTGAGCTAACGGCGGATTTTCTACATTTCCAGGGCGAGGGTACGCAACCCAATACGGATCGCCCGGATTTTGCCCGCCCGGTTGGCCAAGCTGAGCTACGTCCGTAACATTTTTCCCGCCAAGCCCTTTCTCTCCTTCAAAAAGCCTCGTTGCCGTTCTTGTTTGCGATGCTCGCGGAGCAACTATTTGCACAGTTGGCTTGAACCCATAGGAACTCGGATCAGAAGGTGTCGGCGAACCGATTCCAAACGGAGTTACCAAGCTCGCAATAGCCCTCCCTAATCCGCGAAACGGAATATAACTCGCGGGAAGCTGTCCAATTAACGGATTAATATTTTGCTTCACTCCCGCGCTCGTCGTTCCGCTCAATCCTTCATGAATCGATGCGCTGCTTCTATCTCGTGGAATAATCTTAGCTCCAGTTTGAGCATACGTAGCACCCGAATACACCAGCGCTAACATCAGCACTGCAAGAAGTTGCTTCAACACATCCCTCATACCTATCTGATAACAGTCTCTCCTACGTTGCCGCCGA
>CAZZHI010000029.1:0-4807 GCA_964654145.1 uncultured Candidatus Saccharibacteria bacterium
ATGTTCGAAATCCTCAGCCCATCTTCGCAGAATGAAGGAAGCCCTGCTTCCGTCGGAATGACCCCTCAAAGAGCTCTTTCCTCTTTACCATGGAGCATCATCCTCATTTATGAGGACCAGTTCACTTTCTATTGCTACGATAGAGCCCTACCACCTCCACAAAGAACCTGGCAAGTTTCTTTGACCCGATCAGATAGTCCGATGAATAACTTCCGAGAAGCCCTGGAATCCTATCCATACGTAGAAGAGAAGGGTCCGCGAGGAATAACCATCATTGGTCGCAAGAAAGCTTCCTCGGTCCAACAAGCAGACGAAACTCTGGTGCACGACTAACCTCGGCACCCCTCCCCACAAGTAGTGCAACTACTTCGTGGGGATTTTTATTACAAATATTTTACCTTGTTGCGATTGTGCTCGTCGTTTGTTTTTGCAAAAATCGTTGTTCCGTCTTTGGCTGTTAGGTAGTAGTAATAGTCTGATTCCTGCGGGCGGATAGCTGCAAGAATTGCGCGCAAGCCCGGATTGCTAATTCCTGTCGGCGGAAGCCCTCGGTACTTCCGGGTGTTATATGGAGAGTCCAGTGTTAAATCCGCCACAGTAAGCTCTCCATTTTTTGAAACAATGTATTCGAGCGTAGCATCAGCATACAACCCTTCCCCAGAATCAATGCGCTTCCATAGCACTCCCGATACCATTGCCATATCTTCAGAGTGGCGCACTTCTTTTTCTATAATGCTCGCCATGTTCACAATATCGTCTAAGGTTCTTCCGCTCGCTTTAGCTTCATCACGCAAGTTTTGCGGGACTTTTGCGTCGAAGTTTCCAAGCATACGGAGCAGCACATCGCGCGGAGTATCGTCAGGAGTTATGCGGTACGTATCGGGGAATAAGTATCCTTCCAGGCTGCGGCTTGGCGCCAGTCCTTCTAAGAACGAAAACTTGTCTGCATAATTTCCGACTATCGCTTCAGATATAAAATCCTGTGCGGACTTCCCTGTTCTATCAGCATACCGAGCGGCAATCTGTTCAAGCGTAAATCCTTCCGGAAAAGTAACGGCAAATTCCTTAGTCTGCACATCGCCTTTTGCAAAGCGCTGCACTACGGAAGATACGCTCTCTCCCTTTTCTACATGGTATACACCCGCTTGGATTTTTGCTGCTGCATTCCCCAGCCTTCCATAGTATTTCCAAGAAATGGTTCGGTCAGAATACCCATCATCTACAATCTTGCGCCATACGTCCGCCGCTTTTTGCCCCTGGGTAATTTCAATCTCCCCTGACTTTAGAATAGATCCGCTTCCCCACACCAGGCGAAATAGCCCCGCAGCAATTAAAATCAACGAAACAAGAAGGAGTGTGGTGAACTTCTTCCGATTGGTAATTTTCATCATATATGTTTATTACAGATATTGCCCTTTTCCGTCTGCTTCTAGCTTTTGCACTACTTCTTTTACCTTTTGAGAACTGTTCATATCCGTTACCAGCACTGCTTCTTTCGTTACAACTACAATAGAATCAGAAATCCCAATTAAAGAAACTGCTTTATCTGTTGCGTTGTACACATAGTTATTATGACTATCAACATGAATATGGTGCCCATGGGGAACATGGTCTCCATCTGTTCCGAATAACTGCTTTACAATTCCCCAACTTCCAACATCGCTCCATCCGTAATCCCCTGTTACGGCCACAATATGTTTTGTTTTTTCATTCAGCGCATAGTCGATCGCAACCTTTGGAATTGTTCGATATATTTTGGCAGCAGCTTCCCTTCCTTCTGTTTTCAACGCCTCCGCATACTTCATAATTTCAGTGTGCAGCTCTGGCGTGTATGTGCTCAGCTCTTCAAGCAAGAACGCGGGCGTAACGCACATGTATCCGATATTCCAAAAATATGAATCATCTTCCACGTAGCGCTTTGCTGTTTCTTCGTCTGGCTTTTCTTTAAATGAATCAATCTTGTACACGTGATCATAGCCGGCAACTGCCTCGCCCATTTTCATATATCCAAATCCAGTTTCCGGAGCAACTGGAATGTGGCCGATAATAACTACTCGCTTTGAGTCTTCTTCAATCAGCTGCCTCATTACTGCTAAATCAGAAAGCAGCGCCTCTTCATTCGTAAACACATGGTCCGCCCACAAAAACAGAGTCGGTTCATCCTGCTTGCCAGCGTTGGTCAGTTGCACTGCAGCTGCCGCAAAGGCTGGGCCGGTTTCTCTGCGCTCTGGTTCTAAAAATACGTTTTCAGAAGGCACGCTCGGCAAAAGCTCCTGAATCTTCTCCTGATAATCCGAAGTGGTCGCAATATATATATTTTCAGCATCAGCCATTGCTCGAGCACGATCATACGTATGCTCAAGAAGCGTCTTGCCTGTTCCCAAGTCTAAAAACTGCTTTGGGAGTGATTTTAGAGAGAGAGGCCACAATCTAGTACCCCCGCCCCCTGCCATAATAACGATATTCATAGATGTAGTTATACGATACACTACGTTTTATGGGCGTTGCAAAAGTCTGTTTTATTCCTCACGCAGAAAACAACCATTGGCCACTCGCATTGCGCCACCGTCCGCTTGCGTATATTTCCACCTTTTTAGTAGTCGCCAAGCTGGTTGCAATAGGCGCACTTGCCTTAACTCCAAGCACTGCAGCACTCTCTACCATCACCGATGCCCGAATGGTGCAGCTTACGAACGAAGCACGCGTACAGCAAGGCATTGCCCCCCTTACAGTCAGTAGCAAGCTATCACAAGCAGCCCGCATGAAGGGAGAAGATATGCTCAAACACCAATATTTTGCTCATATTTCCCCAAGTGGAGTTTCTCCTTGGTTCTGGATGAAAAAAACGGACTACGCATATCAAGTTGCGGGAGAAAACCTTGCGATAGATTTTTATGACGCAGAGCACGTAGTATCTGCATGGCTTGCCAGCCCATCCCACAAAGCAAATATGCTCAACGCCTCATATACAGAAACAGGTATTGCTGTTGTCCAAGGAGAATTTGAAGGGGGTACATCTATTATCGTTGTACATATGTTCGGGACGCCTATTTCCTCTGCCGCACCTGCCGTCGCCGGCACATCAAACGCAACAGAAGCAGCTCCAACTACTATACCCCCTACGCCCGTCCCAACTATTGCGCCGAGCCCAGCACCAACAGTAGCCGCAACTCCTACCCCCCCCCCCCTCCCGAAAGTCCCTCGCATTTCGATGGCGCATACACCTGAAAACTCCGACGATATTGCTTCATTTACTATAGAAGGTAGTGGGAACGATACTGCCACGCTCCTTATCGGGGCAGCTCAAAAAGCAAGCGTAAAACTGCCACCATCAGGGTCTCAAACAATTTCCCTTGCTTCAAAAACACTCCCGAGCGGAACACTGACCGCGCAAGCATTTTCCCAAAATGCAGATGGCGTAAAAAGCGCACTCTCTAATTCTGTTTCATTTGAAAATCCAGAAGTACCTCCTATACTTCCGGAACAGTATACGCTTCTTCTCTCCCCCGCATTCGATCATCAATATGTTGCGCTATCAGGAGACACTGCACATGAAGCATGGCAATTATTTTCTACAAAAAAACCAGTTACCGTAAATTCAGAAACCCTCACCATCACACCCGCCTTCGGCATAGAGCATAACGCGCCAGGAAAAAGTTTTTCTTCCAGCCTTGTGCGCACTACGCGCGGACTCATGTCGATTATTCTTCTCGTACTTGGATTTTTAGTGGCGCTTAACATTATCATCAAGGCACACATCCAACATCCGGCGTTAATCGCGCATGCTTCGTTCGTGATATTTCTCGCCACCAGCCTCCTATTTGCATAGATTGTGCTCATAAGCCCTGTAATGGTAGACTTTTAGCGATGTGGAAAACCCTGAATTCTATGAACACAGCTAAAGGAGGTGGGTATCTATGAGCGAACTTCTCGTTGTAGCAAGTAAGGTTCGGGCATACCTCAAAGACAAGAACGCGAAAATGTCTGGAGACCTCCCTGAAGCAATAAACAAAAAAGTAATGGCCATGTTGGATGACGCAGCAGCACGATCCCGTGGAAACAAGCGCACAACCGTTAAGCCACAAGACGTATAGTCTTTTTGGAGTGCGAAACCTAAAAACCCGTATCCGCCGCCTGGCGGACGGGTTTTTTGCTTATATAAAGCCTCTTTTACACCTAGATATTGACAATTTCATAAAATAGGATTATAATGATCGGTTATGAAAAATACCCGGGAATACCTCATTACCCCTATGCCAAAGCGAACTGCCGTATTTATGTTCGTAGTCACATTCGTGTCTGCGTTCCTCTTTATCCTTGGGTTGGTTATTAGCGCAACTACCTTTGCCCCGCTTTTAAGTACAATCTTTAATCCATCCCCTGAACGCATCGCTCAGCTCCCCGTAAGCCCAGACAGGCTTGTTCCGTTTGCAACTCCTGATCCAGAAATTATTGTGAACCCATATCCAATACAGGTACCGCTTACGCCTGCGTATAATGCGGCCGAGGCAACCCAAAACTGGATTCGCATTCCTGCAATCGGCGTAAACGTCCCTGTTATACAAAGCCCCTCTCTTGCAGATGCAGACATTATAAAAACACTCGAACAAGGTGCTGCGCTTTACCCGAACGGAGTTACCCCCGGCGCCCTTGGGAACGCCTTCATTTCTGCGCATAGTACAGGAGAGCCTTGGAAAGGCGCATTTCGATTCGCATTTATTCGGATCAACGAATTAAAGAATGGCGACACTATGTATGTAGACTGGCGCGGAGCTCGGTATGCATACCGAATCGTAAAAAGCGAAAT
>CAZZHI010000029.1:4907-6462 GCA_964654145.1 uncultured Candidatus Saccharibacteria bacterium
GGCAAGCACCTGCATGTGCTGTTTTCGCTACTTCCAGCGCATGCAGAGAAGCCTACGCCCCGTGAATCCGCACTATGCGGCTCCTCAAACGTCTCCGAAGACGTTATGGGCGGTTCACGATAGAGAGTACCGGGTTTTCTATAACGAACCAGTCCGATGCGAAAGAATCTTATGTTGACCAGCGACCTCGACCCACTGGCTGGTATCAACATACAGAGCTTCGCATCGGGCTCTTTTTTTTACATGTGCAATTATTGACTTTTGCATAAAAATACAGCATATATAGAAGTTGATCTTTTCCAATTCAAATCCCGAGCACAGGAGCATATTCCATGGGCATCCCTCAATTCTTGCATGAAATCTTTGCAGTAACGGTAGGTGGCCTTTACCGGCTATATCGCGATGATACCGGCATAGTCTCCATGAGAAAAATAGCGAATCGATCGCACAACAAAGCAGCGGTCTCGGAGCATATCTTCAGTGACCAGTACTTTGCAATCACTGTGCGAGGAGGCATTATCCCCTATCACCACCTAGAATGGCCAACTCCCAATCTGCCAAAAATCGATGTGTTCTCCACTAAAGCAATCCTTGAACATGGGCATACCAGCCCTGTTGTTGGATTGTTTTTACACGAATCCGAGGCACGCATATGCCTCGCCTCAGAGTCTACAAATATAGAACATCCAAACTGGAAAGAATGCACGAAAGCTGCCATTGCCTCCCTGAAAAACGATCCTGCGATCACAGTCTCGCACACAGCCCACGTCGGCTTCCCACCAGACTTTTTCCCGTAGCTATGAACATTCATACGCCGTAACCTTATAAGGTTATGGCGTTTTTTCTTTGTATAAAAAAGAACCCCTTATTTTAGCTCGATGGGGTTTTGTGCGAGCATCCTTCTCTCCTTCCGAACATCTTATCCCAAATGTTGTCCGAACCGATCGCGCACCAAGCATCCGTCACTGTCTCGGTATACACCCGACTCTCTGTCATACTGCAATCCACGCGCGTTCGCCGCCTCTTGATTTATGGGATTATCCGGACCAACGTCGGCATCGAAGTCAGGCAACTTCTTTTCTTCAATAGAGATCTTTTGAGAATCCGCCATAAGAAATTCCCTCTCAAATTTCCGATCACTATCACACTCAACGCAGTGGCCCGGTTTACACGTTCCGCGAAAATTATACCAACCACCGCCAGAATCGTACCCTCGAGCCCTGCACCCCCTGTTTCGATAATCTCTCTGAACAAACTCATCAAAATTTTCGCGGCCATTTATATCCTGCTTCGGAATAATTCCAGGCCACCTGCGCCAACACGTTTGAGTTTCTTGCTCCTTGGGCTTTGGGCCAAATCCCAACAAGCACCAAAACCAGTATAGCAATGGCATGCTCAAACTCCTTTCTAAAAAGATATGAAAAGTACCTACGTTACAACAGCTGTAACGAAGTGAACATAGTACAATAAAGTTGAATTAGCAAATGCGCTGCCTGCGTTGCAGGGGTGGAAGGAATCGAACCCTCGTTGGTCGCTTTGGAGGCGAATGTATTAC
>CAZZHI010000030.1:0-6088 GCA_964654145.1 uncultured Candidatus Saccharibacteria bacterium
TAAACCACATGCTCCTCTACTTGTGCGGGTCCCCGTCTATTCCTTTGAGTTTTAGCCTTGCGGCCGTACTACCCAGGCGGTCAACTTAACGCGTTAGCTTCGACACTGAGAGAGTCGATACTCCCAATGCCTAGTTGACATCGTTTACGGCATGGATTACCGGGGTATCTAATCCCGTTCACTCCCCACGCTGTCGTCCCTGAGCGTCAAGACAAGGCCAGTAAGCTGCCTTCGCAATTGGTGTTCTCCCTAATATCAACGCATTTCACCGCTCCACTAGGAATTCCGCTTACCTCTCCTTGCTTCAAGAATAGTCGTATCCACTGCAGCCTCTCGGTTGAGCCGATAGGATTTCACAGAAGACGCACTATTCCGCCTGCGGACCCTTTACGCCCAATAAATCCGGCTAACGCTTGGGGCCTCTGTATTACCGCGCCTGCTGGCACAGAGTTAGGCGCCCCTTTCTTGTATGGTACCGTCAAAGTTCTTCCCATACGACAGCAGTTTACAACCCGAAGGCCTTCTTCCTGCACGCAGTATCGCTCGGTCACACTTTCGTGCATTGCCGAAGATTCTCGACTGCAGCCACCCGTAGGTGTCTGGACCGTGTCGCAGTTCCAGTGTTGGGGGTCATGCTCTCACACCCCCTACCCGTCGTAGCCTTGGTGAGCCGTTACCTCACCAACTAGCTGATAGGACGCAGGATCTTCCAGAAGCGATAAATCTTTACCAAGAATACTTTCGTATTCAGGGACTATGGGGTATTAGTCCACCTTTCGGTAGATTATTCCCCACTTCTGGGTAGATTTCCAACGTGTTACTAACCCATTTGCCACTATCCTTCAAACCTCTTCAATATTGCTATCAAATTGGTAAGAAGGACCGTTCGACTTGCATGCCTTATCCATACTGCCAGCGTTCAGCCTGAGCCAGGATCAAACTCTTAATTGTGACCCCATCTAATAAAAGATGAGGTGGGCGACGCAAGAATCATCCGGGGGGACAAATTCTTACGTCATTACTTTACAATCGCGCAAAATTGCGCAGATTATGTTCTGTGTTCATTATCCGCATAATGCACAGGATGAAATTGACAAGGTCCGATCCAATCAACGAAAAAAGACTGATACAGTCGTATTAGGCAGTATAGCTAGGCTCTAGGGGTTGTCAAGGCTAGAAGAAGAAGAGTGCGAGAAGTGTAAGGCATACTCCAAATATGGCGCCCACAACTGCCTCGAGCGGCTCATGCCCAAGCTTCTTTTCTAGGGGCGGAAAGTCCTTTTTTTGATGATCCGGGAGTAAGGAAATAAGTCGTACGAGCGCTTCCCCGTGGCGACCTAGGAATATGCGCATACGCAATGCATCGTCGAGAATAATAACGGCAAGAACGACAGCGACTGCAAACAGAGGGTTCGTTATGCCACTCGTGTGCGCAATAACGGTAAGCATGGAAAACGCAAATGCTGTATGTGCAGAAGGCATTCCGCCGTAATGAGGCAAGTGCGGCAATTTGTCATGCATTTCTGATTTCCACTCACGATTAAAAAATCGCTTCGAGAATTGCGTAATGAGTCCTACGAGAATTGGAATTAAAAAAAGAGGGGTGTTCATAGTGTTAAGGATTTTTTCTCCATGATTCTATTTGAGCATGATTTCCGGAAAGAAGCACGCCCGGAACCCTCCAGCCATTATATTCTTCTGGCTTTGTGTATTGCGGGGCTTCTACTTGCCCTTCTTTGCCATGGGATTCCTCTTGGAGGGAAAGTGGGTTGCCTAATACCCCCGGGAGTAATCGAATTGCAGCCTCAGCTACTACCAGCGCTCCTAGTTCGCCTCCTGCAAGCACGTATGGCCCGATAGAAATTTCTCCATCAGCAAGATTGTCCGCAACGCGCTGATCAATTCCTTCGTATCTACCGCAAATCAGAACGAGGTGGTCTGCTTTTGAGTATTCTGTTGCTTTTGCTTGAGTGAATTGTTGGCCGCGGGCTGAAAGCACGAGGGTGATTTTTTGTGTAAAGTGCTCGTCTTTCGCGCTTTCCGAAACAGCCTCAAGCGCTTTATGGATCGGCTCAATTTTCATGACCATTCCAGCACCTCCTCCATACGGAGTATCATCTACGGTGCCGCGTGCATCTTTTGTGAATTCACGAATATTCCAAAGTCGTATGGTGGCAATCTTTTCACTTGTTGCTCTGCCCACAATACTCGTTCGAATGTACGGCTCGAACACCTCGGGGAATAATGTGAGGATGTCAATTCTCATAGTTTGTATACTTTACCTGGTTTCCTCGAAATCGCCAGGATTGAATGTTGGGGTAGGGGTTGCAGTGTTTCGTTCGTCATCGTCTGTTGGGTCGTATGAGTCGGGGTTATTCGCATTTCCGTCCGTGTGGCATCCTGGGTCATTTGCGTCAATGAGCGCGTCTTCGGGATCATCGTCGTCTATAGTGTTGTTACACTGGAAGTCTCCAGCAGCAGGGGCGACTACAGTAACCGTTACTGATCCATTATTTGATACTCCTCCTGCGGCATCTGTGATCCGAAGTAGGTTGTATGTATATGTGCCGGGCGCGTCATGGAATGTCGTTTCGCCAAGGGTAATATTGCAGTCGTCTGGATTGTTTGGGCTTGAGACTGTTCGTTCGAATGTTGGAACGCCCTGGTTTAGATCTGAATTCCATTCACACTTTCCTCCATTTGATACCCCAAGAGTTGAATTATTCCATCCATCTGGGTCGCTACTTCCGGTTGCGTGAAGGCTGATTTGAACGGGCTCTCCTCGAGTTACGGTAATATTCGAGCTTGCAGCTTCACTCCCTTTGCGAATCGTTGCAACTCCAATTGGTGGATTATTACCAGGAACCGGCGTTGGAGTAGGGGTTACGGTTACTGTTGGGGTTGGCGTTACAGTTGGAGCGCATGTTGGAGTCCCTGCTGGAGGATTTGCTAGGTAGTCATAGTAGAGTGTGAACGTATCATTTCCTGGCCCTGATGCAGATATGAATTCCGCAGTGCCTGTGCCAATGCCTACCCATACTTCATCTTTGCCACCACCTCTGCAGAAGCGCCATTTTCCGTTCGTTGGTCGGTCCAGTCGATTTTTCCATTTACCTCCGCCATTTTGGAACCCTGTGAAGGTAGCATTTTCGAGGTTTACGTCTGCGATTACACACTCTTTTCCACGATTTGTGCTCCCCTTACTGTAGAGTTGGATTGTAATGAATCCGTTTCCACGCTGCACTGCTAAGCCGTTAACGTTAAACGGAAGAACTCCATCAATGACCGGTTGGCCATTGCGTACCAAGTCTACAGGAACGGCATCCCCTGCTATTTCTCCGTTTCCGAAGTATGAAACAGCTTCCGTCGGGTGTTCATTGGGCTTTCGTCGTTCTTTTTCTGAAACTTCAATGAAGTCGATATTCATTTTTGGATTACCTGCACAAATAAGCGGCGTTGGAGTTGCGGGTGCTGGAGTTCCTGCGGGAAAGTTAAGCCAAGTATTTATACCGTCTGCAAACCCAGAGAAATCCTCAGGGTTTTCTGGTAATACATCAGAAGGAGCGGCGGTGAACCCCCATTTTGATATAAGCTGAAGCGTTGCACTTGTCGCGCTTGGGGGGAGTCCAGAAAAGTCGAGTCCAAGATCCGGAAGCGTTGCATACGATTGAATCGTGTAGCATTTTTTATTATTTCCACCTGCGCAAGGGTTCTCTCCGGAGGTAAGGTCTGTTGTGCCCAAATCGGTCCAAGCGCCTTGGTATGTGCCAATATGGCTTTGTGCGTATCGGAAGAAATTTTTTGTGTATGCAACTCCGCTATTAGAAGCTCCATACATAACCCGAAAATCAAGGGGAACATTATTTTTCTGATAGGTGCTTTCGTGGATTGGCCTGTTTACGAAAATTTCTACAATGTATCCCTTATTGAGCCGGGTCCATCCACTGTCTATATTGTTTCCTATTTGAGGGGTTACTACTCGAATTCCAGCATGTGCTAGTAGTGGAATTGTGAGGGCGCTTGCTCCTAGCATAAGGAGGAGAATAAGTGGAGAAACTCGAGAAGAAAGTGATCGCTTTTTCCATATCGCATATCCGCCAACAAGGAGCACTAAGAGAATAGCGAGAATAATAATGAGGGTACTATCCGAAACAAGAGGGGTTGTTCTTGGGGCTAAGGGAGAAATTGCATAGAATGGCGCTTTCGTTACCATATTTTTTTGTTGTTCTGTGAGAGGAATATTGCTCGTGTAGGTATGAAGAATGACTCCTTCTGCATCACGTAAGGTAATTTCAAGCCCAGGGGTAGCAGATAGGTCGCGGCTTAAAGGAATATTTGCAATACCGCTCTCTACGGCATCTGTAAGATTTAGCTCTTCTGGCACAGTAAATGTTCCGGCAACACCACTCTCGTCGAGAACAGAGATAGTCATGTTCGCTTTTGTGGTTGTTTCCGCATCAGCAGATCCTGCATAGTCTACATGTACCGTTATGCTCTCCCCCTGTTTTGTTGCAAGTTTTGCGATGCGTGCAGAAATAATTCGTCCGCTCTCGCCTCGCACTGTCCATCGATAGTCTGCTAGGGATGATACCTGCAAGCCAGCCTCTGTCTTTAGGGTTAGTACTGCGTAGTATGTGCCAGGTTTTTCTGCTGCAGTCACGGGAAGTGAGATTGTTTGGGTAGTATTAGGCGCAATAGTTACCGCAGCTCCTGTTTGAGTGCTTATTTTTTCTCCTGATAATCCAAAGGCGTACATGTCTAGAGTCGGGATTGCCTGGAGCGCAACACCCGTTTTATTTTCTGCTTCTGCTGTTACGGTAAATTTTCCACTTGGAGAAACATTTGCTCCGGACGTTGGAGCGATAATTTCATTTTTGAATTCTGGTAATTGGATCGGGCCATGAATTAATTCGGCAAACGCTGTGGTGTCGCTCATTATGGTAAGTGGAGTGTCGTTCCAGCCTAGCTCTTTTCCTTGTGCGGTGAGCATTTGGATACGCAAGCGGTACGTTCCAGAAGGAAGCGCGGGAATAACTTGGGAGAACGAAATATCTCGTTCTTCTTTAGGGATAATGGCAACGCGTTCGGCTCCCAGTGTTTGGCTGTAGTAGATTGGAGTGTCTGCGACTACGGGCGATGATCCATCTCCTGCTGTGAGTGGGCTCATAATATCTACTCGATACATAATATCTCCGAGAATATCGTCAGACTGGTTTACTATATGAAAACTTCCTTTGATTTCATTGGTAATAGATGTAGAAGAAAGCGTTGTGGAGGTTACGTATAGTGCAGGCGGATAATATGCACCCTCTGCGAGTGCGGAGTTGGTATCTGTTCGATTGCCATATGGCGATGCTTGTGCGGACGCGCTAAGTGGCGAAATAAAAAAAACAAAGCCAAGCAATATCGCTACGTGCCTTGTAAGGATAGAAGGAATATTCATGTGTAGTCCCCTTATAAAATAATGTTCCTTGTTATTATACTCCATATAAAGCACACCAAAAACCCCCTCGTATATACGAGGGGGTTTTGTAATCGTAATTCGTGTATCGAATTATCCGATGAGGGCTTTTCGAACCATGTATGCAAGTCCTGTTCCGCCTGAAAGCGTAGAGAGGAGTACTGCAGCTAGGTCGTTAGCACCTGTCTTTGCTGTTACTGGAACAGCTACTGGGGTTCCGGATGCGCTCGTATGTGCGGCAACGCCTGCAATACGAGGAGTTTTTGAGCCATCATAGTAATAACCGCCCGTGTATGTTCCGTTTACGTATGTCCCATTCACATACGTTCCTTTTACATATGTTCCCTGTGTTGATGTTCCTGTTGTTACACCCGCAATCCGTGGAGCCTTTGCAGACACAACGTTCACATGGTTGGTGTTTCCATTGCTCTCACTCTTTGCAGAGTTGCTAGAGCTGTTGTTAGAACTGTTGTTTGAGCTGTTGTTAGAACTGTTATTGATATTCAGTTCAATATTTTGCTTGTTTACGTTCACATTGCAGCTCTGGCTAGAACCATTTGATACCACAATCACGTTTCCGTTCCCGTCTACACATGTTGCATAGATATCAGGAGTAGGAGTCGCTGT
>CAZZHI010000031.1:0-5938 GCA_964654145.1 uncultured Candidatus Saccharibacteria bacterium
CAGGATCCAAGCAAGGTTCACGGGCAAAAACCGCTTCACCACGTGCTTACGGATGCTGATGTAATTTTCTTGTGTGTGCCGTCATTTGCCGTTCGTACGGTTGCGGAGGCTATTTCGAAAGAGCCTGCTAGTAATGTGCCAGTTATTTCTGTTGCAAAGGGGCTGGAGCAATCTACCAAAAAAACTATGGATGAAGTGTTAGTCGATATATTGCCTAGTGGGTATCATGCCGGAATGTTGTGCGGCCCTATGCTCGCAGGAGAAATTATGGATGACAAATTGGCAGTTGCGGTTTTGGGAAGCTCATCTTTTGCTGCATTTGAAAAGGTTCAAGAATTATTTTCCGGTACGAACCTAAAATTGGTGTATAACAAGGATATTCATGCTGTTGCGGTGGCTGGTGTATTAAAGAATATATATGCTATTGGTGTTGGAGTTGTGGAAGGTTTGGGATATGGGCATAACGCTATTGGGGCGTTTATGGGGGCTGCTCTTATGGAGATGGAAGAAATAGCTATGATATTAGGAGGAGATTCTGCTGTTGTGAGAAGTCCGGCTGGAGTGGGAGATTTTATTGCCACTGCGGGCAGTAAAAATTCTCGCAACCATATTGCGGGAAAAGAAATTGGCAAGATTGGTAGTACGAATATTTCGTGCGAGGGACTCCAGTCATTACCAGTCCTGGCGGAGCTTCTTGGCGCCCGATTGGCGCAATTCCCCTTACTTTCTGCGTTGCAGAAGGTTATTCTTAATGGAAGGGTAGCTAAGGGGATATTTGAAGAGTTTTATTCATAACGAGCTGGGAACAGTGAATACTATGAAAGGATATATTCAAAACATTGAAACATTAACGCTTGAAAATACGTTATTTCGCCACGTTGCTTATACCTCTAAGCACGCACAGTTAACGCTTATGCATATTCAGCCGAATGAAGATATTGGGGAAGAGGTGCACGACGTTGATCAGTTTTTGAGAATTGAGCAGGGGAAGGGGGTAGCTGTTCTTGATGGTATTACTACAGAAATAGAAGACGGAAGCGCTATTATTGTTCCTGCCGGGGTAACGCATAATATTATTAATACTTCAGGCACTGAGCCTATGAAGATTTATACGCTCTATTGCCCACCGCATCATCGAGACGGCGTTGTTCATACTACAAAAGCTGACGCAATGAACGATTCGGAGCATTTTGACGGGAAGACAACAGAGGGCTAAGTAGTCCGCAACAAAAAACAAACCCCTCACACGAGGGGTTTGTTGTGCTTTGATACACACATTTTCCATTATCCCTTGTAATCCCCTTGCATATATACCCCCATGGGGTATATTGAATATATGAATAGTGATATTAAAAAGAAAGCGCTGCGACGCCTAAAGATTTTGGAGGGTCAGGTAAGAGGGTTGCAGCGTATGGTTGAAGAAGAGAAGTATTGTGTGGATATTATTACTCAATCTTCGGCAGCTAAAGAGGCTTTATCGGGAATTGAAAACCTTATTTTAGAGAACCATTTATCTACTCATGTTTTGCATCAAGTAAAGCATGGGGAGGGTGGAAAGGCTATTAAGGAGATTTTAGAAGTTTATAAGTTATCTAAGAAAAAATAAATTATGAATAACAATATATTGCGATACGGATTAGTGGGAGCATTTATGGGTGCTGCTATAGTGTGGATTTTTATAAGTACGGGAGGATATTTGGGTATTGGAAGGGTAATGAATACTCAGATTGATGCTCATTTTATAGAGCAAATGATTCCTCATCACGAAGATGCCATTACGATGGCTCAAATAGCGTTAGATAAAGCAAAGCGTCCAGAAATTAAGCAGCTTGCTCAAAGTATTATATCTTCTCAAGGCGAAGAAATACTTCAGATGAAGGATTGGTATAAGCTCTGGTACGGTCGCGAACTTCCTATTGGCGATCAGGCTATGCAGCATCACGGGATGATGAGTGGCTCGGGAATGCACATGGGAATGATGGGTGATGATACTGATATTGAAAGACTTACCCAGGCTACAGACTTTGATCGAGCATTTATTGAAGATATGATACCTCATCATCAAATGGCGGTTATGATGGCAAACATGTTAAAGAGCGGCAATGCTCGTCCGGAAATGAAAAAGTTAGCAGACGATATTATTACTGCTCAAACGGAAGAGATAAACCAAATGCGTCAATGGTATGACGCTTGGTTGTAATTAATGTTTATGCAATCTATGAACTACACATGCCCAATGCATCCAGAGGTTATTTCTAAAAACCCTGGTAGATGCCCAAAGTGTGGAATGAATCTTGTGCTACAAAAAGATGTAAAGCCCAGCGCGCCGATGTTTGAGGATAGGGGGTTAGGGGTTATTACGTGGAAGAGCTACATGCCGCTTATTGTTGTTATTGGTTTGATAGGTTCAACTGCAGCTACTCTTGCAATGCGGGATGCTGGACTAAGCGTGTTTTCCTGGCAGGCACTCATTGAGTATTTTATGATTGGCTTCTTTTTGGTATTTGCCGGATTTAAACTTATTGATCTTAAGGGTTTTGCGGAGGGGTATTCTACGTATGACTTGTTGGCTCAAAAAGTGTTTTCGTATGGATACGTGTATCCATTTATCGAAGTTGCGTTTGGGCTCTTGATGATTCTCGGGGTGTTTCGGCAGGAGGTACTTTGGGCGGAAGTGCTCGTTATGGGGTTTAGCGGTTTAGGAGTCGCAATAAAGCTCGCAAGGCGTGAGCCGTTTATGTGCGCATGCCTTGGCACGTTCTTGAAAGTGCCTCTTACAAAGATTACCTTGATTGAGGATTTTGGAATGGCTGCTCTTGCTGTGTTATTGCTCTATTTTACGTAACCTTGTTTGAACGCAACAAAAAACAAACCCCTCACACGAGGGGTTTGTTGTGTTCCCTGTTGGTGTACTTATGACAAGTGAGCTGAAACGAGCTTTGTCATTTCAAACATGTTCACAGTAGCTTTGCCGCCGAATACCTTTTTAAGGTTTTCGTCTGCATTGATATTGCGCTTGTTTGCAGGATCTTGTAGTTCATTTTTCTTAATGTACTCCCACAATTTCTTTACTACTTCTGAGCGAGGCATTGGTTCTGCACCGACTATAGCAGCAAGTTCAGGGCTGATAGTCATGGGCTTCATAAATGCTGCATTGGGTTTTGGCATATGATTGTCCGTTATGTATTAAATCCTCCTTACTATAATACTAGCACGTTCTGACGTTTCGTATAGATAACAATAGCTTTTACTTCCAAAGGGCTTTAATTCCGAAAAACGCCGTGTCTTTGATTCTGCGCATGATTTCTTTCGCTAATGAGTTCCGAGGGTCTGTGCAGTAGGTCATACTTAAGACTACTCGGCGCTCACCTTCTTTAATCGGTAGTGCGCGGTGAAGCGTTTTTGATCCTTCAAACAGTACCAAGAGGTTTGGAGGAGTTGGGACTACGGTATCTCCATTTTTTGTTCGCACTAAGAGCCGAGCAGAGGAAAGCCCGTCTTCGTTGTTGCCTCTATTTTCAATTGCGATTAATACCGTAAAGTGTCTGCCTTTGTAAAAATTATGATCATAATGCCACCCTATGTGGTCTCCCGGCTTTTCGTATACGAGAATTGAAAGGGAGCTGTTGTCATGGGTTGGAGTCGGGACTATTTTGGTCCCGATGATGTTCGATAGAATTTCTTGATATTCCGAAGATTGGTAGAAGGCAACTGTTTGCGGAGCGGAAGCGCGCAGCTCTTCGTATGAGATGGTATTTCCCTTTTTGTGGCCGGGTAGGTAGCTGCGAGTCCCTCCCGCAAGACTTTGTATTTCTTTGCCGAGCGCTTGAAATGTTTCTTCCGGAAGAAAGTCGGGAATAACGGCAAGGCGTTCTGTAAAAGATGGAAGCTGGCTTGTTGTAAAGGTTCGTAGTTTCATCTTCTCTATTGTAGTCCCTGCTCTTCGGGTGCACAACGGGCGGAAAGCGGGGTATGATTTATGCATGGAGCAGGCACATATTAGATTGCATCAGCGGTTAGAGGGAGTAGCCCTTTTTGTAGGGGCGTTATATTTCTATCTCGCGCTTGGTAACCCGTTTCCGTGGTTTGCGGTGTTTTTGTTTTCTATTGATATTGTGATGCTGGGGTACCTTATTAATAATAGAATTGGCGCTCATTTATATAACATCGGCCACAACCTTTTACTCCCGGTAGCGTTATTGCTATACGGAATATTCCAGGCGCACAGCGAGGCGATTGCATTCTCATTAATATGGATATCGCACATTGGGTTTGATCGAATGTGTGGCTATGGCTTTAAGTATGAAACGGGATTTCGAGATACGCACTTGGGGAAAATCGGTAGTATTCGTAAAAAATAAAAAAACAGTCCGTGGAGTATCCAGGGACTGTTGGGGGAAGGAGCGAACTAATCTTCTCGATACGGAGGTGTGAGCAATTCTTTAACTTGTTCAATTCCGATTGCACCGATTGTTGCGAACAAGACTGAAGGCATGACAGCTTCTACCACAAAAAGGGCGTAGATTCCCAAAATGATAGCAAGTGTAAACAGAATCGGAATTGCAATCAGCCACAGAATCGCTTTGCAAAGCTTTGATTGGAGGAGGCGGCGAATACGTTGGGGTACCATCATGATTTCCCTTGTTACTGACCAGATTGTATAAAGTGCTCAAAACTGAGTAAAACCATTATACTCTATATGTAGTATTTGTCAAGTTATATATGCTGGTAAGTACGTTGAATACATTTGACATAAGTATAAATAAGGAGTATTATTAAAAGTTAGTCCATGGTGGACTATTTGTTCTTTGTACGGATTCAAGGAAAGGAAAAAGGGTAGAAAGCGATGTTCACGCCAACACTGTTTGGTATTGCATGTATCGCGATTGTTGGAAGTATCCTGCTTGTCAGGCGCTATGTCTGGCCCAAACGGCTTTTAAAAAGGAGAAGGCTGAAGCGATGGAATGGGAAGATTGGGTTTCATATCGCGGGGGAGGACGAAGAGAGGTACCGCAAGTATCTTTTTGGAAGAAGGAGAAATGTGATTTCTCCTCAAGCTGCAATCGACAAAATCCTTCTGTGTGGCACTCGTCCTGGATTGATGCCGATGATTCAAGCAGTGCGATTGTACTCACCCCGATTTCTTCAGCAGCAGCCGTTGGCATATGAGGCGGCGACGTGTTCGAGGGGAGTATTTCTTTACTTTCCAGAACCGATACGTTGCCCTCTTCCCGATATTGAAGGAGAGTATGTAGCTCTTGAAATTGACATTGCTGCTTGGGATTGTGGAGTGGGGCACATTAAGCGGTTTGAAATTATTTGGGAGCGCACTGCAGTTGCCGTACCGACCGCCTCTACCGTTTCCGCTTGAACACTATTCCGCCGAGAGATAAAACTCTCCGGCGGATTTTTTATTTGTTACATGTATCTGAACGCAGTATTCTTATAGGGAGAACGTATATGAAATTTCCCTTCTCGAAAATTGGACTGATTCTTACGATTACCTACAGTGTGGCTGCAGTATTCTTGATAGCAACGCAGGGACTATTTGGAGAAAGTTTTATCGCGCTTATTTTAGGTTTGCCGTGGAGTATTGCGCTTGCGTTGTTTGAATACGGAAGTGCGAGCGGAGTAGTGCTGTACGCACTTGTGCTCGGGCCAATACTCGTAAATGCTATTTTGCTGTATGCGATAGGTATTCAGATAGATCGAGTACGGGCGTCTTCGTACGGGCGACTTTTTGGGGCAGTGTTTGGAATATTGCTCCTCGTAATAATTGGAGCGGCTATTTACTTTCAGGCAAAGTCTGTACTGGCGCCTTCTGCACCTCTTGCGCAGCAGGGGGTAACTCTTGAGGGTACTCATGTGTGTTTACCGCACAAAGATACAAGCGGCCCTCAAACGTTAGAATGCGCTCTTGGTATTGTGACTGATGATG
>CAZZHI010000032.1:0-5314 GCA_964654145.1 uncultured Candidatus Saccharibacteria bacterium
GAGGCACCCAATACTCAAGATCAACATTTTGAGCACTTCTTCCATATACTTTTCCATACACACTCTTTACGGTAGCAAGCTGCTTTGCGTCTCGCACAATAGGAGTACATGCATTCAATGCAGCTATTTGGTTTCTTGCGCGATTTTGCTCGGATTCCAACATAGCTCCAATACAAATTTCTTTCCTATCGCCCAAATCGCTCAAGGAAGGTACTTTTATTTTAAACGTCATAGTCTTCTTTCCTCCCCCAGGAATATCAAAATCCTCTTCTTCGATATCCTGAATTGCAACCTCCGGATCTGCATCAAAAGTACCAAAACCCGTAATTCCATATGGCATATACCTATATACGTCTACCTGAGCAAATCGAATAGGGACGGCAGACGACTTTTTATTGCTAATCCCAAATTGATACAAAATTTCCTGATTTGGCTGCACGTATGCCCGCTTCGGATAAAACGTGAAATTGTATTCATCTGTCGTAATAGAGTAGGGCAAAGATGAAGCTACTCCGGTATATTCTTTTTGCTGAAGCGAATCAACATACGGCGCAGCATGCGCAGGAGAAATAGCAACTATGCCTGCCAACCAAAACGCCCCTACTATTGTAATAAGAAATTTTTTCATAGTATGCCTATGATAACACGTTTTTTCATCTCCATAGTTGCGTTCAGAAACCTTTTTTCGAAATTTCAATTTTGGCGGAGAGGGTGAGATTCGAACTCACGGTACCTTGCGGTACGATAGTTTTCAAGACTATTGCCTTAAACCACTCGGCCACCTCTCCAGATTTGACTTTCGCATGTTTTGAGCCTCAAGACAAGCCCACAAAAGAAGCTTAGCCATTTCCTCCATATTACAGCTGTATAGCAGTATGGGAAACTGCTATAATAAAACAATGAGAAATACTCAAAGAAAAGGCGACATTGCCGTATCTCAAGCGATCGCTCGCTTTACGCGCATGGGATATGACGTATCAATACCCCTCACCGAATCCGCAGCATACGACTTAATAGTTGATACTGGAATCGAATTAAAAAGAGTTCAAGTGAGATACTCTGGAGTACGAGAGGTATCTTTACGAAGAATACACTCAAACTCAAAAGGGTACGTCGTAAAGAAAACGAAAGTAAACGCCTACGACTGGTTATATATCTTTAAACACACCCAAGAAGAATATTTAATCAAAGAATGCTTAGCGAACCGCAATTCCATAGTACCGACTGAAGAATATCTCCTTTCCTAGTCCACCACCCTCTCCGCCATGAAGCGGGAAATAATGTATAAAGGATTTTTTTGCCACCTTAATCCGCGACTGGAAACATTTTATTAGTTCTTGTTTTTCCTCACTTGTATCATTCTTGATTATGTACTGGGCTAGGCCTCTAGGCTTATCTATTTATGAATACCAGTTGGCATTTTCATTCCCAGTACTGATCGATGAAGTTTGTTAAATCTTTTAGGTTACAATATAGCCACTAGTCCATCTCTATGTACACTATCAGTGAATACAATCATTTAGTTTCAAAATACGGCCCTTATTCTAGTTGGGCGATTTGGAATGATGAAAAGCCTGTTGATACTGAAATCATTGATCAAAATATTAACCAACTACACTCGCAATTCGTATTACTTGGTTTAAATATTTCTCGGCCGCTAGCCGGCGCTTGGTCAAATTTTCACGATAACAGTCATGCTCGGAAATTAAGATATGCCTGTAACAATACAAAATTACGTGGCTCTTACATGACCGATATTTTTAAGGGCATTGTTCAACCAAATTCAGGCAATTTTAAGGATATGCTTACGGACGAGATAATACATGAAAATGTCCAATTTTTTAACCAAGAAATGAAAGACATTAAGATCAACAACGATTCCGAGTTTATTATCTTCGGCACCCCATCCTCTCTGCTTGCCAAATACTTCAACAACTATTTTAAACAAGACTATAAAAATAAAATTACTTATTACTACCATTATTCGTACTATACCCTTACAGATAAACAGTGGGTTAATGGTTTATGGCAGAAATTAAGTATTGATAATACAAAATAAATAAGAATGAAGGAGTATAGGGCTCTCGACCCAGAGGTATACCCCCCTAGAAAAGCCCTCAACACTCCCCAACTTCTGGGGCGCTAAACCCGAATAGTCCGCAAAACTATTATTACTCGCACTGGAGCGCTGCTTTGCACTGTGCACGAGACTCTGCAGGAACGGAATCGCACTGCATGCATGCCGCGGATGATCCGGAAACCCCAGTATCCATTTTCCCCTGTACCTGGGTTTGTATTGCGGCGCTTAAATCGGAAAACTGCACTCCTGCCGGCAATTCAAATACGCTCGCATCTGCAACCCACGGCTTACAAGAATACTCTACGGACTGATTCGCATCGAACCCTGCCTGCTGCTGGCTCCCGCTTGCGGTTGATTCCGTGATATCTGCAAAGGACATTTTAATTCCTTGCCCCTGCAATGCATCGCCCCACATGTAGCTTGTTTTATCCTTTACGATCATATGCATTTGTTGCGTGCTTCCATTTTCAATAGAGGTAACAAAATCGGTGCGCACATTGCCCCCGCTTACATATACCGTTCCAGAACCTTGTGCTCCTGCTTTATTGGAGAACGTACAGGTTTGTGATCCGCCCATCGTAAACAAATCCTTAAGTGCGCCGCCTGCGCTGCTATCCTGCGTATCTGCCTGCTGCGTTGTGCCAACTACCCCCTCGCTAGAAGGCTGAGTGCCCTTTTGCATCATGAAAAATGCTGCGATGAGCGCAATGATGACAATCGCCCCAATTCCATACCCTAATGATTTATTCATAAGTGAGAACGTAATAATAAAATAGATCTTATAGATAGTAGACCACCGGGTGTTTTCATGCGCAAGGGAACATAAACGAAAGCCGCCGAGAGATTATCTCGGCAGCCCATACGTTCTTTCTAAGAATGTTTACAGTTCGCGAACTTTAATCATGCTGTCGTACCCGCTGTCTTCTTTCTTTAAGCCAGACATAACAACAACTTTTGACCCTGCTGCGATTCCGTATTTTTCTTTGAGAAGCGTAAGTGATTCCTGAACCATTTTTTCAGGAGAGCTGTAATCCTCCGCCATGAACGGAACTACGCCCCAAGACAAGAGCAACTGGTGCAATGTACGAGTGCTGGTAGTTGCGGCAAAGATAGGAGTATGAGGCCTGAATCTGGATACCTGGCGAGCAGAGAATCCTGACTTGGTAGTAACCAAGATGGCCGCCGCATCAATATGACGCGCAAGCTCTACCGCAGCTGCTGCCACCGCAGACGGAACAGGTTCTCCTGTTGCATCATGGTGAGGCAAGAGCGCATCAAGAGGAGATTCCTCTGTTTGCTGAATGATTTCAGACATAGTGCGCACCACTTCTACCGGATACTTTCCCATTGCGGATTCTCCGGACAACATCACGGAATCGGTGTGGTCAATCACTGCGTTTGCAACATCAGAAACTTCCGCACGAGTAGGGCGAGGATTTTTTTCCATAGATGCCATCATTTCCGTTGCGGTAATAACTGGCTTTCCTGCCACTACGCACTTTGCGATAATTTCTTTCTGATGAATAGGAAGGCGTGCTACAGGAGTTTCAATTCCCAAGTCTCCACGAGCAACCATTACTCCATCTGTTTCTGCCAAAATTTCATCGAAGTTTTGGAGCGCTTCGTGCTTTTCAATCTTCACAATAATATGAGGCGCTTCTGCTCCTTCCGGAAGCCACTTTGCAATCTTTTCCTTAAGAGCCTTTACGTCTTCTGCAGAACGAACGAATGATAGAGCAACGAAGTCGATATTTTGCTTCAACCCAAACGCCAAATCTTCATCGTCTTTTTCTGTCATAGACTCAATAGAAAGAGTCACCGTTGGAACGTTTACTCCTTTATATGAAAGAAGCGGGCCACCAAGCAATACTTTTGCGGTGATAACATTCCCCTGTACGTCTACTACTTCCAATTCCCTCGTTCCATCTGCAAGAAGAATGCGATCACTCTTTCCGAGGTCGTGCGCGAAGCGTTCATACGGAACCGGAATTACACCCGCTTCTGCCTGCTGCACTCCTGCCTGCATCTTCACAAGCTGGCCTTCAATCAATTCAAGCCCTGCTTCAGGAAGCGTACCTACACGCATTTTAGGCCCTTGCAAGTCTTGCAAAATTGCAACTTCAACGCCGGATTCCTGGGCCGCTGCCCTCACTTTATCTACCAATTCCAAGTTTCCCTCATGGCCACCATGAGAAAAGTTAATGCGAGCAACGTTCATTCCCGCAGCAATCATCTCCTTTAATACTGGCACGGAAGAAGATGCCGGCCCGATTGTACATACTATCTTTGTCTGTTTTTCCATATGCAAAAATGTTACAAAAAAAATTATAAATCAAATAGCTCTGCGACCGCTCCTATACCTGGGATGTACCACTTCTGCTCCTGAGTGGAGCGAAGGAGTCCTGCAATTGACGCAATCAGCATCAACAGGAAAAGTAAGCCACCAACGTATGATAGCCAGAAGGTGATGATAATCGCAAGTATTTCCCCTACAAGAATCACAAGCCCCTGCTTTACGTGGAATTTTACAAACGGGTGCCCTGTTGCGCCCGCAAAAATAGGAATAAGAACAAGTATGCCCATATACGAGAGAGAAGCCATTAATATATGAGGCTTCATTCCTGTTATGTTTTGGTCATCTTGGCTTGCCATAGGCTTATTCTAGCACAAACCCCGTCGCATACGCGACGGGGTTTGCTTTCGTTCCCCTCTCCCCGTGTTGGGAGAGGGTTAGGGTGAGGGTTGTTGTTACTCTGTATAAACTGCCCCCATCTCGCCTTTTACATCATTCCCATTCCGCCCATGCCGCCTCCCATACCACCCATTCCTGCGGGTGCTTCTTTCTTTTCTTCTGGGAGCTCTGCAACAATCGCTTCTGTTGTAAGCATGATTGATGCAATAGATGCAGCATTCTGGAGTGCAGAACGCGTAACCTTCTTTGGATCCACAATTCCAGCCTCAAACATATCAACATAGGTATGCTCTGCTGCGTTGTATCCGAGCTTGAACGACTGACGCTTTACCTCTTCGACAATAACAGAACCTTCTTTGCCAGCATTAATTGCAATCTGGCGAGCAGGCTCTTCAAGCGCGCGCATCACAAGCTGCATGCCGGTAATATGATCGCGATTTCCGAGGCCTTCCTTGTTTTCCAGTTCATCGATTGCAGATGCGAGTTTATCTGCCGCAATCAAGAGTGCGAGACCTCCACCCGCAACGATACCTTCTGCAACA
>CAZZHI010000033.1:0-536 GCA_964654145.1 uncultured Candidatus Saccharibacteria bacterium
GCAGGGGTGGAAGGAATCGAACCCTCGTTGGTCGCTTTGGAGGCGAATGTATTACCACTATACGACACCCCTATATAAAAGAAGCGGTTTCCCGCTTCCTGTATACTACTTCTTTCCTTTTTCTTTGTGAACCTTATGAGAGCGGCACTTTTTGCAATATTTTGAGCGCTCTAACTTCGTACCATCCTGTCGCTTAATATTGCGGCGTGTATGGTAGTTATACGTCTTGCACTCGGTGCACTGGAGTCGAATAAGAAAGTCTTGTGACATAGGCAAAAGTGTAGCGAAAAGTGCGAAAAATTGCAACCCTAGAGCAGCTTTTTGTCTAATACGCCTGTTTTAGCACCCACTGGGATAGCGCGTCCTCCCACTCATAGAGCCTGGTAACGGTGGGCTCTGGGCTGCCCGATTCTTGGGTCCGCTTCCATATGCCGTTTATCGTTTTGTACCTGCCCAATACCTTCCATTCCGCATAGGTGGGGTCTATTATCGAAACCAATACCCGCTGCTCCTCGCCACTGCCATCCGTATAGTCT
>CAZZHI010000033.1:630-5285 GCA_964654145.1 uncultured Candidatus Saccharibacteria bacterium
TGGCTTTCGCAGCCCTATCTTCCGTAATTGCTTTCATGTGCTTTTCTAAAAATGCCACAAGTATTCCATCAGCAGCGCTTCCGTTTGCCTCCTGGTCTTCCTGCCTTTGAGCTTCCTTCACCTGAACCAGATAAGTCTTCCCTTTAAAGTGCGGGATTGCTGCTTCGTCTTTAATTCTTCCGCTTTCAAGATCAAGCACATATAAATGCATTTCGTCTGTTCGAGGGCTTGCGATAAATGCTGCCAAGTTTTTTACGCCCGTATTATGGGCAGATTCAAACGTTGCAGACATGCGCGTAATCGGCCATTCCTTTGTTGTAGTCGCCATCCAAAAGGTTAGGTTGTTGCCATCCTGCACCGCATAAAAAAGTCCGTCATTTTCCGTCCATTGTACAAATACCACATTTCCTTTTACGGACCGCTGAATACTCGACTGGTTATCACGAGCTACAATCAAGCGCGATAATCCTTTTGTAATCGGCTCCACAAACGCAATCAATGACGCGTTATCGTTTATATCCATTACCCCGCTATCCGCTGCCTTTCCATGCTCGTCCCAGTTAATTCCAGAAAATCGCGGAGTTGCGAGCCCACTTCCAAGTGCAGCTACGACTAACTCCTTTTTCTTTCCATCTTTCAAAAACCACGCAACGCGCGAAGAAGCGTTCCACCTTACCGGAGACGCAACATTTTTTCGCTCTAATCCTTCCGCTACAACTTTTGTACCTCCCTCTTTGCTGTCGTACACCCACAACTCCGTTAAATCAGATGCGTCGTGAATGTTATCTAAAAAGTATGCAAGCTTCGTGCCATCGGTACTTAAGATCATAGCGCGCGGGCGCACGAGTGGGTTTTCTTCCGTGATTGTGGAAACCTTTCCCTGGCTGTCCACCTTTTCAAGCACAGTAGCTGCTTGCTTTCCATCTTTTTTATGCTCCGCATACCGATACCAATTCGCCCCGTCCGATAGCGGGTTTACCCCCACGGATGCAGGCGGATTTTTAGGTGCACACCCGTCTATATTACAAAACAGTACTCGGCGTTCATTTGAATCCCCGTTCACTTGCACTAACACAGCATCTAAAAAAGGAATTTCAACAGGCGATGGCGCCGCCACTTGCGCCTTTAATTCATCTTGAGAAAAAGCGCCTCCCCTGCTAACTAAATACCCGCCCCCAATGAGCGCAATGAGGATAATCCACGTAAATGGGTTAGTAATAAACCGAGGCATATTCTTTTGCTAAGGATACCATGTTGTACAAGCTGGGCGCTTCCTACTATTATACAAGCTATGCCGATGTAGCTCAGTGGTAGAGCACTTCCATGGTAAGGAAGGGGTCGGGAGTCCGATTCTCCCCATCGGCTCACTTCTTTGCTGTCACTACGTCGTCCAACTCTTTCTTCAGTGCAGCAATGTCCGATTTTGCAAAATGCTCGCGAGCAGGTGCAAGCAGTTCTATAATTTCTTTCGCAACAGCTGCTTTTAAATCCATTGGGTGAATATCGCCCTTTGCGTACGCAGCTTCAAGTTCGGCGTATGATCCAAACGTTGCATTGCCTCCGTGCTTTTCTTCTCGCTCAATTATAAATGGAGCCGTTCTTGACCAAAACAAAATATTCTTCGCCCAATTTAAAATAGGATTTTTTTCTATATTCCCCTCTTCACAAAATGCCTTTTTAATCTTTCGTTCAATTTCTTCCGCGCTATCGTGAATAAACACTGCGGAATCCGGCTTAGACTTACTCATCTTGTTTTCTCCCGTCAAAGAATCCACCAGCCCATGATGGAGCGCAATCGGTTTTGGAGCATTTGGAATAACTGCAGACGCAGAGTCGCGCATTACCACGTGCGCTTTTCGCTGATCCATACTTGCGTGTGCAATATCAATATTCAAGTAAAAAATATCAGCTACCTGCATTGCCGGGTATAGCAACGTTGCAAGCTCTACATCTTCGCCAGCTTCCTTCCCCATAATACTGATACTGCGCTGCATGCGCGCAAGCGTGGTGTGCTGCGCAACGTTCATTACCATTTCCCAATATTTTGTTGCGTCTTTTTCATACCACTGGCTCGCAAGGCGAAACTCTACCGCATCAGCATCTGCGCCAACAGCCAAAAGGCACGCTTTCATTGCTTCCGTAAAGTACCCTTTCCCGATTTTTGCAGCGGTCTCTTTTGTGCCGTCTAATTTATGGTTTATTGCCGTATGCCAGTCTGCCAACCAAATAGTGCACTTTACCCCAAGGGCTTGGAGGTCTTTTATAACCAATGCGCTCATAATTCCCTGCCCAATATGGACATATCCAGATATCTCAAAACCGATATAATGGGTAAGCGGTGCTCCAGACTCTACCCGCTCCCGAAACTCGCTTTCGGTGATAACTTCGGCCACATTTCCAATAAGACGGTTGATAATTTCTTGTTTTTCTGTCATACATTCATAGTATACGATAATTATCCGAATGCCAGTTTATCGTATATACCATGCCGGTTTAGCTCAGTGGCAGAGCAACTGTTTTGTAAACAGTAGGTCGTCGGTTCAAATCCGACAACCGGCTCCAAACCCGGGGATGGCAGATCGGCTATGCAAGGGACTGTAAATCCCTCAAGATAGGTTCAACTCCTATTCCCCGGACATACGATTGTTATGTAAATAAAAAAACACCAAAACCCACAAAAGAGTTCTGGTGGCACAGGAAGGATCAAGAAACATGCTCCATCGCCTGTTCGACGATTTTGACGTCTGCGGGCGTACCGCGAAGAGCGCGGAATTGCTCGATCAGTCGCTTAAGTCCGGCAGGATCGATTGCCTCTGCAATGGGCACTGGCTTCTCGTCGGCGCTGAATCGCTTCGCCCACATTGCAGAAACGACTGCAGGATCAGATGGAGACACTTGATTGATCGAAACGATATACACCCCGGTTGGTTGGCAACCAACTTCTCCGCTCCATCGAACCATCGAAAGATGCTGCGTATCGAAGCCATCTTCCCACAACCCTACTCCATTTTCTTCCCATCCCCGAAATGTTAAGGACCTCATGTAGTTCCCCTTTCTTGGAATGAACACTCAAAACTGAACATATAATTATACTCATATTTATATAATAAGTCAAGTTAACCTAGGCAAAAAATGAAAAAAAGGCTATATAGGTACATATATGAATAGTATTAAACCGCAAAAACTCCGCGCCGGAGATACGGTTGGAATTTGCTCCCCATCAGGAACAATCGCGCATAAGCGCGAGTTATTCGAGCAGGCAAAGGCAGGATTTGAAAAAGCAACAGGTCTGAATGTATTAGTTGCAGACAATGCATTTGCCAAGCATCACTACAGCGCAGGAACCCCTGAAGAGCGCCTGCACGACTTCCGCTCGCTTATCAAAAATCCAGAAGTGAAAGCCGTGCTTTTTTCCGCTGGCGGAGATACTGCAATTGATTTAGTCGAACATATTGATTACGACGCAGTGACCGCAAATCCAAAAATTATTTCTGGGATATCTGATGCGACTACCCTCCTCTCCCCCATTACCGCAAAAACAGGGCTGATCACATTCCTCGGATTAGAGTTTTTAGACTTTGCAGAACATGACATGGCATACACCGTAGAATCTATTCAGCGTGCGTGGTTTGATGACAACATTGGCACCATACACCCCAATCCAAATTGGGCGGAACTTCGAGAAACTCGGAGCACATACCATACGTGGCAAACGATTCGAGGCGGATCTGCCGAAGGGCGCTTGATCGGCGGCAATTCATGCAGTTTTATTCAACTGCTTGGCACCCCCTATGAACTTTCCCTAGATCCTGCGATTTTATTTTTGGAAACCTACAAGCTGCCAAAAAAACAAATTCATAAGGCACTTATGCAATTAAAAGTGCGCGGCGTATTTGACCGCATACAAGGACTTATTATTGGATACTGCCTTGAATCTGAAACCCCTGAAGTAGTCGGGAACGACCAACCACTCAATGAATTAGTCCTGGAAATTACAAAAGAGTATTCGTTCCCTATTATGCACATCGGGGAAATCGGCCACTACGTAGAAAATACCCTTCAACCATTCGGAGCGCTTGCCCGCATGAATGCAGACACGAAAGAAATTACGATTACGGAACCGGTAACAATTTAGCCCTGCGCTCGAGCTGCCTTTGTTTGAATTTTCATCTGCTGACGATAGTAGAGAATTGGAATTAATCCGAGCGTGAGAACTGTTGAGAACATAAGTCCTGTAAAAATTACCATTGCAAGATCGCGGAAGAATGCATCTACCCACATAAGCGGAATAACTCCAAGCCCTGTTGTTAAGGTTGTTAAAATAATTGGCCGGAATCTGGAAGCCGCTGCGTCGCGCACTGCATCAAATACTGACTTGCCTTCTGCCTGTGCAGCGTTCATACGATCCACGAGCAAAATTGCATTCTTCACCACAATTCCCGTAAGACTCACAAGCCCAATAAAGGAAGCAAAGTTTAATTCTCCTCCCAAGAGAACAAGTCCGAAGAGCACTCCGATTAACCCAAGCGGAATAGAGAGGAACATGATAAACGGCTGCCTATAGGAGTTAAATTCCACCACCATAATCATGACGATCAAGATAATGGCAACAATCATAGACTGGTACAGCTGAGTAAAGGTTTCTTCTGTTTCCT
>CAZZHI010000034.1:0-5227 GCA_964654145.1 uncultured Candidatus Saccharibacteria bacterium
AGCAAGACATTGCGAGACAGCGCGGAATAATTGCTAATGAACGGTGCAAGAAAGAGCGATGGTTCCCACGAAGTAGTGAGATAGGCCAGTACATTTGTACTCAGTGGGAGTGGGATTGTTTACTCTCGTTGCGACAAAGGTTGGGGTATGACGAGGATTTGGCAAGAATGACACCAGAGTCACTCAGAGAAGCTCATCGCTATTATTTTGATAATCGTATTCAGGTGATTAGCGGTGGGTCTGGAGATATTGAGCCTCTTTGCGAGCTGCTCTCAGGGTTGAAAGTTTCTAGGCATCAGCCTACGCAACACTATGATCCCATACGGTGGGTGAATCAGGAATATCATGAGCGTGGATTCCGTGATAGTAGTCGCTTCGAGTTGCGCTATGGCGGTATCACTACTCCTGGACCGTCTCCTCTAGTTGTTTTGGCTTTTGGCTTCATTTTGAACTACCTAACTAATTCTATTCACGGGGCGCTCCACGAGTGGCTACGAGAAGAGAAGGGGTGGACTTATGGGGTGCATTATGCGCACTGTTTTGACGATAAAAGTATGGATTGGATTCTCTCCTTTCCTTTGGGAAATCAAGAGGTTGATCGTATTCGTGATCATGCGGATGCTTTTTTTTACCTGACACTTAAAAAAATTCTAGAAGAAGCCCAAGAAAGTCTAGAAAATTTTGGCTATATTATTTCTGAAACCCATCTTCAGAAATACTTGGAGGAAATGAGAGACACCCAGTTTCTTCAGCGGGTTTGGAGCGAGCACTTTACACCCGAACAGACAGGCTGTTTTTGCGCGGTTCCTCTCGATAGTTAAATTGTGTACCTTCATATTCATGCGAGGGGTTATAAATTATAGCCCCTCTTTTTTTATTTCATTCAAACCGCAGCGCTTCAATCGGATCTTTCGCAGCAGCTTTCCGTGCAGGGTAGATTCCAAATATAAGTCCGATAGCGCTAGATACCCCAACGCCAAGAATAATTGCTCCTACGGGCAATACAAACGGCCAAGAGAGCGCAAAATATGTCTCGGCGATATAGCTCACTAGTGCGGATATAGTAATTGCAATCGTAGTTCCTAATATTCCCCCTGCACTGGTCAGCATCAGTGATTCAATTAAAAATTGCAGAAGAATATTGCGGTTTGTGGCTCCGAGTGCTTTACGGAGTCCAATTTCTTGCGTGCGTTCCGTTACGGATACGAGCATGATATTCATAATTCCAATTCCCGCCACCATAAGTGATATAGAGGCGATGGATACTAAGAAAATCGTAAGTGTTTGAGTAACCGTGCGCACGGTTGCGATCACGCTCGCTTGGGTAACTACAAAGAAGTCGTCTTTTTCCGGGTCTGTGATCCCGTGAACGTCGCGAAGGGTTGCTTCTATATCCTTTACTACACTATCAACATCCGCAGAATCTTTTGCTCGCACAAATAGCTCGTGAAAATAATCGATTCCAAGGATAGTCTTTTGTGCGGTTGAGTACGGTATAAGTGCAATTTCATCTACGTTAAATGCGCTTACCTGCCCTTTTGATGGGAGTATCCCCACTACTTGAAGCTTCTGCCCTTGTACGGATACGAATTGCCCGAGTGCATCAGAATCTCCAAATAGTTCTTGTTTTACCTTATCGCCAATAACGATAACCTTTGCTAGCTGCCGCACATCTTCATCGCTAAAGAAGGATCCTACCTCTGGATACACGTTAAATACATCTCCTAAGGCTTCAGGCGTCCAGCCAAGCACCGTACCGCGAAAGATAGTGTTCTGATACGTAATAGACCCAGGGACGAGCACGGCGGGCTCCACAGATTCAATTCCGGGAACATTAACTGGCTTTTTAAGTGCAACAATGTCTCGCTCTTTAATAGAGTCGGAAAGAATCGTTTCGGCAACGTCAGAAGGCCCAAACGGCTGTCTCCCTGGGCGTACGACGATAGTGTTTGATCCGATGCTTTCTACTTGGCTTAAAATAAGCCGCTGTGCCCCCTGCCCAAGTGCAACAACAAGCACGATTGCGACTACTCCAATCACGATACCTAGAATCGTAAGCAGCGACCTTCCCATATGCGCGGCAAGCGCACGAATAGACATGTTAATTGTGGAGGGAAGGTTCATTTCTCGTAATGGGTATGAGTAAGGTCTGAAACGGTATCTTCTACAATGTTTCCATCTGCAATTTTTACAATCCTATTTGCATAGGAAGCAGCAGATGTTTCGTGGGTAATAACGATAATCGTTTTTCCTGTTTTATGGAGCGCATCGAGCATCTCCATTACTGTTTTTCCTGTTTTTGAATCGAGGTTTCCCGTTGGTTCGTCTGCAAAAATAACCTTTGGGTTATTAATAAGCGCCCGGGCAATAGCTACCCGTTGTTTTTCCCCTCCAGATAATTGGTGCGGAAAGTGGGACAGTCTATGACTTAAGTTGACTTGTGCGAGCGCTGCCTTGGCACGTTCCTCGTAGTCTTTTTTTGGGACAGTGGAGTAATACAGTGGGAGCATGGCATTTTCTAGTACGGTTGTTCTCGAAAGAAGGTGGAATGCCTGGAATACAAATCCTATTTTGCCGTTTCGGGCACCTGCAAGTTCTTCGTCAGAGAGAGTTGCAGTATCAAGCCCATCAAAAAAATATGAGCCGCTTGTTTGCCGATCGAGGAGCCCTAATATATGAAGCAGTGTTGATTTGCCAGAACCGGAAGGGCCCATAATAGAAATAAATTCCCCTTCTTCTATTGTGAGCGAAACGCCATGAAGTACAGGAGTTGCAGCATCGCCCTCGCCGTATGTTCTCGTAATATTGTCTATGACGATAAGCGCCATGAGTACTTAGGGGGTTGCGAGCGTATCCCCCTCATTAACGCCAGAAATTATTTCCACAAGTCCGTCTGATCCGGCAAGGCCGGTTGTAATTTCTACTTCTTCAAATACCTCTTCTCCTGTTTGTTTACGCACAAATTGCTTTTCATCTTTCCTAATAATTGCGCGTCTTGGTATTGCAAGTACGTTGTCCTTTTTTGCAGCATGAACGGTAATATTCGCAGTAAGCCCGGATCGGAGCAGCGTGTCTGTAGTGCTTGGCGTAAGCGTAACAAGGAACGTTGGAACACCTTCAATATCAATAGCTGCCGGAGCAATAGATGCAATACGCGCTGCAATTTCTGAGTTGCTTGGCAATGCATCAAAAGTAACAGAGGCTTCCATTCCTTGAGCAAGTACGAACGCGTCTGTTTCCGGTACGTCGGATGTTAACTCTAGTGAATCAAGTGTTTCAACGGTGATAACCGCAACTCCTGCTGTTGCGAGCTCTCCTACTTCAAGCTTTTTTGCCGTTACAACACCCGCAAACGGTGCACGCATAATACTTTTTGCCGCTTTTACTTGAGCAAGACGCTTTAACGCTTCAAGAGAAGAGAGTGAGGTATCGCCTGGGGCCGCCTGAATAGCACTTGTGTATTGGCTGTACGCAATATCGGCAGATTTCTTTGCTGCGGCGTTTGATTTTGTTGTAGTTGTAACCGTGGTAGCAAGTGCTGCTTTAGCAGCGTTGTATGCTGCTTCATTCGCAAGAACGGTAGATTGTGTGGCAAGTGTTACCGACGCATCATCACCAGATTCCCCTGCTTTTTTCGTAAATACTGTTTTTGATTGATCGAGTGCTTTTTTTGCATCGCGAACAGCTTGGCGTTTTTGCTCAAGAGTCTTCGCATTTTCTGCTTCAGTATGTTTTGCGTCTTCGCTCGCCTTTTGCCAAGAAAGATATTCTGCAGATGTTGTGCTTGCTGCATCGGCATGTGCTTTTGCTACCTCTAATTCCACGCTTTGTGGATCGAGGAGGGCAAGTACTTCGCCCTTTTGGACAGTATCTCCTACCTGCACTGAAATATCTTTTACGATCCCAGAAAGCTCAAAGGAAAGCCCTGCCGATTGCTTGGCCGTAACTTTTCCGGTAAAGGCAACATCTTTTGTGATGGTTTGCTTGGTTGCTTGAACGGTTTTTGTCGGCTTTGCCGCGGCTCCTGCCCATAGGCGCCAGCCCAAAAACCCTGCAATAGAAAGGAAAAGCGCTACGCCAATTGTGATTTTTACCCAACGTTTCATATGGAGACTATCATAGCACGATAGGCCTGCTTTCGTCAGATGGATTCGCTTTTCTGCCAAATATCCGTACAATCCTAGCATATGTCAATATCTGTAGAAGTAAGCGAGGATCTCGCGGGCCAGCGGCTCGACGTGCTGTGCACTGTCCATATGGCAGGGCATTCTCGTTCTGCTGTCCAAAAGGCTATTAAGGAGGAAAAGGTGCTGGTAAATGGTTCCCCGATCAAGCCCAGCTATGTTGTACGGCTTGGTGATATTGTCACAATAAGCATGAAAGAAGCAGAAGCTCCGCTTCCTCCAGCAGAAGGAACCCCCGCTCTTTCTATTCCTATTGTGTATGAGGATCGGGATGTAGTGGTTATTAATAAGCCGGCAGGAATTGCGGTACATGCAGGCGTTGGGATTGTGCAGGGTACAATTGCCGATTGGTTCCATACAAGGTATCCGGCAGCTCATGGCGTAGGAGAAGATGAAGGGCGCCCAGGGATTGTTCATCGGCTGGATAAAGATACGAGTGGGGCAATGATTTTGGCAAAGAACGAAACGGCGTTTATTCATTTAAAGAAGCAGTTTAAGCTTCGCAGGGTTCGAAAAGAGTATTTAGCGCTCGTATTTGGTGTTCCTGGTGGCAAGGACGGCAGAATTACCAGGCCAATTATGCGCTCACGAAAAAACCCTATGCGCCGAGCAGTTGATGATGCGGGGAAAGAGGCTGCAACAGAATGGATGATGGAAAAAAAGTTCGGTACGTCGTATGCGCTTTTGAGAGTTATGCCGTTTACCGGCCGCATGCACCAAATCCGTGTGCACTTACATTTTTTGGGGTACCCGATTGTAGGCGACCAGCTCTATACGTTTAAGCGTAAAAAGCAGCCGCAGGGGGCTCATCGCCAAATGCTTCATGCAGAAAAGCTCATTGTTTTACTTCCAAATGAAAAACATAAAATATTCACCGCTCCCCTCGCAGATGACTTTCAGGCAGTGCTAGATGGTATTAATGCTTCTCGCAAATGAGTTTGGAGCTGTACGCAGAATTTGAATTAGATGGATTTGAGCGTGTAGAGCGCGATGATAGGTTGCTCGATGTATTTCCTCATGAAGACCGCGAAAAAGGAATTGAG
>CAZZHI010000035.1:0-4906 GCA_964654145.1 uncultured Candidatus Saccharibacteria bacterium
TTAAGAGGACTTCATGCTGGAGTTTTCTTTTGCCTAAAATAATAAATGGTATACTGAAAAGATGGAGAGGCTTACAGAGAGGGAAGACTTAGAGCGAATGGCAAACACCATTCGCAAAGACATTATTAAAATGCTTGTCGCCGCAAAGTCGGGGCATAGCGCAGGGCCGCTTGATTTAGCAGACATTGCAACCGCGCTGTACTTCAATGTTCTCAACATACATCCAAAAGCAAAAACCGATCCTGATCGTGATCGCTTATATATTTCATGCGGGCATACGGCTCCCGTATGGTACGCAACACTTGCACGAGCCGGATACTTTCCAATAGAAGAATTAAAAACACTTCGCAAACTTGGCTCACGATTACAAGGCCACATAGATCGGCTTACAACGCCCGGGGTTGAAAGTTCTTCGGCAAGCTTAGGGCAAGGACTGGGAATTGCGTGCGGATCAGCCTACGCTGGAAAGATTGATAAAAAAACATACCAGACGTATGCGCTCCTTTCTGACGGAGAACATGATGAAGGATCCACCTGGGAAGCAGTTGCGTTCGCCGGGCACTACCGACTTTCGCACCTTACTGCGATTATTGATCGAAACAATATCCAAATCGACGGACCAACAGAAAGCGTGATGAAAAAAGAACACCTAAAAGAAAAATACGAATCGTTCGGGTGGCACGTTATAGAAATCGATGGGCACAACATGGAAGCAATTATAGATGCGTGCAACGAAGCGAAAGCAATTGTGGAATACCCTGTGTGCATTATTGCTCATACAATTCCCGGCAAAGGAGTAGACTTTATGGAGTACCAATTTCAGTGGCACGGCAATCCGCCCAACAAAGAACAGGCAAGAACTGCGCTTCGCCAACTTCGAAGTTTAGATAATAAAATTACGCCATCAGACCTATGAGCAATTTTGTACCGAGCGCTCATATTTCCTCCACCGCACTTCGCCACGACGTGCATACAGCAGCCACTCGCGATGGATACGGCACCGCTGTTGTAGAACTTGGAAAAGAAGATGAACGAATTGTTGTGCTGTGCGCAGACCTCACCGAATCAACCCGCAGCAACGGATTCCGAGACGCATTTCCAGAACGCTTTATTCAAATGGGAGTAGCAGAACAAAATATGGCAGCCGTGGCAGCGGGGCTCGCCCTTAATGGAAAAATTCCCTTTGTAGCAACCTATGCTGTGTTTTCCCCGGGTCGTAACTGGGATCAAATTCGCATATCTTCTTGCTACAACAAAGCAAACGTAAAATTCATTGGCGCACATACAGGGGTTTCCGTAGGGCCAGACGGCGGAACACATCAAGCACTTGAAGATATTACGCTTACCCGGGTACTTCCAAACATGACCGTTCTTACGCCCTGTGATGCCCTAGAAGCCCAGAAGGCAGTCCGAGCAGCAGTTGCTATCAATGGGCCCGTATACATTCGCCTTGGGCGCGCAGCAACTCCACAGTTCACTACGGAAAAAACTCCTTTTACGATCGGCAAAGCGCTTACTATAAAAGAAGGGACCGATGTAGCAATTATCGGGGCAGGCCCGATTCTCCATAGCGCTATGGTAGCTGCGCATAGGCTCGTTGAAAAAGGAATCTCCTGCAAAATCATCAACCTTGGAACCATTAAACCTATCGATGAAGACGCAATAGAAAAAGCAGCGCGGCAGTGCAAGGCAGTAGTAACGGTAGAAGAGCACCAAATTATGGGGGGAGTGGGCAGCGCCGTTGCTGAAGTTATTGTACGAAAGTACCCCGTGCCTATGGAGTTTATCGGCATGCGTAATTCGTTCGGTGAATCTGGTACGCCCGAAGAATTGTTGAAAAAATATAAGATGGACGACGCCGCAATAGAACAAGCTATTCTTCGTGTTATAAAAAGAAAATGATCCAAGATTTTATACAATCACATCAAAAAATTCTTGCCATAGGAGGCATTGTTCTCTTTCTACTTTTAAGCGGCGCATGGTTTGCTTCGCAGCTACCAGATCGAACATACGAAACTACGCAAACATCTTCCGGCACAACTCAAACTCCACTTTTTAGCGATCTGCGATTGGGCACTGTGGTGCGAGATTCTTTTGCAACGCAAAAAAATCCGCCGATTAAACAAAAAACAGAATACACCGTTAAAGAAAAAATCATGTTGCGCGGCACCACAACTCCGGCCGCAACCGGACCAGTGACCCTAACCGTACGGCTCGTAAATACCAAAAGCACTATTGTGCCAATTTCCCCAACAACCATAACGCTTGATCCCGGCACGAATTCATATTGCTGCTGGACCATCCCAACTGCCGGGGAATACACCATGCAAGTGTTTCGCCCTGATTCCCTTATTACAAATATTCCACTAAAAATTATTAAAGATTTTGAATCTGCAGGCCCAAAGCAAACTCCAGCACCGGCCATTTAAGGTATAAAAATCCTCCCTCAAAAGATTTGACAAGTTCATAAATAGAGAGTATACTCTATAGTTATGAATATTCGATTTGCAGCGCTATCTATTGCACTAGCCCTCTTACTGGGAGGAGCTTTTGTGTTCCCAGCTTTCGCTCAGGAAGATAATACCAATGCGTATGGTGCCGGATTTATTCCTTCTCCAACACTTGCAAAAGAGCCGATCGATGCACCTACAGTATCCCAAAATCCAGGGCAGTATGGCGCGGGGTTTGGCGGATCTCCCGTTATTTCCCAAACAGAACTTCACACTCAATACGTGAGCAGTGGACACTACGGTGCGGGTTTTTATGGCGCTCCAAGCGTTGCATTCTCTAATCGATACCGAGGCGTAGGTTTTTATGGCGCGGGGTACAACCCCTCTCCTTGGTATGGTGGTGGATTTAGACTATTTGGATTCGGAGCATTCAACCGCTGGTACTGGTAAAATACATTTGACAAACATCATACTATGGAGTATGATACTTTCGTACGTTGGCAATAGTGCTAACTAAGTATCGATGCTCTTTTAAGAAAGTGAAGGTGTACCCTGAGAAACTTTTTGCTGATGACAATTGGAGCGGTCATTCTGTTTTACCTCTGCGCCTCCGCCTCCGCCGAATGGAGAAATAACAGGAGATCCAATTTCTACGGTCGGTACGGAGCGGGATTCAAACCCTCTCCGACATACAGATCGTACAGAAACTACGGAAACTACGGAGCGGGATTTCAAACGTCGGGCAGCAAATATCGAGTGACGTATTCCACGCGTCCCGTGCGGCTGTATTCGGAAGACGGAAGCTGGCACTGGGCATACCAAACCGGTCGATGATTCCGCGCCGACGCCTCACACACCCTGTTGCTTACAATACAAGCAACAGGGTCTTTTTTATTCTTGCATTCATACTGTCCACAACTCATAGTTACTATCATATGGCAATCACTCTTAAGGAAAATATTCCACTCGCACCGCTGACTACAATTCGTCTTGGCGGGAACGCAACGCACTATGTTTCGTGCACAACTGATGAAGACATTATTGCTGCGCTTTCGTACGCAAAAGAGCAGGGCATGCGCGTTCATATACTCGGTGGGGGAAGCAATACAATTTTTGCCGACGAAGGTTTTAATGGACTAATCATTCATATTCAAACAAAAGGAATCACCAGCGTGGATGATGGCGAAAAAACAATCGTAACAGCGCAGGCAGGAGAGGTATGGGATGACGTAGTACTCTATGCAATAGAGAAAAATCTTACAGGTCTAGAATGTTTATCTGGAATCCCCGGCTCATGTGGGGGGACGCCGTACCAAAACGTAGGAGCATATGGGCAAGAAGTTGCGCATACCCTAACGTCCGTAACGGTTATTAACAGAGAAACGCTCGAGCGTAGCACTATTACAAATAATGATTGCGCATTCGGATACCGCACCAGCAGGTTTAAAGAGCAAAACAAAGACCGATTTATCATTACGTCTGTATCGTTTGGCTTATTAAAAGGAGGCGCTCCTATAATTGCATATCCAGAGCTTGCAAGCATGCTCCAGGGCATTGCTCCGGGGAAAGAAGGGCTACTTAACGTACGCAATGCCGTTCTTTCATTGCGCAAGAAAAAATCTATGGTGATTGATATACATGACCCCAACTCCGTTTCGTGTGGATCATTTTTCACAAATCCGATTGTTTCTGCACCTACGCTAGCTGCCATACAAGAAAAAACCGTCGATCAAATTCCTTTTTACCCAGTAGAACAACCAAGTAACGATGGCGTAGCGTATATGAAGCTTTCTGCTGCCTGGCTAGTAGAACATGCCGGGTTTCCAAAAGGAACCCGAAGAGGTAACGTCGGCACTTCAGAACATCACAGCCTTGCGCTTGTAAATCATGGGGGTACCACTCAAGAATTACTCGCACTGTCGGCTGAAATTATTGCCGCAGTAGAACAAACATTTGGCATTACTCTCGCGCTCGAGCCGCTCGTCGTTTAAACAATTCGGTGAGGGTCAACATCTGCCGCATCTATCGGCACATTTTTATATGCTTCCAGTAGCACGGAAAGCTGCCCGACCGCGAGCGCGTGGTATTCATGCACATCCGTTGCTTTCCCTGCACGATCCTGAAATGGTCCAAATACCTGCGCGCCAGATTTTGCAGGAAGGGAAGTAGTAAGAATCTGTATTACATCCGTCGCTCGCGTGCGAGCCTTTGTTTTACTCTTATCACGCACGGTAAGGCGAACCACATCCGTAAAGGGCGGGAGGGAAAGTCGCTTTCGTTCCTCCAATGCCTTTGTCTGCCATGCGCCATCGTCAAGCATGAGCGCATCATGTGCCATATTCATGCTTCGAGTAACTACATATATCGGCTTTGCAGGAGCAAGCAGTTGCATACGAGACGCGAGCATGCGGGCGCGCTCGTTCGACCGATGATCTATAGCGTGCATCGTAAGTTCC
>CAZZHI010000036.1:0-4515 GCA_964654145.1 uncultured Candidatus Saccharibacteria bacterium
CGCTTTTGAGCATCGCTTAATACTTCGTATGCTCCACTTACTTTTTTAAATGCCTCTTCATCACCGCCCTTTTTATCAGGGTGGTGCTTATGCGCCAACTTACGATACGCTTTTTTAATTTCTTCTTGAGTCGCAGTACGAGAAACTCCGAGTATTTGATACAGGTCTTCAGGCATAGGAATGTTGTTATATTTCTATTGATTGAACGGGGATTTCACGCTCAGTAATGGCAATAAGATGAGATTTTTTCATAATCCAAAATAGCGCAGTAATCACAACAAGTACCAACCCCGCAATAATTGGGACCAATGTGCGAACCGCAATAAACGCAACTGCGATCACAACAACCGTTACCATCAAGCCATCTCCACTTGCGTTCCGCTTCACATACTCTCGAATAATTCGCGCAATAAGCACAGGGCCTGTTTCTTTCCCGGTAATTGCAATGTTGAGCTCTTTTGAAAGCTCGTCCTTTGCTGCTGCTATATCCTGTTTATCTTCCCCTAATACCTCATCTATCGTTTTATCGGGAGAATACACAGGGATTGTCTGCTCAAGCACCGGAGATATAAACAGTACAATACTCGTAATATATTCCTCTGGAATATTCATGTTACCACTAACAATAGCCTCGCGAATACCAGGAATAGACAACACGATAAACGAAAGAAACATACCGAGCAGTAACATCTTTACTCCTGCAGAAAATACGGTGGCAATTCGAATCTTAATATGACTTATAAGTTCATGTGCAATTGTTTGCTGCGCGCTCCAGCCGAGCAGAAATACAATGCCCGCGCCTATAAGCGCAGGTATTGTAAATCCACCCACAATCCAAAGCGTGCCGGCTGGAACAAGAGAAAGAATAAATGGCACATACCGCTTTTCGCTCAGGCATGCGCCCGCAAGCGCAACGCATGCCGCCCACACAATACCGGTTATTCCCAGTATATATCCGACAGATACCGACCATTCCTGCTGCCCCCGAAAAAAGGATGCTGCAATGGCAAAGAATAGAATCGTATAGAGCGATACGAATCCGAGAATCGCAAATTCTTTTTTGGAAGATATTGTCACAACCGTATTATACCTTTGGCTCCTCTGGTTTTGCATCCACTACTTCTCCTTCGCTTGGAGTCTCTGCGGCCGGAGTAGCTCCTGCTGCTTGCTGATCCTGGTACATTTGCTGGCCAATCTTTTGAGATTCTACAAGCAATTCGTCAGTTGCCTTCTTAATTGCTTCGTTATCAGTTCCCGCTAGAGCCGTTTTGAGCGCCGCAACTTTATCTTCAACAGCTTTCTTTGTTTCGGCATTCACCTTATCGCCTGCTTCTTTCACAGCCTTTTCCGCCATGTACGCAGCCTGCTCCCCGGTATTCTTTATTTCGATCGCTTCTTTCTTTTTCTTATCTTCTTCAGCGAACTTTTGCGCTTCTGCCTGCATGCGCTCAATTTCTTCTTTTGGAATTCCTGATGTTCCCTCAATGCGGATATGCTGCTCTTTTCCGGATGCCTTATCTTTCGCAGACACATTCAAGATACCGTTTGCATCGATGTCGAATGTCACCTCTACCTGAGGTACCCCGCGCGGAGCTGGTGGAATACCGTCCAAGATAAATCGACCGAGTGATTTATTGTCTTGCGCCATTTCACGCTCACCTTGCAGCACGTGAATTTCAACAGACGTTTGATTGTCTGCAGCTGTTGAGAACACCTGAGATTTCTTCGTAGGAATTGTCGTATTCTTTTCAATCAAAGACGTACGCACTCCTCCCAATGTTTCAAGCCCGAGCGTAAGAGGAGTTACGTCTAGCAAGAGAATATCTTTTACATCTCCCGCTAAAATTCCTCCTTGAATAGCTGCCCCTGCTGCCACCACTTCATCTGGATTAATCCCCTTATGTGGCTGCTTGCTGAACATTTTTTCAACTTCGTCATAAATACGAGGCATACGAGTCTGTCCGCCCACTAGCACCACTTCGTTTATGTCAGATACGGAAAGCTTTGCTTCCGCAAGCGCTTCTCGCGTTACCTGCATAGCTTTCTCAATTAAATCGCTTACAATCTCTTCCAATTTTGCCCGAGTTAACGTGAGCACCAAATGCTTTGGACCTTCTGGACCAGTTGTAATAAATGGCTGATTGATTTCCGTTGCCTGCGAGCTGGAAAGTTCATGCTTTGCGCGTTCCGCAGATTCCTTCAATCGCTGAAGCGCCATTGTGTCTTTTGAAAGATCGATTCCGTCAGTTGATTTAAACTCCTTCACAATCCATTCAATAATCCGCTGATCAAAATCATCTCCGCCCAAGTGAGTATCTCCGTGCGTACCTAATACTTCAATCGTATCAGATCCTACTTCCAAAATAGATACGTCGAATGTTCCTCCACCCAAGTCGAACACTACGATTTTTTCATCCTTCTTTTTATCAAGTCCGTATGCAAGTGCTGCTGCAGTCGGCTCGTTAATAATGCGCTTTACATTAAGCCCCGCAATTGCCCCAGCATCTTTCGTTGCCTTTCGCTGAGAGTCGTCGAAATATGCAGGCACCGTAATAACAGCATCGGTAATCGTCATGCCGAGCTTCGCCTCTGCATCTGCTTTTAATTTCTGGAGAACCATAGCAGCGATTTCTGCCGGGCGCACCCACTTTTCTCCAAATTTAATCTCTACTCCGCCATCCGCACCTTTGCGAATTTCATACGGGAGCAATGCTTTTTCCTTCTGCGTTGCAGGGTCATCGAAATTTCTTCCGATAAGTCGCTTTGCAGAGAAGATTGTCTGTGCAGGATTTACCACTGCCTGGCGCTTCGCCAGCGTTCCTACAAGCCGTTCCCCTGCCTTGCTCATCGCAACCACAGATGGAGTTGTTCGGTTTCCTTCGCTGTTTTCAATAATAGATGGCTGTCCGCCTTCCATTACCGCCATTGCGGAGTTTGTTGTCCCTAAGTCGATTCCTAGTGTTTTGCTCATAGTGTGTTAGTGAAAATGTGATTAAAAGTTATTTGGTGATTTTTACTTTTGCTGGCCGGATTACCGTGCTTCCGATTTTATATCCGACCTGCACAATTTGGGTCACCGTCCCGGACTCGCCTTCCCCTTCCACCTCTTCCACCGCTTCGTGGATGGCGGGGTCGAATATCCCACCTATTTGGTCGATACTCTCGGCCCCGAAATCCGCGAGTGTTTGGTCAAATTGCCTCGCTACATGAAGCACTCCTGCCACCCACGGGTCCTTCGAATCAGGGGCGTGCTCGAGCAACGACTTAAAATTATCAGAGAGTGTGAGTAATTGTTCTACCACATTGCGGCGAAGAGCTTCCTGCTCTTTTATTCTCGTATCCGCCATGCGTTTTTGAACATTTTCCAAGTCTGCTCGCGCTCGCTTCCAGCCTTCTAGGTATTCTTGCTCTCTGCTTTCAATCTTTTTCTTTTTTTGCTCTTCTTCTTTTGGTTGTGATGTATGTTTCATAGGTCTGATTCTTCTAATATAGATGCCATAGTATTAAGTAATGCTACGTTGCGCCGATACGGCATTCGCTTCGGTCCCGCAAGGAGAAGCAATGCTACTTCGCCCGTTGGCAGCCGCATCGTTTTTACAATCATGCTCGTATGCTCAGATTCAAATACAGGGTTTTCGTTCCCAACATACACCTGCACAGACGCAGGATCCTGCTGCGCAAACCCTTGTACGTACCGCTCAATATTATCAAATAAAATAGATATCTCTCTGGCAGCTTCTTGATTTTCATCTTCTCCCGGCTCGAACACTTGGGATATTCCAGCGCCATGAATATCTTTGGATTCCATCCATCCACCAACCGCCATCGCATGCCCTAACTCCGATAGCATTTTTGCGGCAGCGCGTGCAGGGCGATCGTACGTTTGCTGGTAATCCTGAAACCGACTTCGCAACGCCTGTACCCGTTTTTCACTTGGCTCTTTAAAGCTCAAGTTATTAATGTAATATCGATACCCCAAATCCGTCGGGATCCGCCCAGCAGATGTATGAGGCTGTGCTACGTACCCTTCTTCTTCTAACAGCCGCAACATATTGCGCACCGTTGCAGAACTTACCGGCACATCAAGCACGTCTAACAACCGCTCCGACCCAACCGGCCGGCCCGTTGCAATATATTCTTCTACCAAACCCTTTAAGATATGTGCGTGACGATAATCCATATAGTGTTTCTATATTAGCACTCTTCGTACGAGACTGCTAGATAGTAGTATATGGCGGCAGAATTGACTGTCAATACTTTTTACGATGAAATCGCCTTTAGTACAGTAAGCACTCGGGCTGCGTTCTTCGGATTAATAGAAATATCAGTAATTCCGAACCCTATAGGCCCCACGTTTGCTGTTTGCCATGCTGTTCCCGCATCTTCAGACCTATATATAATCCCGTCTGCAGCAACCAGTATCCTATTAGCATTAGTAGGGCTAATTGCAACCACCATATTAGAAACGCGCTTACTTGCATCAAACGGCAACCGTAGCTCTACAAACGTTTTCCC
>CAZZHI010000037.1:0-4288 GCA_964654145.1 uncultured Candidatus Saccharibacteria bacterium
ATAACTTACGAATAATAGTATAATAATAGGACGTTGTCAATTCATATAAATTTGATATCTTGACATTATTATCCTTATAATGTTATTTTATATCTCGTTATATTCATTAGTTCTAAGTATGCAAGAATCTCAACGGAAAATACAAATTGGAGTTATGGGATCTGCTGCTGATCTTCGATACTCGAAAGATATAGAAAGTTTAGCTTTTGAGGTTGGTCAGTTAATTGCGCAAAGCGGCAATATTACCGTCTATGGGGCAGAGAAGGACTATGATTCACTTTCTACGGCAGCCTCTCGTGGCGCAAAGAGCGCAGGAGGGCTTACTGTTGGGGTTACGTATGGAAAAGGGAAAGAGGTTTGGGACAAGGAAGGAAATACGGATGTTGTTATTGTAACTGGGATTGAGCGTGGGGGGGGACGTGAATTTGTTCTGGTGAATTCCTGTGATGTTATTATTATTATTTCCGGAGGGTCTGGAACATTAACCGAAGCAGCAATAGCGTATCAGGCAAATATTCCTATTATTGCCTTAACTGGCACTGGCGGGTGGGCTGATAAGTTAGTAAATACCTATATTGATGATCGCAAGAGAGTTCAGATTCAGGCCGCAAATACTCCGAAGGAAGCTGTGGCATTAGCATTAGCAGTTTTTATTTAGAAAAATACCACCACACATAAGTGTGATGGTAGGTTAGAGGGGGTTAATCGATTTCCGATTTGAGGTGCCGCAAATACTGGCGTACGGACTGGTTGTGAATGAGCTCTGAGACTCCATGTTGGCCGATACTCCAGGGAATGCAAACTCTCGGTCGAATATGTCGAAGATCGGAGAACCTGATTGTTTTATTATTTAGTTGCTCCAATTTTTCGAATATTCTGGATGTGCTGTCCAGAAAGAAGTGGGTTAGCCCCAGGAGTCGATTTGCTTCTGTCTTAATTCCGATCCAGTCGGACATGGGGCAAAAAGCCGTCAAATACGGAATACTGAACGTATCTCCATTGAAATCGTAATAAGGACAGAAAGTTCCGTTAATGGGAACGCCAATCACTCTCCCGCAGTTTGGAATAAAGGGGAAGAAATCATGATCGGGCACCCAATCGACTGGCTGATTAAGCTCATGGATAAGATGAACTCGATCAAAATCAATTACTTCTTGCAATCGACTTCGAGATTCTGGAAAGGCGAAGCCGAGTACGATCGAAGCGATGGTAGCGCCTCGGTCTTTGAGTTGCTTTACGATATTTGACATCGTTGTTCCTGTGAATGTTCCATCCTCAATTAAGACGATGGGACGTCCAGCCGCAGCTTTTAGTGCTGCTGAGAATTGGGTCGGAAGATCTGGGTAGCCAGGTCGTGATCCTACGCCAATTACTTTGCCTGTTTCATCGGCGAGCCGATTGACTTCAATTGTCATGCCATGAGCCATTTGAGCAATTTCTGAACAAGTGCTTATGATATAGCCGTGATCAAGATCGGCGACTATATTTTGGGCTCGAGTTAAGATGCTGTCAGCTAGCTCTTGCATATCTATGACACGCAGCGAGGTTCCTGTTGGTAGAAGTTTTTGGAAATTTTCTACCATCTGTTCTTGGATGGAAAGGAAGATGTCGTCATCTGATGCAGGGGTAGTAAGCCCTGCTAATCGCAACGTGCGAACTCTTTGGGGTAGATCACAGACTAGCAAATACTCTTTTTCTTGTCCCACATGATGCGGGGGATCCTCTTCTTCGAGGATTGTTGTGGTTTCCATGCAAAGCTCCAATCTTTTTTCAATTGTGAAAGATCTTTGAGCTGAGCCAATCACTATGATAGCTCAACATCGTTTGTATCGTTGAGTATTTGTTGTCAAAAGTCAAGGCTGGATGGGTGAATTAACCCCCCCCAAGTGCAACAAACGGCATCCTGAAGCAGTACGCTGGAAGAAGCTACAACTTCATCCTTAAGTACATACAATCAAGATGCCGTATACACATATTACCCAAGAAGATAGGGTTGTGCTCGCAGCACTACTGCGAGCCGGGCATAGCCAAGCGGATATTGTCCGGCAGATCGGAAAAGACAGATCTTCTGTTTGTCGGGAACTCGCTCGTAACTATTATGAGCGTCGAGCTAAAAAAATATGAACATTCGTGCCATATTTCCTAATACGCCAGAGGTAAGGGAGCGAGTGAAACATAACAAGGAAGAAGCACGCGAAGCATTTTTGGTACCGAGTAAGAAATACGCTTTTTCTCCAGAAATATTGACAACTGCTATATATCTTGTATTTTGAAAGTACGTAGCAGTTCTTTTGCAATTGAACATCGTTAACGAAACATATCAGAAAGGAGGAGCGCCATGCGTTCCAGCAGTCGGTTTCTTTGGATTTTTGGTATTGTCTTGGGTCTCATTCTGGGGACGCTTCCATTTTCCCAGCCAATCAGCGGAGAGGGGGTTGTTCCTGTCAGTAAAGAGGGTGCCGTGGATTCGGAGTTCGCGTATGTCGTTCGATTGTTCGTCGTAGCGGAAGAGAAGCGCTTCGAGAACGACAAAAAGATGCATGAACTTCTGCAGAGCATGTTGAAGGCGCAGCAAGAGCAGACCGAAGCAGCAAAGCGTTGCGAAGGGTATCTTCAAGCTGTTGCTCACAACAATCAGAAGATTTACGAAGCTCTCGTCGAGTCGGGATCAGTTCCAAGTGCAGGAGAGGTAAAGGAACCTATTCCGGTCCCCGCAAAAAGCCAGGGTTCTCCTACGGGTGTATCCATAGAAATTGATCCAGCCGATATTACGGAGCGCTACAAGACTGTTGAGATTGATAAATATAGAATTGCCATTGGTGACGCGTTTGGTAATGAGTTCCTCTGGCAATATAATCCTATTAAGGACAAGGTTGACTTGTTCTATATTCTTCACAAAGACAAAGGTGCTTCAGGTCTGGTGGTATGTGATTTGGATAAAGCAGGAGACTATGTGCAGATCCCAGATGGGATTGGTATTATGACACCAAAGTTTCCAGTCCCTCGCATTTACCGATCCCCGTAACGATGTTCTGCAGTCCAACCGGCATGTACGCTTTGCGTGCATAGCCGGTTTTTTATAACCTCCTTCGCTATTCCGCAAGGGTTTTTCTGTGGATAAAGTTGACTTTTGTGTCCGCTTGGTGTACCATAGGTATATACACATATGGCGAACGGAGAACTCAATTTTGAAGAGAACTGGGGCAAATCCGCCCATATTAACCTCGTTGACTGCGAACATGACCGCCTTACGAGCGCGGAGCTTTTGAAAGATTTCGTGCAGCAGCTTGTAGATACCATCGGAATGGTAGCCCATGGCCCATGCTATATCGATCGATTCGGCACTCCTGAAAGCAATTTAGAAGGGTATTCCGCTATGCAATTCATCGAAACTTCCTCTATTACGGTTCATTTGGACGAAGTAGGGAATCGAGCATATATCGACGTCTTTAGTTGTAAGGATTTTGATGCTGATAAGGCATACGAATTCTGCAAAACATACTTCAACTCTCAAAACGGTAGCGTAACAGTCCTCGACAGGTAGACTTGACAATTTATAATATAGAAGCTATTGTAATAATACAGTTTCGGATCGTACCTTTGCTAATAGGGCTCTTTTGTTTTATGGAGATGAGATATTATGTTAAGTGATGTTTTGCTCAGTGATTGCAAACGTGTTACTACGTATGCGCTTGACGGTAAAGTAAACGGTTACCTTGTTGAGTTGGCGAAGCAAGGCGAGAAGACCACAGCATACTTGACAGTAACTAGTCCTGGGTCCTTTAAGGGATACCATATGCATCTAAGGCGGACAGGTAACTTCGTTGTTTTGCGAGGCAAAGTAAAAATCATCCTTGTTGATGGCGGTCAGAAAAAGGAATTTATTTTGGAGGAATTGAATCACCAACGAATTACAATTCCGGTCGGAGTATACACTGGCATTCAAAACATTGGAGAGACGGAAGCGTGGATGTTGAACTTTCCTCAACCGGCTTATGATCCTAATGACAAAGGAGAGCAACAAGAAATGTCGCAAGCAGAAGTGGACCAGTTGTTACCAGGGGAACGGTTTTAAGTTCATTTGGGAGATGCAAGATGCGTCTCCTTTTTCTTTTCTTAGTTTGTCTGGGGGTGTATATAAATAGCACTGTTATGGGCAAGGTGAATAATATTTTCTAAATGAATATTCCAACAAAAAAACTTAAAAACGGGTTTGAGATTCCAATTTTGGGAATTGGAACTGCTCGCATGATTGGATCAAGGGATAATGAGGATATCTCGGATGACA
>CAZZHI010000038.1:0-4167 GCA_964654145.1 uncultured Candidatus Saccharibacteria bacterium
CCCTGTGGCTCCAGCGATCAGCAAATGAGGCATGGACTCAATAGTCCCCGTTTGAGCAGCTCCGGCAACGTCTTTCCCAAGCACGATTGCAAGAGGGGACGGTGCTTTTTGAAACGCCTTATCTGCAAGTAAGTCCTTTAGCCGCACGAGCGATACATCCTTATTCGGTATTTCAATCCCCACAAGGTTTGTATTAGGTATAGGGGCCTCAATACGAATAGGATGCGCCGCGAGGGCTAATGCCAAGTCATTCTGAAGAGCGGTAATACGCACAATCTTTACACCCTCTTCTGGACGAAGCGTATATTGAGCAACGGTCGGGCCTACACTCACCTTACCCATCGTTACCGCAATGCCGAATTTTTCTAACGTGCTTTGAATCTTCTGCTTATTTGCTTCTATATTTCCGCTATCAGGCTTACTCACCGATGAATGAAGAATATCGAGCGATGGCGGGATATATTTTTTATTCGCAGCACGAACTTGCGCTCGAATGCGCTCTTTCTGTTCTTCTTCTTTTGCCCGCTGATCTGCTTCTAGCTTTAATTGCTGAGGGTCAACAGTAGGAGCAGAAGAAACTTTTCTACTTACACGAAACAACGGAAGCGAAGACGGTGCAGCATCCTGGCCATCGTCTTCATCCCCCTCAACTTGCTCCCCATCACCATCCCCGCGCACAGGAAGAAGTGACAAGGCCCACCCCTTTACATCAGCAGGAGAAATATTAAAGGCAAGAAACACGCCAACAATAAATGCAGCTATAAAAATAAGCGATGAAGCAATAGAAGAAAACATTCGGCTCATCGGGAACGACAAGAAAAATCCAATCAATCCGCCACCGCGCCCATCCAGCGCAGTTTGATACGCATCCTCCAGCGGAATCCCCACTACATGGAATATACCAAGCGCTCCAGCAATCACGAGAAGTACACCCACAATCTGAATACGAGGCATCGGCTCTTCACGAGAACGCAACAGATTCCACCCAAGGTATAAAAGCCCGAACGGCACTAAGTACCCAAGAATTCCGAACAATCTACGAAGTACGAATAAAATCACATTTCCAGATGGCCCAGCAGCAGAAAAAAAGCTCAAGAAAGCGATAACGGAAAAGGCAATAAGAAGAACGCCAACAATGGCGAGCTTCGTTTCCCTTTTAAGCCAAGAAGCGCTTTGCTTCCGTGAAGATCGGAAAGGATTAAGCCGCATGGGGTATATTGTAGCCTGTTTTAACGTTTTCTGCATGAAAAAGCCACACGACATACGCCGTGTGGCAAAAAGAACTAAAACGAACGATCAATGTGCTCCGCAGAACACAACTTCGGAAATCGGCGTCAACCGATTTTCGAGCGTTGCCTGCTGGGAGTTAATCCACTGGCTGCCCGATTTATTCCGGCCGACCGTGAACAACTCGGACACGCGCCTCCGACCAACAATAGGATCCGTTGCAATCCAGCGATTGCTCCGGACTTTCTCCTGCTCGATGGTCAATTTCAGGCGAAGGTAGAGCGCCGTATCTTGCGGACACAACGCATACCCCGAGGAGCAAATCGCTTCCCAAACCTCGCCGATTTTGACAGCGTTTTCGGAAAACCCGAGATCTGCCAACGTGGCGCGATACAAGAAGAGAGTTTTGCGGTGATCCGTCATGCAAAAGCCGGGATCCGCAATGGTTCGCCGGGCGAGATCACTAACAATGAACCCTCGCTGCACGAACAACTGAAGAATGTCCTCCTTTGTAAATTCTCCGATCTCCAACTCCCTCCACACCTTCAAACGAGAAAGAAGCGCCGAGCTTCCTCCGCTACGAGAGGCCGGTTCCATCACTAAGCTCTCCACTTTTCTGAGCACCTTAACTAAGGTGCGAACGCAAGGATAAAAAGAACCGTCAAAACGGTACGGGTACTAGTATAGTCGTATAAGGATATTTTGTCAATAGTTTTGGCGTGCGAGGCCAGCAATAAAATACACCTCTCCTTGTACCTAGAGAGGTGTATTTATTTTGCTTAATAAAGCCTAATTATTCCGTTTTGTCCTCACTAGCAGGAGTTGCTTCAACAGCAGGGGCGTCAGCTTTTGGCTCAACTGGAATATGTTGATTAAACGGCTTTCGATACCCCATACCAGCCGGGATTAATCGTCCGATAATAACGTTTTCCTTCAAGCCTGCGAGGTGATCTTGTCTGCCTGCTACTGCAGCGTCGATCAACACTCGAGCTGTTTCCATAAAGGATGCCGCTGCAAGGAAGCTTTCTGTAGAAAGTGACACCTTCGTAATACCAAAGAGTAATCGCTCTCCGGATGCCGTTTTCTTTCCTTCCTTCTCTGCCTGTGCATTTGCCTCCTTTAATTCAGACCACTCCACTACGCGACCCGGAAGAAGTGTGGTTTCCCCTGCATCCTCAATTCGAACTCGAGACAACATTTGGCGAACAATAATTTCCAAATGCTTATCGTTAATCGTTTCACCCTGGATTGCATATACCTGCTGCACTTCCTTCAAAATGTAGCGCTGTACTGCGCGCACGCCTGCAACTTCATACAAGCTCTGCACGTTCATGTGCCCCTCCGTGAGCTGTTGTCCAGTAATAACAACATCGCCAGTCTTTACGTTCAACGTTACGTTCGAAGGGACAAAGTAATCCTTTGTTTCTTTCTTACCTTCAACCGTGATCGTAACTTCATCTTGGTTCTTCTTCACGGTAACCGTTCCATCCATTTCAGCCATAATTGCTTCTCCCTTTGGAATACGAGCTTCCAAAAGCTCTTCTACGCGAGGCAACCCTTGCGTAATGTCGTCTCCAGACGTACCTCCAGCGTGGAAAGTTCTCATTGTAAGCTGAGTTCCAGGTTCTCCAATTGCCTGTGCGGCAATTACTCCTACTGCTTCCCCAATTGCAACAATATCGTTCTTACCCAAATCCCATCCGTAACATACTTGGCATACCCCACGAACCGTCTTACAAGAAACAACAGATCGAATAATAAGTTCTGAGATTTCAAGAGCATCAATTTGTGCAGCCTTTTCGCGATCAATGAGCGTGCCTCGCTTAAAGAGGAGCTTGCCAGTCTTCGGCTCTTTTACTCCTTCGGCAAGTGTGCGGCCAATTGCTCGCTTTCCAAGTGTTGTACCAACTTCTTCACTATCTACCTTTGTCATAATTCCACCTTCAGTATCGCCACAGTCTTCTTCGTGAACCACAACGTCCTGAGCTACGTTTACAAGACGACGAGTTAAGTATCCAGCAGTTGCAGTACGAAGAGCGGTGTCTGCCATACCCTTACGAGTACCGTGAGTAGAAAGGAAGTATTCAAGAGCGTTAAAACCATCCTTAAAGCTGCTCTTAATAGGAAGCTCCACTGCTCGGCCAGTTGGGCCAGCAACAGTACCTTTCATACCAACCATCTGGAGTGTCTGCCCCCAAGATCCACGAGCGCCGGAATTTACCATCATAAACACGCTTCCACGAGGATCGAATGCATTCTTTGCAGCTACGGCCATTTCTTCACGAACCTGTTCCCACACATTTACCACCATTCGGTATCGCTCTTCATCGGTTAACAATCCTTCTTCAAACTGCTCGCGAATTTCCCCTACTTTCTTTTCACCACGGCCTACAATTTCTTCTTTTGTAGTAGGTGCAGTTAAGTCCATCATTCCCCATGAAAGTCCAGACTTTGTAGCATGGGCAAATCCAAGAGTCTTCATATCATCCAAGAATTTCGCGGTACGTTCTTGTCCGAATGTAAAGAGAGTAGAGCTTACAATCTTTTTGAGTCGAGATTTGTCGAGTGCTTCGTTTTGGAAGAATGCTTGATCTGGGCAAATTTCGAAAAACATAAGTCGGCCAACAGTTGTCTCGATAAGCTCATCGTTCGTAATCGGATTTCGAACTGTAATCTTTGCATTAATAGCAACATCTTCTAATTGGTATGCCATAATTGCTTCGCTTATAGATGCATATGCATGACCGGTTCCTTTTGCCTCTTCGTCGATATTGGTCATGTAGTAGAGTCCAAGAACGATGTCCTGTGTTGCAGACGTTGCAGGTTGCCCATCTGCTGGTTTTAGCAAGTTATGAGAAGCTAAGAGAATCTCATCTGCTTCCGCGCGAGCCTGAGAAGAAAGTGGTACGTGCACAGCCATCTGGTCACCGTCGAAGTCGG
>CAZZHI010000039.1:0-1516 GCA_964654145.1 uncultured Candidatus Saccharibacteria bacterium
AATAGGGGAATCCGTATTGAGGAGCCACAAGATAATTTAATTGGATACGAAGTGCCATCTTCCCTTCCTACTGCGAAAGAGGTAAAGAAAGAAAAGGCGCCTACCTCTACCGATTCTATTATTGATATCAGTAGTATTTCTGATGATTCCGTGCAGATGTATTTGCGAGAAATCGGAAAGGCTGCACTGTTGTCTGCGGAAGAAGAAGTTGACCTTGCAAAGAGAATTGAACAGGGTGATCAAGAAGCTCGTAAGCGGCTCGCAGAAGCAAACTTGCGACTCGTTGTTTCTATTGCAAAAAAATATACTGGAAGAAAGAATCTTTCACTTCTTGATTTAATCCAAGAAGGAAACTTAGGGTTGTTCCGTGCGGTAGAAAAATTTGATTACCGAAAAGGATATAAATTCTCAACATACGGCACATGGTGGATTCGCCAGGCGATTACTCGCGCACTTGCCGACCAGTCTCGAACCATCCGTATTCCTGTGCACATGGTGGAAACGATTAATAAGTTTACGCAGATTCAGCGCCGATTACTCCAAGACTTGGGTCGTGATCCATTACCAGAAGAAATAGCGGCAGAAATGGATCTTCCTGTTGAAAAGGTGCGCCATATTATGAAGATTTCTCAAGAAACAGTTTCAATTGATGCGTCAGTAGGCGATGACGAAGAAGATTCAACACTCAAAGACTTTATTGAAGATGAAGTAACGATTACTCCGCAGCAGTCCGCAGGCCGAGAACTACTAGAAGGGCACGTAGCGGAAATTTTGAGCGACTTAACTCCTCGAGAACAGAAGATTTTAGAAATGCGATTCGGGCTTACTGACGGAGTAACGCATACACTGGAAGAGGTTGGAAAAGAATTCGATGTAACTCGTGAACGTATTCGTCAGATTGAGGCAAAGGCTCTCGAGAAAATCCGAGACCATCACAGCGTCAAAAAACTTCGAGACTACTAGATTAGCTTAAGCTAGAAAGCAAAGATTGAGCGGTCATTTCTTTTGGCTTTTTAATACCAAGAATATCAAGTGCGGTAGGCGCAACGTCTGCCAAGAATCCGATTGGAGTTGAGAGTACTGCTTGCAGTTCTGAATCGCTTTTCGGCTCTTTAGCCTTATTGTCTGGCCCAATGTATATAACGGGTACCGGGTTGTTATTGTGGTCCGTAGATGCTTCGTGGGTCATTTGGTTAATGCAGGATTCTGCGTTTCCGTGGTCGCAGGTTATAAGTACTCCGCCACCTTTTGTAAGTGCAGCTTCTACAACGCGGCCAATTTGTTCATCTACACACTCTACTGCCTCTATCGTTGGCTTGAATTTTCCCGTATGGCCGACCATATCAGGGTTTGCGTAATTTATGACAATAACATCGAAGGATTCTTTTTCTATTTCTTTTACTACGCGGTCGGTAATTTCTTTCGCGCTCATTTCCGGATGTTTGGAAAAATCTTTCGTTTTTACAGAAGGTATTTTTACATCCGTTTCTCCTTTGTAGGGCTTCTCTCTTCCTCC
>CAZZHI010000039.1:1616-4082 GCA_964654145.1 uncultured Candidatus Saccharibacteria bacterium
CCATCGTTAATGGTGCGCATAGGCGTATCTCCTGTTGCAATCATCGGCGGTGCTACTTCAAAATCCTTTTTATCTCCGGATGCAAACGCCGCTTTCATTGCCTCTTTCCAGTCCGCGTATATCTTTCCTTTTCCGTGCACGAGCAGGTTGTACGCTTCTTCAATTCGATCCCAGTTTTCTGCACGGTCCATGGCATAGTGCCTGCCGATAAGGGTTTGTATATTTCCTGCCCCCGTTTTTTTAATCACTTTTTCAAGTTGCCCTACAAAGTTGTCGGCATCATCGGGGGAAGTATCCCTTCCATCTAAAAATATATGGATAAACGTTCTGTCTCCAATGCCTGCTTCTGCCGCGGCTTCTAGCAGCGCAAACTGATGGTTGATGTGGCTATGTACACCGCCATTGCTTAACATTCCCATCGTATGGAGCGCAGCGTCTTTGTTTTTCTTTACATGATCAATAGCTTTCTTGAGCGCCTCGTTTTTGAAAAATGATTTGTCTTCAATTGCCTTATCTATCTTTGGCAAAAATTGGTAGAGTACGCGCCCGGACCCAATATTTTGATGCCCTGTTTCAGAGTTTCCCATTTCGCCCCAAGGTAAGCCCACGTCTTGCCCGCCCGCTTGCACAATCGCCATCGGGTATTCTCGCATCAGGCGGTCCATATTCGGCTGCTTTGCCGCCATAATGGCATTTCCTTCCTTTATAAAGCTAATCCCATATCCATCTATAATCAGCATTACAAGGGGGGTAGGGCGCTTTGAAGAAGTCATAAAATAACACTACCACGGGGTATTATGGTTGCAAAACAGGCCGTTTTCCGTATTATAGGAATATTCCCTGGTAGCTCAATGGCAGAGCGGCACCCTGTTAAGGTGATGGTTGTAGGTTCGAGTCCTACCCGGGGAGCCCTATAGGTTGATGCCTAGTTTCGGCAATGACATTAAACGGTTCTTTTAGGTCGAATGATAGGTTTGTGCCGCTTAGGCGTAAGTTCTGAAGTAGGAAGTTGAGAAGTTGTCGTTTTTCGGCGGCTTCAGAACTTTTGAATATTTCTTCTGCCCGTCGTGCAAGGTTAAATACTTTATTTGCCGTCAAATAGAAGTTATGATCGGCGTTTGAATGCGCTTCCATTTGTTCCAGTATCCTGCTCTGTTCGCTCTTATATTCCTGCACTTTCTTGTCGTACATTTCGCTTGTAATTCTCCAACATGATCTGCGCATAACCCTGTAATTTTGTATCAAGTCCGTATTTTTCTGCCATATTCACTTGCTTTCGAAATGCTTTACTATCGAATAGGCGTTTAGTCCGTTTCCGTAGCAACTCGTATCCGCCAATAATGGACCTGATTTCATTGTTTATATGATCGTGTTCCTTTTGCTGTTCCAGCGTCATGTCTGCATACAGCACGGGGCGGGATTCCATTTTTCCTTGATACCGTTTCAGTAATTTAAGATCATTCAGAAAATGCTTGTTGCGTATAAGGTCCTGTATAAACCGCTTCAGCTTCTTGTGCCCTTTGGTTTCTGGTATGTCTGCCATACCCAAAGCTTTTCATAGTTTACTATTCTTTACAAATAAATTGGATGGATTATGGTTAAGTAATAACGATTTTGCAACTGCTCAAATTTAATTCATGAATTTAAGGATGGTAAAGAAAGAAAAAAATGAGATATTGAACGTCAAAATGCAAAAGGCCTTTGGTGCAGAAAATTTTGAACAGGCTCTCATGTACTGTGATCAGCTGTTAGATGCCAATCCAGAAGACTTCGATACAAGGACATATAAAGGAGCATGCTTGTGTAGGGTCGAGCGTTATCAAGAAGCAATTAATCTTCTTTCTCAATGCATTGCTGAGCATGAGGGTTATTTCCCCTTGTATGTGTTTCGTGGCGATTCATACTATGGTCTAAAAAACTGGCAAAAGGCGATTAATGATTATAAACATGCCCTAAAGATAGATCCGCTCGACGGTGCCACACTGGATAAGTGTGCACGAAGTTACTTCCACCTGGGCAATGTTAATGATGCCCTTTATTTTATCAGGGAATCACTGAGCGTCGCAGATGATCCAGCTCCATTCTTGGTAATGATCGTTATGCTCAAAGAGCTAGGATTATTGAGTTATGCAGAGCAGATAGCAAAAATAGGGACTGAAAAATTTCCTCTGGATGTTAGGTTCAGACAATGGATTGAATAATTTCAGGCAAAAGGACGTCCTTGCAGACAGCTACAAGGCAAAGCCTTGTCCTTGACATAATTTATATAAAGTGATATATAGAAGTTGGAAATATTGCCGAAACGGCAACGCGTGAAAGAACGTTTCTTTTAAGCGAATCTTCCAAAAACTGGAGGTCGTTATGTCCCTTTCAAAGAAGAAGCTAGTTGTAGCTGGTGCGGAGATGTCCGTAATTCGTCATGTACGGCAATTGCTCGAAGTCCTCACTGGTGAGCATGTTGAGCTT
>CAZZHI010000040.1:0-3914 GCA_964654145.1 uncultured Candidatus Saccharibacteria bacterium
CTCAGTTCGGATTGGAGTCTGCAACTCGACTCCATGAAGCTGGAATCGCTAGTAACCGTAAATCAGCTCGTTACGGTGAATACGTTCTCGGGCTTTGTACTCACCGCCCGTCAACTCAGAAGAGTTGACAGTACCCGAAGACCCCGCAATTAGCGGGGGCCACGGTAAGGTCAATAATTAGGAGTAAGTCGTAACAAGGCATCGCTAGGGGAACCTGGCGATGGATCACCTCCTTTCTAGGGAATACTGCTCTTGTGTTTCGGTTAACCAAACACAAGAGCCCTGGAAGTCGAGGCTTGTATCCCTTATTACTTCGGTAATGAGGGCGCGAGTCAATAATTCTTTGAGAATAAGTGGAAAGCACACCTTCCCTTTAACACATGTGGTGTGCACAAGAGGCAACACTTTACAATCGCGCAAAGCGGCGACAGATACCGGAAAACAGCCCCGAAGCGGGCTGTTTTTCTTGCAAAAAACCCATAAAAAATGTTAACTATATGAACAAGCGCGTGTAGCTCAGCCGGTTAGAGCGCCACACTGATAATGTGGAGGTCCCAAGTTCGAGTCTTGGCACGCGCACATCTACGACACTAGCGACATAGTTGTGATATAATTTTTTTATATGGATCTTAAAAAAATCTTCGATCTCGCACTACGACTTGTTATAGGCTTAAGTATGATTTACTTCGGATTCCTTATGCTTGGTGGTCCACTCCTTGTAGTGTCTCAAGACGGAAGCGTATCTTATGCGGGGATATTGTATCTTACCTGCATTATCATAATTCCTTCTATCCTACTCGTCTTTCATAAAAAGATACCGTATGGAAAACAAATCATTATTGGTTTTGCAACTCTCGCGATACTTTTCTTTTTGTACGCACTTATTAAGTATCTGAGATAAAAGATTAGTTAATGAACCTTCCAGAAGAGGTACAAACAGTTATTACAGCACTCACAAGTGCCGGATTTGAAGCGTATGCAGTCGGCGGATGCGTGCGAGATTTATTATTAGGAACACAGCCAAAGGACTGGGATGTAACCACATCTGCTAATCCGGAGGAGATTCAAAAAGTATTCCCCAATTCGTTCTATACCAACAATTTCGGCACTGTTACGGTGCGAATGCCGGGCAAACCCATAGAAGAAATAGAAGTCACAACCTACCGAATAGATGCGGAGTATAACGACCAGCGCCACCCCGATTCTGTTTCGTTTACCACGAGCCTAAAAGAAGACTTAGCGAGGCGAGATTTTACCATCAACGCATTAGCGATGAGCCCTGGAAAGCAAAATGGGCTCAAGGATAGTGTGATCATTCAAGATATGACAATCATAGACCCGTTCGGAGGATTGAAAGATTTACACGACCAAACTATTCGCGCTGTTGGAGTTGCGAGTGAACGCTTTTCAGAAGATGCACTGCGCCTCATGCGAGCTGTCCGCTTTTCTGCGCAGCTTGGATTTAAGATTGAAGAGAACACGCTGAAAGGCGTTACCGAATATGCACCTGCAATTTCTGCCGTATCCCACGAGCGCATTCGAGATGAGTTGTTAAAAATTGTTATGAGTAAAAATCCCGAAAAGGGGCTGAACATTCTGCAGGAAACCGGACTGCTTGCAATCATTCTCCCAGAAGTTCAAGAGGGGGTAGGAGTGGGGCAAAACAAACATCATATTTATCCGGTATTTGATCACTGCGTAAAATCTCTTCAATTTGCAGCGCATTATGACTATCCTATGCACGTACGGCTGGCTGCGCTTTTCCACGATATCGGAAAGCCTCGTACTAAACGGCTCCAAGGAAACGATTATACGTTTTATGCGCACGATATCGTTGGGGCACACATGACAGAAAAACTAATGGAACGTCTTAAGTTTCCAGCAAACCTCACAAAACAAGTATCCCACCTGGTGCGCCAGCATATGTTTTATTACGATGTGGGAAAAGTAACTCCTGCCGGCGCACGCAGGCTTCTTCGGCGCGTAGGCAAAGAACATTTTGATGATTTAATAAAACTTCGTATTGCGGAACGAAAAGGCTCCGGCGTGCCTAAGGCAGAACCATACAGGCTCCGCCACCTACAATTCATGGTAGAGAAAGCTTCACAAGAACCAATCTCCGTAGGCCAGCTCGCGATTTCTGGAACCGACCTCGTAAGCGATCTTGGCATGCGCCCAGGACCCATATTCGGCGGCATCCTAAATGCGCTTCTCGCAGAAGTACTCGAAGACCCAAAGAAAAATACAAAGGATTATTTGCTTGAACGCGCAAAAGCATTGCAAGATGCTTCGCCCGCTGAATTAAAGGCCTTAGGAGAGGCCGCCATCTTGGAGGAAGAAAAGAAAAAAGAAGATGAAATAAAACGAAAATATCATGTATAGATTCTCCCTTCTCCACAATTGGGGAGAAGGTTAGCTCTGAGCCTTTGTGCGAAGAGCGCGGATGAGGGCTATATAGATGCGAAGCAACTCTGTATGCATGGATCTATCCGTATGGGCTGCCCTCACCCCCTCCCTCTCCCCAGTTGGGGAGAGGGGAACAATTATGCTATACTATCTATATGACATTTGGATTTTTTATTCTCGGCCTCCTCATGATGGGAACAGGGTTCATGATGGTGTGGCAAACTGCGTGGTTCGATAATAACTGGGGAGATATCGGTGCGATGGTTGGCATTCGCGGATCCAGTCTTTCGAGTTGGAAAGTTGCGGGAGTTATCCTGCTCTTCGTCGGATTCCTCGTAGGCTTTGGCATTCTAGAAGATTTTTTCTACCTCTTAGTAGGGCAGTATTTGCCAACAGGAATTAAGTAAAGAGTTGCAAAAACTTACGCAAAGCTGTTTAATGTCTTTTATAGCGAATGAATAAGGACACGCCTTTTCATTTGTGAATAATAAGGGCCCCTAGCTCATTTGGTAGAGCGCCTCGCTTGCACCGAGGAGGTGAGCGGTTCGAATCCGCTGGGGTCCACTTTCTTCCTATTGCACATACGCAATATTCGCCTACAACACTATAAAAAATAATCGTTTTACCCTTTGACTTCTCATACGCAGAGAGATACGATTAAACCAGTTTTCATCCTTCATACTTGCATCGAAAGGAGGTGTCACATATGGCAGAATTCAACTCTTACCTATCAGTCTGGACAGATGCAGTAACAACGTCGCTTGCTGGCCTTTGGTTTCAACTCATTAGTTTTGTTCCAAACGTTATCATCGCCGTTGTCGTATTCTTAGTTCTTTGGAGTATTGCGATCGCACTTGGACGCCTCGTTGAAAAAGTACTCGTTGTACTTCGTATCAATAGCGCGTTTGAGTCTGTCGGTGGCCTCCGAAGAGCTGTAGAACAAGCAGGACTTAAGCTTGATGTTGCTCGCTTTGTAGGGGAACTTTTCAAATGGTTCCTTATCATCGTTGCGCTCTTGGCTTCTACGGATATCTTGGGGCTAACCCAAGTTTCCCAGTTCCTCCAAGCAGTCCTTCTGTATATTCCAAACGTTGTCGTTGCAGCTATTATCCTCGTTATCTCTGTAGTTCTTGCGAACTTTGTATATCGTACAGTTCTTGCAAGCGTTGAGGCAGCAGGATTCACAAGCGGCGGCGCAGTTGCAGCAATCAGCAAGTGGGCAATTCTCATATTTGCACTCTTTGCAGCATTGCTTCAATTAAACGTAGCAACCCAACTTCTCCAGACATTCTTGACCGCATTCTTCGCGATGGTAGCTATCGCGGGCGGGCTCGCATTCGGATTAGGTGGTAAAGATCTTGCATCAAAATGGCTTGCAAAAGCTGAGCATGATCTTTCAGGAAAAAGGCATAACTAAGACATGAGATTTCACCCCAGGGTGAAACCACAAAAGCACGTGTCTACATGACATAAAAACGACCCCTTAGCAGTAGGTGGGTCGTTTTTTA
>CAZZHI010000041.1:0-3723 GCA_964654145.1 uncultured Candidatus Saccharibacteria bacterium
CGTATGCCATTCCGGAAACAATAAGCACCCCGGAGCGCACGACTGGCGGAAGAAGCTTCGCACACACTTGGCGGCCATACATGCTCGCTTTTCTACTTCCAACTACCGCAAGAAGGTTTGGCTCGGCGAGAAGTTCGATAGTTCCTCTGTAGTAGAGTTGTTTTGGTGGCTTTGGAATTTCTGCGAGCAGAGAAGGATACAGGGTGTCTGTAATATTCAGGACGGAAATCTCGTCACTCATACTTCTATTGAATCATGTTTTTATGAACGAAGCGAGGAAATAAGCTTATCAACAATCGCCGGGGTTATTGCATCTGTGTCCCAAGAGAGCGTTGCATTCCGTGCTTGCCACCGTGCGGGCGAGTTGTCGGCGTTTGTAATTGTAGAAAGTTTTTTGAGCGTTTGAAGCGGATGCTTTGTTTCGCATTCAATTCGAACATACGGATCTTCATCGCTTGGAGAAATTGTTCGAGTTGAAATTTTCAGGATGCCTTCTTCTGTCGCGAGAAGTTCGAGGGATATCATTCGAACAAGATTTTTTGCTTCTTCTGGCATGGGGCCATACGCCTCTTGCATGCTGGCAGCTTTGGTTTCTAAGTCTCTTGTTGTTGCTGCGCGCGAAAGGCGAATATACCACGATGTGCGATCGTCTGAATTTTCTATATAGGAAGTAGGTATAAAGGAAGGCAGTAAAATGCGAATATCTGCTTTGGGATCTTCTGCGGTGCCGTCTACCATATCGAGATACAGTTGCATGCCTACTTCGTGCGCGGATCCGCTTTGTTTTGCGCCGAGCATGTTTCCCGCTCCGCGCATTTCAAGGTCTCGCCGCGCAATGTCCCACCCAGATCCTACTCGGGATGCTTCTGTTAATGCGGTCAGGCGCATGCGCTGAATAGGGGTAAGTTTTTCTTGGCCGTATAAAAAGTACGCATGGCCCTGGCGAGACCTTCTTCCAATTCGTCCGCGGAGCTGGTATAGCTGCCCTAATCCAAAGTGGGGGGCATTCCAAACGATCATCGTATTTACGTTTGGAAGGTCGAGTCCGTTTTCTACGATACTGGAAGATACTAAGATATCGATTTCTTTTGTATCGAATCCGTGGATGATTTTACTAAGTTCTTCATCGGGAAGCTTTGCGTGCGCGATAGCTGTTTTGGCGGAAGGTATAAGCGCATGAATAATTTCTTCTATCATGGAAAGGTTCCGTATTTTTGAAGATACTACGTACACTTGCCCGCCTCGTTCTAGTTCTTGTGTGAGGGCCTCGCGCACTGTTTCGTCGCTTTGCTTTTTTACTACGGTATGAATATCTTTTCTTCCTTGCGGAGCGGTTGCGATAATAGAGAGCGAGCGCATTCCGGAGAGCGCCATTGAGAGCGTGCGAGGAATGGGGGTTGCGGAAAGAGAGAGTATGTCGATATGGCTTCGCATCTTCTTTAAGTGCTCTTTTTGCTTTACCCCAAATCGCTGCTCTTCGTCGATAATAAGGAAACCGAGGTTTGTCCACGGAATGTTCGCAGATAATAGCGCATGGGTTCCAATAATGATGGCGCTTTTACCGCTTTGGAGTACTTCTTTTGCTTTTTTAATTTCTTCTTTGGAAGAAAATCTTGAAATTAAGAAAATAAAATCAGCAATATCAGGCAGGCGTGAACGAAAGGTGTCTACGTGCTGCTGTACTAATAGCGTAGTGGGTGCGAGTAGCGCTACTTGTTTACCGTTTGCGTACGCATGCATTGCTGCTCGAATTGCAAGTTCTGTTTTTCCAAACCCTACGTCTCCAACGATGAGTCGATCCATCGGGTGAGAAAGCAGCATATCTTGCTTTACTTCTTCCCATGCTGTTGCTTGATCGGGTGTGAGCTCGAAACCGAATGACGATTGCATAGCTGCATCTAGGTCGGAATTAATTGTATACGATGGTCTGCGGGCGTGCTCTCTCTGCTTTGTTATTTCTAATAATTCTTTTGCAAAAGCAGCTGCATCTGCTTGAGCTTTTTTCTTCGTGGTGCTCCATGCTGTGCCGCCGAGCTTGTAAATAGCTGGAGATGTTTCTCCTATATAAGGGGACACTTTATGTGCGAATGGCACTGGTACGGCAATGCTGTCTCCGTCTGCATAGCGCAATACAAGGTACTCCGCTTCTTCATTTCCAACTTTTCTTTTTTCTAGCCCTTCGAATATTCCAATTCCGTGATCTGCATGCACGGCAGGTTTCCCGGGTGTAAGTTTCCCGATTAATTCCAATGCACGCTGCGCTGCTATTGGGGATGCATATTTTTTGGGAGACGATGCTGATTTTATCGGCGTATATGAAGGAAGCTCAATATGCAGCAGCCGTTCTGGTACTACAATATCTGCAGATGCTGAATTTGGAATAATAGTCGGGATATTTGTTAGTACTTCTTTGAGCGTTACGGATTCTTCTGGAAAAGCTAATGGCGGAATTGTGATTGTTTGGAGGATGATGGACCTGCGATCTTGTTCTTCGAGAATTCGTTCTATGCCGGTACCGAAAAATTCAATTCGAATAGGGTGGCGAAAAAGTGGATGCACAACACGCAGCGTGTCTCCTTGAATGGAAAATCCATTATCGGCCACTGCTTTTGTGTGGCGAATATATCCTGCACGAACAAGAAGTGCCGAAAGATCAGATAGCGCCATGCGTTGCCCGGTTGCAAGTGTAGTACAACGCTCTTGGTATACGGATATGCTCGGGATCATTATTTCTTCCATTGCTGGGGTATATGCAATTGGCATTGATGCAGAAGATGAAAGAAGCGCATGGTATGCAAGCGCAAGGGAAGTTGCAATTGTTCCATCGATTTCTTGTTCCGTTAAGGTGTCTGCAATGACGTGCCAGGATTCCGGAGCTTCTGGTTGCAGCTCTTTTGGGATACGGAGAGCGACTTTACAATGGGTATGCGCTGGCAGTGTGTGGAGGAGGGTTGCAATAAGAACTGGTGGGAGTGAAAGGTGCAGGGGGCTTTTTCGCATCGCTATTTCCGTTGCGATATCGTGCAAAAAATCATCCCATTCAGGTTGAATGAGGGGTAGTACTCTTTTTGTTAGCATCTCGCTCTTTGTGATTGACATTGATATAGTAATACTGTAGATTCAATTACCAATCAACTATGGAGTACATACAAGAGCTCACGAGTCTTGGTTTGAAAGATAAAGAGGCGGCAGTATACCTCTCTTGTTTGGAATTGGGACCTTCTCCGGTTCAGCCGATTGCTCGCAAAGCCAAAGTAGTCCGAGCTACTACCTATGTTATTTTAGAGTCCCTGATGAAGATGGGGTTAGTGACGAAATATAAAGAAGGGAAGAAAACCCTATTTTCCGCCGAAACCCCAAGACAATTGTTGCGATTGCTTGAGCGGCAGCAAGAAGCCATTCAGGAAAAGCAGCATGGGCTTGAAAGTATTTTGCCCGAACTGCAAATGTTGACCAGGTCTGGTGGCGATAAGCCGTCCGTCCGATACTTTGAAGGAAAAGAAGGCGTGAGGGCTATTCGCCAGGACATTATTATGCACGGGCGTTCTGGTGATACGTTTTACAATTTTACCCCGTTAGATCACTTTCTTGGAGTATTTCCTGAAGAGGATACTCATCTCGATCAACGAATTGCAAAGAAAATTAAGGCAAAAACACTCTTTACAACAACTTCTCAAAAGATAAAAAAAGAGTGGCTCGTAGATTCTGGGGATGAATTAACAG
>CAZZHI010000042.1:0-3613 GCA_964654145.1 uncultured Candidatus Saccharibacteria bacterium
CCAGCAGATAAAAATGCTGCACTATTGCCGATTTTCGTCATCAGATCAAAACCAAGAACATCAACATAAAACGCAATTGAGCGCTCCAGATTCGAAACTTTTAAATGAACGTGTCCGATTTGAGTGTTTTCATGCATAGCCGTAGCATACCGATAAAAATGAGGGTAGGCTATAGATATGAAGAAACTTCTTATAGGTACCGGTATCGCTATTGCAGGCATTGGGACCATAGCATTTTGGCAACGAGATACTATTATTCGCCAGGCATTTGCGCCAACTATGCAAACGACACAAGAAGGAACGTTGCCAGTAGCGCCTTTAAAAGATTCAAAACCCCAGGAACAAGAAGTTATAGCAGAAAACTTAAACATCCCCTGGGAACTTGCCTTCTTGCCAGACGGCAACATGCTCGTAACCGAGCGCCCAGGGCGCTTACTGAAAATTACTGACAAAAAAGAAGTTATTCCTATTGAAGGAGTAACCCACACAGGCGAGGGCGGACTTCTCGGAATGGCGCTCCATCCAAATTTTAAATCAAACAACTGAATATACCTGTATCTAACAACGAGTAAAAACGGCGCTCTCACAAATCAAGTTGAGCGCTACACGTTGAACCAAAATACATTATCGGATAAAACAATAATTCTTGAGAACATACCCGGGTCCAGAGTTCACGATGGAGGAAGGATTGCATTCGGCCCCGATAATCTTTTATACATAACCACCGGAGATGCTGGCGTTGAAACAAACGCCCAAGACACCTCAAGTCTTGCGGGGAAAATACTGCGAATTCATGACGATGGCAGAATCCCGAACGACAATCCGTTTTCAAACGCAGTATATTCCTATGGCCACCGAAACCCGCAAGGCATTACATGGGATAGCAAAGGCAATCTCTTCGCGACAGAGCACGGCAGGTCAGGAGCTGCTTCTGGATTCGATGAAGTAAACCTCATCACAAAAGGGAAAAATTATGGCTGGCCAACTATAGAGGGAGACGAAACCCGAGATGGTATGGAAAACCCTCTTGCACATTCAGGATCAAAAGAAACTTGGGCGCCTTCCGGAGCTACCATTATGAACAACACGCTCGTATTTACCGGACTTCGGGGACAAGCGCTCTACCAAGCAGATATACAAAATGGAAAAATAGGGACCATCACACGAAGCCACTCAAACGAATTCGGAAGAATCAGAACAGTAGTGTACGGCCCAGATAACCGCCTGTACATCCTTACGAATAATACAGATGGCCGCGGCACTCCTAAGGCAGGAGACGATAAAATTATTAAACTGTAACTATTTACAACCTGCTACGCTTCTTCTTTCCAAAGACTCCTGCGCTTTTTATAGATATACAGTACGAGAATAGCGATCAGTACCAGGACAATGGCGGACCCTATAGACTCTAGGCTTCCTAAATTTTCATTGATATTTTCAAGCGCGCCAATACTTGTGAACCCTAGGTAAAGATAAAACATATTTCGAACAAAAATACCTGCCGCGCTGCTTATAAGGTATGTCTTCAAATCAATTTTCAATATACCCGCGACAAACGATACCGGCGCCGTTGGCATAATAGGAAGCGCACGGAGAATAAATATTGCAACATTATCCTTCCAACCTTTTCCGAGCTTTGCTCCAATTTCCTCGATATTCCGATGTGATACCCCAATGAATTTTCCAAAGCGAGTAAATACAACATCCTCAAACTTATCCGCAATAAGGTAGATAACGTATGACCCTATCGTCTTCCCAGCAGTACCCGTTACTGCAAGCCAAAACAAGTACGGCCAGCTTTTTTCTAAAGATCTGGCAAACGAGCCAGCCAGCGTCATAACCAGCGGAGAAGGAATAGGTGCGACTATTTCTTCTAACATCGTCCCAAAAAACGTAAACCATGCGGGAGACAACACCTGCCCCCACCCTTTTAACATATCTATAGCAAAATCAAACATAGTGTTTGCAGTATAGACCATCCTTCGTGGTAAAGTAATAGCATATGAAATTGGCGTATTATGGCGACCGCGATCTCCGAGACGAAAAACGCTTACGAGAACTCTTCCCCAATCTCGAAGTAGAAGTGTTCGGCGCACCGCTCCTTCCCCAGGTGCCACCCCCTACGGGCGTAGACATCCTCTCCGTATTCGTAGATTCGGAGGTAACAAAAGAGGTGCTCGATACGCTCCCGAATGTGAAGCTTATCGCCGCACGATCAGCAGGAGTAGACCATATAGACGCAGCAATCTGCAAAGAACGAGGCATTACTATTGTAAACGTGCCCCACTATGGGGAAGTAACCGTAGCAGAACATACCTTTGCATTACTCTTAGCACTATCAAGAAAAGTGTTTCAATCATACGAACGCACAGAGAAAATGAATTTCAATCGCGACGGCCTCCAGGGGTTCGACCTTGCAGAAAAAACTATTGGAGTAATCGGCTGCGGCAATATCGGAAGAAACGTCATTGCAATCGCAAAGGGGTTTCGTATGAACGTTATCGCCTTCGACGCAAAGCCAAATGCAGAGCTTGCAGCCAAAGAAGGTTTTATATTTAAAAATTCACTAGAAGAGCTCTTGCAAGAAAGTGATGTTATTACGCTTCATGTTCCGTATTTACCAACAACGCACCATATTATTAATAAAGAAAGCCTGCAGGCAGTTAAGAAGGGGGCAATTCTCATCAATACTGCACGAGGTGGCCTGGTGGAAACTGCTGGTCTTTTATCGGCGCTCGAAGAAGGAAAGCTCTCCGGCGCTGGCCTTGATGTACTAGAGGGCGAGCACGATACATATGATCGTATTCGATTTATGTCCAGAAACCCCGACGACCCGGAAGAACTCCAAACCCTCGTGCGAAATCATATGCTTGTATCCCGAGAAGATGTTATTATCACGCCCCATAATGCGTATAACAGCGTAGAAGCAGTAGAGAAAATATTTCAAACCACTGTTCAAAATATCCAAAGCTTCCTCGACGGAAAAATTGTAAACCAAATTTCCTAGTACACTCTTAGAAAAACGGGTGGACGTTGTGTAACGTTTTTGGCAACTCAACAACTCCGAGTGAGTGCGCGGTGGTAAATACTGCCCTCATACACGCATATTCAATGCGAAAATCATGCGTACCCGCACACCAAATATCTGGCTGCTTTGTTGCGCGCTCAATAATTTCCCCTACATGCATCCATTGAAATTCATCTACCTCACCCTCCTGTGGCACAAATTGATGCACGGGCAAATCACGAAATAGTACAAAGTCGCGAACCCATAGCCTTGCGTGTTCAATGGGGCTCGTACGCCAAGCTAAAAGCTCTGACTTATCAGCAACAATTCCCGCTTCTTCTTCTATTTCCTTAAGCGCATTCGTTTCGTATGTTTCGCTTTCGTTTACATGCCCACCCAAATGGGTAGACCACACTCCCGGAAGCCGCTCCTTTTCTTCTGATCGCCTATGACACAGCACATGACCTTGTGCATTTAATACAAATACGTTCGTAGAACGACACCACGCCTTATTTGCAATTGCTTCAGCGCGATTCAAGATAAGTCCGGTCGGTTCATTAGTACTACCATGAACAATTTGGAGTTTTTCCATAATAAAATTGTATA
>CAZZHI010000043.1:0-3462 GCA_964654145.1 uncultured Candidatus Saccharibacteria bacterium
GTTCTTGAACTGCTTATTTCCTATTGCAGAGAGCATGCCTCTGAAGATAGCGCAGTCGCGCTGCGCATTGCACCATTACTTTCTAATACTGCAGAGAACGCTTCTCCCTTCGCCTCTCTTGGGTTTCGCCCATCCCCCATGCACGTACACGCGGAGCTTACATGGGTGCTGGATATTGCAATCTCAGAAGAGGAAATTCTTCGCGGAATGCGGAAAACAACCCGCCATGCAATTAAAAAAGCCCAGCAAGGCGGCGTACAGATTGAAATTACGACAGACCCAGCAAGCCTCGAGAGATTTTGGCCGTTATATAAGCAAACAGAAACACGGCACAATTTCGTACCGTTTAAAAAAGAATTTATTGCTTCCCAGGTTGAGGAATTTGGAAGTGAAAATATGATGTACTTTGCAATTGCAACCTATGAAGGTAAGGATGTAGCCGCTGCTCTTCTTCTACAATTTGGAAACACAGTATTTTACTATCATGGCGCATCGGTAAAACTTCCATCCAATATTTCTCCTACGCAGTTATTACAATTTGAAGCTATTTTGGAGGCAAAGCGCCGCGGCGCAACACGGTACAATTTTTGGGGCATCGCGCGGGACGATGAAAAAAATCATCCGTTCGCAGGTATTACCGTATTTAAAAAAGGCTTTGGCGGATATGCGCTTGATTATATGCATGCACAAGACTATCCGCTGTCATGGAAATACTGGAAGCTGTGGGGTATTGAAATGTTCCGAAAGAAAAAGCGAGGGTTTTAAATAAAAAAAGCGGCGCTCATAGATGAGTGCCGCGGGTGCTAGTGAATGGAGTTTGAGAAGGTCGATTCAGGCTTCTGAGGCAGCGGGCTCTTTGTGGTCGAGGTGTTCCAGTACGTAATTGTATACGTCCTGGACGGTTTCGCATTCCTGGAACCAGCGAGCCTTGTCTTCTTTCGTCGGGGGCTGCTTGATGCCGAAGCCTTTTTCGATATGAAACATGATGTCGAGTGCGTCGGTGGATTCGCATCCCAAATCCTGTTTCAAATTCGCTTCCATAAAGATTCGATCATCCTCAATCGAAAGGCTTTCGCAGAGGATAGCTTTTAATTGCTCCATTACATCCGGACGTTCAAGGGGCATGACCAAACTCCTTTCTCCATTCAATTGGTAAATAACAAGGAAAACCTGAGCACCCCCAGTATATCGGTAATTTCTAATTTGTCAATAATGAAAGTTTTTCTTGGCGCGATAATTGTTTAATCGCATACTCTCGTTTCATGGCATCCTCTTTGGTAGAAAATTCTTCAACATGCGCCAACCTTACTGGCAGCCGGGATCGCGTATATTTTGCACCAAGGCCGGCGTTGTGAGTTACAAGTCGTTCTTCTACATTCGTGCTCCATCCGGTATATAGTGAGCCATCATTGCACTGCAGGATGTACGTGTAATACGTCATCCTAATATCTTCTTTCATATTTATCCCATCGGGACTTCAATTACGAGAATTTCTGAAGCGGCTCCTGCAATAATCGGCACTGTTGGCGTATCCCATACGCCATACCCGTCTCGAGCGTGTAAGGTTTGGTCCCCAATATATGCTTCGCCAGATATCATAAATACATACGCCCCATTTCCCGGTTTTTTGATTGCATATTCGATCGGAGTTTCTGCGGTAAATGCACCAAGAGAAAGCCACGCATCCTGGTGAATCCATGCGCCTTCATGCGTTCTATGTGGGCCTACAATTTGTTGCCATTTGTTTTGCCGACCTTCGGGAGCAAATATTATGTCAGCGTATCGCGGCGTTACATCTTGCTGGTGCGGCAGTATCCATATTTGCAGCAGCTTTACTGGTATTGCCTCGCTCGCGTTGTATTCGCTATGTGCAATGCCGCTGCCCGCGCTCATAACCTGTATTGCCCCAGCGCTTAATACCTCTTCATTCCCCATACTATCCCGATGCGCCAAGGCACCTTCGAGGGGAATGGTAATAATTTCCATATTTGCATGTGGGTGCGCGCCGAACCCTTGGCCTGCAGCTATTATGTCATCGTTTAATACTCTCAGTGCTCCAAACCCCATGCGGCTTGCATCGTGGTAATCCCCAAAGCTAAAGCTATGGTAGGTATCAAGCCAACCGTGCTGAATATGCCCTCTGGTATCTGCCTTGTGAAGAATTGTTTTCAGAGGGGTGGGTTTAAAATCCAAATACTATACGTTAAGTACGTAGCAAAGCTTACCCAAAGAATATACGGAACCAGGAGGTACGCCGCAAGCTTTGATAGCGGATAGAATAGCTTTATCGTCCATGCAATGGCGCTCCACATAATGAGTATTTCAATAAGCGCCACGCCAGGGCTTTCTAATCCAAAGAATATAATTGACCACGCAGTATTAAGCGCAAGCTGAATAAAAAATATCCAAAGCGCTTGGTTACGTTGAGTTTCTTTTCCCTTTTTACTTGTCCAAACAAGGTATAGCGCAACACCCATGAGGAAGTACAGCGTCGTCCAAACCGGGCCGAATATCCAGTTGGGAGGATTAAGCGCCGGCTTTGTAAGCGCTGCATACCAGGTAGGAATTGAGGATACAGTAAATACGGAACCTATAATCCCTGCTAATTCGCACAGAATAATAGATCCAACTAGTTTAAAGATGTTTTGTTGATTCATGTATGTATTCTATCAGGAATCTGATATTTGTTACGCCTTCTTTTTATCCAGCTTATCTAAGCGCAACAGCTTTACGCCGTAATACACCACGAGGGCAATAATAATGAAGTCGATAAGTGTGCTGAGCATATCTCCGTACAAGATTTTCGCAGAGCCTAGTTGGAATGAAGCATTTTTCAAGCCTTCCGCAGAACCTAGAATCATTCCAAGAATCGGGTTTACGATGTCCGTAACTACTGCAGTTACTACTTTAGACACTGCGCCGCCGAGGATGAACCCAACCGCAAGCCCTACAACTCCCTGTTCGCGAATAAATTCAATGAATCCGGTAATTGTTTTCATATCTTACATCCATGTCTTCAGGATAATCCCGAAGATAACAAAGAGTACTATGTTGTATCCTGCCTGAATCAAAAACCGTGCCCATGAAATTTTCTTTGAGTCGTTATTCCACATTGAGCCAGCGGCGATAGTCGGCATTACAAACCCAAGCCAAATCCACGTTGCTGTTTCAACTCCGGTCGCATCCTGCCACCCGGCAATAAAATGTGCCAAAATGTATGCTTGCAATAACGCCAGTGCAAATTGTATGGCATACAGCGGCCCTGCTGCTTGCTGCATTGCTTCTCGCTCCTTTTTATCTTGCGCATTTGCGCCTACTACTTCCAACCACTTCTTTCCAAATAGCGGGCCGTACCATACGTACCCCAATGCCATGGCAATCACTCCGCATGCGAGCACTGCCCAGTAGTTCACGATTATAGTGTCCATATAAAATAATGAAAAATAAAAAGCTCTATTAACT
>CAZZHI010000044.1:0-3162 GCA_964654145.1 uncultured Candidatus Saccharibacteria bacterium
TTAAAGAATCTCGATGGCGCAACATATACCATTACCGACATTGCTACCAAAGAACGCAAGCGCACTCCTCCTGCCCCATTTACCACAAGCACCTTGCAACAGGCGGCCTTTAATCAGCTCGGCTTTTCAAGCAAGCGCACCATGATGATTGCACAAGGATTGTATGAAAATGGATTTATTACCTATATGCGTACGGACTCGCTCAATCTTTCCAAAGAAGCGACCGATAAAGCACATGAAGCAATCGTAAGTATGTTCGGCGCAACGTATGCACTTGATACCCCTCGCGTATTTTCTAAAAAATCAAAAGGAGCCCAAGAGGCTCATGAGGCAATCCGCCCTACCGACCCCAGCAGATCTCCCGAAGCCCTCGCCGCAGAACTGGACCCATCACAAACAAAGCTCTACCGGCTTATTTGGCAGCGCATGGTTGCATCACAAATGACGGAAGCAAAACTCAATCAAACAACTATCGAAATCGCCGCGAACAACTATACATTCCGCGCAAATGGCACTTCTGTTATATTCGACGGATTCGTTCGCGCACTCGGAGAAAAAGCCGCCTTTCAAGAAACACTCCTGCCCGAACTTGCCGTACAAGACACACTTACCTGCACCCGGCTTGAACATGAGCAGCACTTTACGCAACCACCTGCACGCTATTCAGAAGCAACACTCGTAAAAGCGCTCGAAGAGCACGGCATTGGCCGACCTTCTACCTATGCCCCCACCATCGACGTTATTCAAAAGCGTGGCTATGTAGAAAAAAACGAAGAAAAGCGTTTAGCTCCTACAGAAATCGGAACGCTCGTAAATGGAGTGCTTACAGAACATTTCCCAAATATCGTAGATATCGCCTTTACTGCAACCATGGAATCAAGCCTGGACGATGTAGCATCCGGAACAAAACAATGGCAGCCTGTTATTAAAGAATTTTACGGTCCGTTTCATGCATTAATTAAAGAGAAAAATAAAGAACTCAAAAAATCAGACATCACCGAAGAGGCCACAAACGAAACATGCCCAAAATGCTCAAGCCCGCTCATTATTAAACTAGGGCGATTCGGAAAATTCAAAGCCTGCAGCAAATACCCAGACTGCAAATACACAGAACCCTTAGGCGATGAGAAAAAGATGGAAGAAGAACACTCCGGCCAAATCTGCCCCGATTGCGGAAAGCCGCTTGTAGTAAAACGTGGACGGTTCGGCGCGTTCCTCGGATGCTCTGGTTACCCGGAATGTAAACACATTACCCCGATTGTAAAAGATACCGGAGTCGCATGCCCAGCATGTGGAAAAGGGAAAATTATCGAAAAGAAATCTCGCCGAGGAAAACTTTTCTACGCGTGCGATCAATACCCGGAATGTAAAAACGCATACTGGAGCAAGCCAACAGGAGAGAAATGCCCGCAGTGCAGCAGTATGATGGTATATGGTGCAAAGAATACGGTACGATGCAGCGCAAAAGGCTGCGGATTCAAAAAAGACGCAGAAGAAAAAGAGGAAGAATAGTAATCCCTTCTCCCCAATTGGGGAGAAGGTTAGCTCCGAGCGTTGTCGAGGAGCGCGGATGAGGGCTTAACTCATAACGACACGCTACGGCCCTCACCCCAACCCTCTCCCTAATAAGAGAGAGGGGATCCCACTTCGCCGAGGCTTCGCGAGACAAGTCGTCCGCCTATAACCTACACCTCAAGCTCAAGCACTTCGTCTATTCTGATTTGCTGTACGAATTCTGGAACGTGGCTCACTAAAATCATCGTGCCTTTATACTCATCGAGCGCCTGTGCAATTACGGGAATGTGGCGAAAATTAATATGGTTCGTTGGCTCATCTAAAATCAAGAGTCCTGGTTTTTGCAGCGCAAGTTGAGCAAATGCCACTAACCCCTTTTGCCCTTCCGACAAATCTCCAACTTTAATCGACATCATATCGTTCGTAATTAAAAACCCTGCGGCAACAGACCGCATATGCTGCTCTACTTGGTTTTTCATTGCAGAAAACAGTGCCTCGCGAACTGTATGCTCAAAATTAAGCGTAGAAAAATCCTGCCGGTAATAACACACAAGCGTATCAGGAGAAATAATAACCCCTTCTGCAGTCCCGCGCGCGATTGATTCCAAAAATGTACTCTTTCCAATTCCATTGGGGCCAGCAAGTAATAAATGCTGATTTTTCTTTAGTGTAATATTCGCCTTTTTTGTAACAGGAGTATGCCCATCCATAACAGAATATGAAGATATTCGGACAATATCTCCGCCCATATCATCTTGCGCTTCTATCGAAAACGGCCTGATTGTTTTATCTTCTTTGCGCACATCCACTTTGGATTCTTCCAGCTCCGCCGCTTCTTCGCGCATTCGCTTTGCAACAAGTCGCATCTGCCCACCCTTATGCGAGAAAAAGTTAGACTTATCTTTATTAGCCTGGATTTTTTTCGCGAGCCGAGCGTTTTCTCGATTCTCTTTTGCAACACGAGCTGAAATTTGCTCAACCACGTCAAAATAGTTTCCTACATACTGTTCTATTTTTTTCGTAAATACATCCAAGTACAACACTCCATCAGAAAACGCATTCAAAAACTCCGCATCATGGGAAATAACAATGCAGGTTTTATGGTAGTTCTTCAAAAATTCTGTTAAATGCGAAATACCTGCAGTATCCAAATTATTCGTAGGTTCATCGAGCAAGAGCAAATCAGGATCTTGGATCAACGCAGACGCCAAAAGCAGCCGAGCCTGCTGCCCGCCCGATAAATCTTTCATATGCTTTTCTTTCGGTACGTGGAAATTAACAATCTCGAGCACGTCGTCGATCCGGCGATCCAAGTCATACACTATTTCAGAAAATCGCTTCTCAAAAAATTCCCGTACCGTTAATGAAAGCTCTTCTCGGGGAATTACCTGTGGGGCAGTTGCTATCGTAAGCCCGGGGGCAATGTTAATTCGCCCCGATTCCGGTTTAAATTCGCCGCCAATAAGCCCAAAGATTGTACTTTTCCCCGCGCCGTTCTGCCCCATCAGCGTTACCTTCATTCCTTCGCGCACAGAAAAACTCACTTCATTTAAAATTGGCTTATTCGAACCAAACTCAAATGAAACCGAGTCAAAATTTATAATATGTTCACGTCGCGACATAAGGCAAAAGAATACCCTATATCAT
>CAZZHI010000045.1:0-3141 GCA_964654145.1 uncultured Candidatus Saccharibacteria bacterium
CAAGCAGAAAAGAGCTTGCTCGAAGTATAAAAAGACTCGCGGAGCACAATTGGCCACTAGAAGGCAGTGCCGACCATGGAGTAAGCGAGGCTATCTATTTGCGAGATCCGGATAATAACGGAATTGAAATCTATGTTGATCGGCCAAAAGAAGAGTGGGGTCGTGATGAAAACGGGGAGCTTACCATGGTAACAGCTCAACTAGATATGGAAGGAATCATGAAAGAGTTATGATTACGAAGAAGCCCTGGTTTGTAACAAAGTTGTATGGATGGGGTTGGACCCCCGCAACCTGGCAAGGTTGGATTATCTTAGCTCTCTTTGTGCTAGGGATTATGTGGAGTTTTCGAAGAATTGATAGCATTTCGTATTCCGACAGCAATACGCTGATTAATTTTGTTCTTGAAGCTATCTTTTGGAGCGCAGCGTTAATTGGAGTTTGTTATTTGACTGGCGAGCGCCCACGCTGGCGCTGGGGGAAGTAGTGGAGCTATACAGTTTCTCAATAGAGTGCTTTTTAAGCTCTCTGCTTTTTCTGCTTAGGAAATGGGTACAGGAGTTGTAATACCCAGGATATGATAATAATGTAAACCGGTCCTGCGATTACGTAGAATATGTGCATGTGGACAGGCGCATGAATAATGCCGGTATGCAGCAGGCTTGGTTCATTTGAATTGAGGCGAATATTGAGAATGTAATATCCGAATGCTTCCACAAGCGCGATTGCAACAAGATAAAAGATAGTAGTAAATAGTAAGCGATACCGAGTTTGTTTTCTTGTGTGAACTATATAGAGGAGCGTGAGGCCGACTGTCCATAATACAAGCGGGAATACGTTAATCCTATCAAAAAGGAATGTGTTGTGTCCGACGTATTCGTATCTATTAAAAAAAGTCCAGATTGTTGAGACCGTGAGTGCTCCAAAAAATGAAGTAATTGGTCGTTTGGGGGCCATTACCATGAACAATACCTTGAACTGGCAGGCTTCTGCCAGTACACTTCTGTATACTATGATTCAAGTAGGAAAAAAGGCACCAGAATTTTCAGGAGTTTCTGCATATAAGGCGGGAGAGTTTACTTCAGTTTCCTTGGCTGATTATGCGGGAAAGTGGCTTGTTTTATTCTTTTACCCAAGAGACTTTACGTTTGTATGCCCTACTGAAATTCGAGCGTTTGCGAAGCATGAGAGTGAATTTGCGGAAGCAAACTGCAGTATTTTGTCTTGTTCTACTGACAGCAAGCATTCTCATAAAAATTGGTTTGAGAAAGATTTACCAGAGGTGAAGTACCCTATTCTTGCGGATACTACTCAAGAAATTGCGCGAGCATATGAGGTATTAGAGGCGGACGGAGCTGCTGCCAGAGGAACATTTATTATTGATCCGGAAGGCGTGATTCGATGGATGATGGTTTCTGATAATTCTGTAGGGCGTTCTGTTGAAGAGGTGCTTCGTGCAGTACGCGCGCTCCAAACGGGTGAACTATGCCCTGCGGAATGGGAAGTTGGAGAAGCTACGCTCGGCAAGTAATAGTGTATGGAGACAAAGCAACAAATAGAAGCGAGGATTGAGCAATTTCTTAGTGAGGGTGGATTTTCTATTGCGGGGCGGGACTTTGAAAAGCCATGGGGCGGATATTTTGTTATTGCTGATGCTGACACCAAGAAATTTATTGATACATTCTTTTCTGAAGAAAAAAATGAGCTTGGTGAAATTGCTGGTAAGCTCAGTCCAAAAATTCTCGTAGTGGCTCCGCAGCTTCGCCTTTCTTGGCAGTATCATGATCGAAGAGCGGAATATCATAAAGTTGTTGAAGGGCCGGTTGCGTATCCGTTAAGCGATACCGATGAAGAAACAGAGCCTGTTACGTATGCTAAGGGCGATATTGTACGGATTCCCCAAGGGGTTCGGCATCGGTTAGTGGGGCTTGGTGGTTGGGGAGTCGTTGCAGAAATATGGCAGCATACAGACCCTTCCCACTTTTCTGACGAGGCAGATAATCACCGCGTTCAAGACGACTTTAAACGAACATAAGAAGTAGTAAGCCGATTGCAATCCGGTACCAGCCAAATATGCTGATGGTGTTGTGCTTGAGGTAGGTAATAAAGAGTCGGACGATTCCGAGCGAAACGATAAATGCTACAAAAAATCCAACTAAAAACAATAACGCTTCTTCTCTGCTTGTAATTACAGTATGGGACTTTGCTATATCCAGGATTGATGCTGCTAGTATGGTTGGTACTGCAAGTAAAAAGGAGAATGTTGCGGCGTCTTCTCGTTTTACCGATAATGCCATGAGCGCCAATATAACTGCCCCAGAACGGGAAACACCCGGAACTACCGCGACCGCTTGAGCTACTCCTACAATAAATGCTTCCTTGTAGGTAATTGCAGATATGTCGCGAGTATAGGGGTGTTGTACGAATTTCTCGAACAAGATAAATACAACTCCGACGGCAATAAACATACCAAGCTGCAATGAGGCATTTTCGAGAAAAATATGCTTAATAATGCTGTAGAGTAAAAATCCTAATACGGCTGTTGGTACAAAGGCGATGGCAACTTTTTTAATGAGCGGAATATTGTGCCTTGCTGTGCGCATAAATTGAACAAATACAGCAAGAATCGCCCCTGATTGGATGGCTATTTCAAAGAGTTTTTGAAACGGTGTGTGCTCTATTCCCAGTAATTTTGCAGTCCATATAAGGTGGAATGTCGATGAAACGGGAATAAACTCTGTAAGCCCTTCAACGATTCCGAGAAGGGTTGCTTGGAGGAAATTCATCATACGATATGCCCTACATGGTATTGCATCTTACGTCATTGTGCTACTCTTTTTATGTGGAGAGTAAAAATATTCAGGCGGTATATTTTGGCGGAGGATGCTTTTGGTGTACGGAGGCAGTATTTTTAGAATTACGCGGAGTAGTTTCTGTGGTGCCTGGATATAGCGGAGGAGAAACAAAAAATCCTACATACGACGAAGTGTGCTCCGGTACAACGGGCCATGCGGAAGTGATTAAAGTTGAGTTTGATCCAGGCCAAATTTCTTTTCATGATTTGCTTACCGTGTTTTTTGCTTCGCATAATCCAACAACATTAAATCGGCAAGGAGCAGACGTTGGGACACAGTATCGATCTAT
>CAZZHI010000046.1:0-2715 GCA_964654145.1 uncultured Candidatus Saccharibacteria bacterium
CTCTACTGGAATGCTTACGCTAACCATAATCCAAAGAAGCACAGCAAGAAGCAGGCTCGTGGCAGCCTTATTAATAAAGAAGCGATGCTCGAGTGCAATGGCGGCGTATCCGCAAATAAATAGAAGCGTGGCGAGTAATCCGATCATATAGTACTTTATTGGTGTACGCTTTTCCTTGAAAATGTCAATAAATTCGGACATTTTACGGGTTTCGGCATAGTCGAGGTTTTTATATAGCTGTAATAGGGCTAGGAAATATGCTTTACTATAGATATGGACAGTAAAAATACCTACGAAACAATCGATGTATATATTAAGCAATTTCCGAAAGATGTTCAGGGTATTTTAGAAAAAGTGCGTAAGACAATTGCCAAGGCAGCCCCAGAAGCCACGGAGGCAATTAGCTATCAAATGCCCACCTTTAAGCTGAATGGGAAGAATCTTGTTCATTTTGCTGCGTGGAAGAGTCATATTGGATTTTATGCCACGCCCTCTGGAAACGAAGCCTTTCGAAAAGAGCTATCGGTATACAAGGGTGCAAAAGGTTCGGTGCAATTTCCTCTCGATAAGCCAATCCCTTTTGATTTAATACGGCAAATTGTTGAATTTAGGGTGAAAGAGATAGGAGCGAACTTTTAGGCCCCTCTTTGTTCATGGGGCGTATGATTGTATACTGTAGAGGTAATTATTAACTATTTAACCATCTTTTTCTTCATGAAAAATCTTATTATTCGTACCAGTATGGTGGTAGCTGCATTGGCTCTCTTTGTGGCTCCAGGTACAGCGCCAAGCGCACATGCCGCATCAACTGTGTATTCGTTTATTGCTCGGGGTATCGTAACAGACTTTGATAATACAAATGGAACCGTTAAGATTGACGTTACAAAAGTTGCTAACAAGGGAAAGAGTGACCTTGAGGGTAATAATACGGAATTTATCGTTAAGAATGCGAAAACCGTATACAAAGTAGTTCAAGGAAAAGACAAGCGCGTAACGTATCATAACCTTGCAATCGGGCAAGAGGTTGGTATTAAGGGCGTAAAGAAAGATGACGATACGTATGTATTGAATTTTGTGCGTATTGAAGATCGAACCTTTACCGCGATTGGTAACTTGCAGTCATACGACAAGAATGCTCATACGATGACATTGCTTATGATTAGCTCTACGTATAAGCCAAATGCGTACAACAAGAGCAAGAATGTGAAAGTAAATATGGTATTCGGGGATGATTACTCAACGTTCTACAACCATAATGGCAAAGCAGAGATCTCGTTTGGCGATCTTAATGCTGATGCGCAGCGCGTGCGCGTAATGGGTCATATTACAGACAAGAACACGTGGAAAGTAACCAAGCTTTGGAATGAGTATAAAGGGAAGTAAGTAACACTTCTATAGCGCAAAGCCGCCTCGTAAGAGGCGGCTTTTGTTTAGTAGTGCCCTTGAAATAATGCAGGAAAGTCGCTTTACTTTGGGTAGGTATAGCTTAAATGCTCTTTTACTAGAAAGGTGTGTGTTCTATGACTATGAGCGACTCGACACGAGAAGTTGCAAGGCATCATCTGGGTCTTCCGAGCGCTGTTCGGGATGGGAGGCTCAACAACAGCGAGGTGTCGCGACAGCAGGGAGGTACATACCATCAAGGGAATCGCGTCAATGTGATTGACGGTATGATTTTTCAAAATGGTGATTATGTCGGTCATACCCGCGAGCTTAACAGGTAGGCAGACCCCTTCCTCCAGGAATATTCCTGGAGGATTTTTTATAGTAATACTCTTGAAATAATGGAGGAACATTGTTGTACTATGGGTAGATGATGCAAGATCAGGATAATAAAGAAAACCATAGAGGTATGCGGCTTGGTACGATTCTTTGGATTGTAGGGGTTGTGATTGTCCTTGTTGCGATTGGCCTGCTCAGTATACGCACTACTCAAGAGGATTCTTCGGAAGAGTTGATTCCAAGCCCAGTTTCAAATGTTTTGAATCAAGTAGAGCAAAGTGCAGAAGGTGCTGGGGAAGGTGGTCCAAGTGTTGATAGTGTTTCTTTGATCGCCTTCGCTGAACAGAATTTTGATGGGCGTGATTTTACTGTAGGGCGAGTGCTTGCAGAAAATGATGTATACACAAGGCGATATGTTACGTATAAGAGTGGAGAATTAACTATTTCCGGAATTATGAATATTCCGAAAGGTTCCGGGCCATTCCCGCTCCTTCTTTTAAATCATGGCCATATAGATACGTCTATTTATACGAACGGGCGAGGGTTAAAGCGAGAACAGGATTATTTGGCACGGCGGGGGTATGTTGTTATTCATTCTGACTATCGTGGGCACGCGGAATCGGATGATGACCCGAACACGGACCAGCGGTTTCGTTTAGGGTATGCGGAAGATGTTATTAATGCGATTGTTGCAGTGAAAAAAGCGCAACTTCCGTATGTAGATGCTGAACGCGTGGGAATGTTGGGGCATTCGATGGGCGGGGGTGTTGCGTGGCGTATTGCGGTAACACAACCTGAACTTGTTGATGCATATGTGCAATTTGCCCCTGTGAGTGCTGATGAGCGTGATAATTTTGAAAAATGGACAAGGAGTCGTCCAGAAGTGGCGCAACGGATTATTGATCAGTATAAGAATCCGGCAGATAATCCAACAGTTTGGGATAATATCTCTCCTATTAGTTTTTTTAGGAATATTGCTGTGCCGGTTATGAT
>CAZZHI010000047.1:0-2549 GCA_964654145.1 uncultured Candidatus Saccharibacteria bacterium
CTGCTTAGCTTGAGGCACCCAGAGGCAAAGCTTTCCCATTCTTCCGTGCTGGAAAGGAGGCTGCCTGCTGCGTTGAGGACGATCGCCTTATTTTCAAGCGAATGCCCGAGCAGGTGAATGATTGTAACGAGTGCCAACTCTTCACACCTGCGCTCAAACCAGCTGTTTTGCTGGATGAGCCGGGTTGCAAACAGCGTGACGTGATCAGGATGAACCCCTGTTTGGTGCAAGATCCTGGTGATTGCTTGCACACAAATATCTTCTTGGGTAAAGAGATAGTTCAGTACCTGAAGGGCGATTTTGCCTAGCTGAACCCGACTTATTTCCTTGGGCTGAACCGTTACGTTCATAGCGTTTCCTTTCGCGTAAAAAGAACTCTAAAATAATCCAATTCCATTAGTATGCGGTCTTCCTATGGTGTGTCAATGGAATTACGGTAGTATGTACATATGGAAGATTACGCATACAACAAACGAGCCGGCTTCGATTTCGAACTTTTGGAAAAGTTCGAGGCTGGTATTTCATTGCTTGGAACAGAAGTAAAATCAGTGCGTGCAGGGCATATGAGTTTACGCGGAGCGTTTGTGACTATTCATAATGGCGATGCATACTTAACGAACGCCACGATTCCGCCATGGCAAGTAGCCAACACACCAGCATCGTACGATCCGACTCGTTCTCGCAAGCTTCTCTTAAACGCTTCAGAGCTGAAGTACCTTATAGGGAAGGTAACTACAACAGGCTTGACAATAGTGCCAATTAGGGTATATAATAATAGGTCAGTCATTAAGGCGGAAATCGCTCTGGCGAAAGGGAAAAAGCAGTACCATAAAAAAGAAAAGCGAAAAGAAGCGGACATAAAGCGTGATGTAGAACGCATGCTCCGCGGTAAAGAGTAACTGTTCTGGCGTACGCTGTAGTTTTCGAAGATAGGGCAATGCCCTGTCGTTCGCGACCGACAGGGCATGCTAGGCCTCGAGCAAGTGTTCATTCCATTTTTTAGCGTGTCGTGCGTTGAATCAACTCACGCAAATCTCTTGATTCATCTAGTACGTGCAAACTTCACAAATCGCGTGAAGGCAGCTTTTGCTAACGCATTCGCACCTTCATTTGCGACTGCTCTGGCGTAAATTCCAGTGCCATCATCTTTTACCATCCGTCGGGTAATTGCTTGGTGTAATCTAGACGGATACGATAATTCGCCGCAGTGACGAGACTATCGGAATTGCACTTCGCTGCACGCATCTTTATTTCTTTGCTGTTTTTTGTGTAAAGAAGCGTAATTAAAAACAGCTGCACACGGAGAAGATAATGGAATATCGTTTGCCACGGCGGTTCAATTCCGCCCATGTCCACCCTTGACAAATATATAAATATAATCTAATATTCTCATAGTTCTTTCATTACGATTCAAAGTCTACTTACGACCATATAGGGGAATGAGATGTCTGATGCTAGTTCGAAGGCTAAAAAGCCCAAAGTCGTTACTACGTTTCGTATATCAGGCTCAAACAAAGCCAGATTGCAACAACTTGCAAAACAAGATGACCGCACAGTTTCCAATTTGGTTAACCGAGCAGTTCGAGAATTTCTTGAACGGCGTTCCATTAATTAGGGAAACAAAACAACAAGAGCCTAACCAGCTCTTTTTTCTTTTGCCTTGCCCTATAATACCTTGACATAACATATTATTTCGTGTATATTGGAATTGTTCTTTACCATATTTGATTCACGTTTCTGCGTAACCTAAGAGAAAGGAGGTTGATGCGATGGTGCAAGCAACAGTGCCACGAATTGGAGCTGCGCGTAAGCCGTTTACGTTTCGGGAGCTTGAGAAGATCAATGTGCTTTGCGCACTGTACTCATCTCAGCTTTCAGGAAAGCCCAGCAGCTCGATCCAAGGATTGATCGATGTCATTATCGGCATGGATCTGGAAGCCATTCAGCGGGTTCTGGAGAATTTGATACTGCAGGGGATTGTAGTATGCGACGGGAAGCTTCGAGGTGTGCCAACCTACAGCCTGAAGGATTGGGTTGCTGCGGAGAGCATTACGCTGCGAGGATTGTCGTGATCAAGTGTGTTTCTCCGCCATTATGCGAAAGCAGAAGGCGGTTTTTTTATATGACTATTGACAAAATATACATAAATGCCCATGATCATCTTAGTTCGTTGAAAATCCAAAGTGTTTTTTTTAGGAGATATAGCTATGGGAAGCCCATCGATGCAAAAATGGGGGTCTTGTACGGGGTGCTATGGGTTGGGAAGTAGAGAAGTTATGAATTCAAGCGGTTGTGGCGCTACGATGCAGACGTGTAGTCAGTGTGGTGGGACTGGAGGACGGAAAAAGCCTAAACAGTCTGGTGGCGAAAGTACAGGATGCTTTGGCTGGATTGTGGCTATTATTGTTGCTCTTATCGTAATCGGAATGTTCTCAGACTAAGTGTTCGGCGTTGACAGTGCAACGCAGAAGCGATAAAAACAATATGTTCCGGTTTCTATTGGGTGTTCTTTTTAGCAAAGGGAGTCTCCATGGTTCGGAAGCGAAGAC
>CAZZHI010000048.1:0-1441 GCA_964654145.1 uncultured Candidatus Saccharibacteria bacterium
GAGGTGGTGCACCGAATGCTTTCGGGGAGGGCTGCATTCTTGGCAGGAGCTGCAGTACTTACTCTTGGGATTATCGTGCAGGCATTTTCCCATCGCGTTGACGCATGGCTTGTTGGGACACTTGTGATTATGGTGGTATCGAAAGTGGCTACGCGAATATATACCGATTTACATTTGTAGGGATTTTTGTTTTTAGATGAATAATGTAAAGTTTGCTTTACATTCTATTTTTCTGTGCGTATACTTTTATATAACGTTCTATTTTTAATGAAAGATATTATGAACAAATCACTCATAGCTGTAATTATTGTAGTAGTACTGGTTCTGTTGGGGGCTGGTGCATATTCGCTCACTATGAAGCCAGGTACGGATGGAGTAATGGAGGGAGATGCAATGAATAAAGATGTAATAATGAAAGATGAAGATAGTGCGATGCAAAAAGACACTGATGCAATGATGAACAAAGATGCCGGAGAGCCAACGATGAGTAATGAATCTGCCATGATGCAGGCCGGTTCATATGAAGTGTATAGCCCGGAAAAGCTCGCAAAAGCGGATACGGGGAATGTAGTACTGTTTTTTCGAGCAAGTTGGTGTCCTACATGCCGTGCGCTTGATGCGGATATCCGCGCGCACCTAAAAGACATTCCAAGCAACCTGACGATTCTCGATGTTGATTATGACAAGGCAACAGATTTAAAGAAAAAGTATGAAATTACATATCAGCATACGCTTGTACAAGTAGACGCAAGCGGAAACCAGATTGCAAAGTGGAGTGGGTCTCCAACGCTTCAGGCGCTTATATCTGAAGTACAATAAAACAATGATACTTCTCCTTGTTTCATTCGTTGCAGGGCTCTTAACCGTGTTGGCGCCCTGTGTACTCCCACTTCTACCCGTTATTGTTGGCGGTAGTATAGGGGGAGGAAAGAGTATTCGGAGGGCAATTACAGTAACAGCAGCCCTCACTATTTCCGTGATTGTTTTCACGCTTCTTATTAAGGCGAGCACAATCCTTATTGGTATTCCGCAACATGCATGGCAATGGTTTTCGGGTGGAATTATTATTCTTTTTGGTCTAGTGACATTATTCCCAACGCTATGGGAGAAAATTCCGCTCATGTCCAAAATGAGCGTGGGCAGCAACCAGCTCCTTGCGTCTGGATACCAGAAACATAATCTTGCAGGGGATATTCTTGTTGGCGCTGCACTCGGACCGGTGTTCTCTACGTGTAGTCCGACTTACTTTCTTGTGTTGGCGGCAGTATTGCCAGAAAACTTTTTACTTGGACTTACATATTTGATTGCATATTCTATTGGACTTTCTCTGGCTCTGCTTCTTATTGCATTTATTGGGCAAAGGATTGTAGATGCCTTTGGTATTGCTGCGAACCCACATGGGAAGTTTAAAAAAGTTCTTGGAATTTTATTCCTCCTTGTT
>CAZZHI010000048.1:1451-2522 GCA_964654145.1 uncultured Candidatus Saccharibacteria bacterium
GATGCTGGATTTTTTGACGTAACAAAAGTTGAGCAAAAACTTCTTGATGCAGTGCCGTTGGGTGGTAGTTCAAGCGAGTCTCAAAGTTTTGATACGTCATCTGCTGATAAAAAGAAAAACTACAAGCTTGCTCCCGAAATAAGTTCTCCGGATGGTTTCGTGAACACTGACGGAAAGCCAATCACCCTCACGGAGCTCAGGGGGAAAGTGGTTCTATTGGATATTTGGACATACAGCTGTATTAATTGCCAGAGGACAATTCCATATTTGAACGACTGGTACAAAAAGTATAAAGATCAGGGATTCGAAATTGTTGGGTTGCACACGCCGGAGTTTGCATTTGAGCGATTGCTTCCAAATGTTGAAAAGGCAACCAGGCAGTTTGGGATTGAATATCCCGTTGTGCTCGATAATGACTATTCGACATGGAATGCATACGGCAATTTGTATTGGCCACGAAAATATTTAATTGATCCTGATGGATATATTATCTACGACCATGTTGGGGAGGGTGGGTATGAAGAAACGGAGCAAGAAATCCAAAAAGCTTTAGCGGTGCGCAATGCGAAAGATATTGTGACGTCTCCCAATATATCAAAACCCATAGATGTTATAGATATGGATAGAACACAAATAGGTAGCCCTGAGATATACTTTGGGTCGGAAAGAAATACGGATCTTGCGAATGGCCCAGTTGGATTGTCGGGGACACGAACCATGACGATTCCAAATACTCCCGCATTTAATAAGCTTTATTTGGGGGGCACGTGGAATATAAGCGGCGAGTTTGCTGAAACTTCAGGCCCTTCGACGATTGTATTTCCGTATAAAGCAAAAAATGTTTATATCGTTGCAGGGAGCGATGCTGGGACGGAAATTGCAGTATACAAAGATGATGTATTTGTAAAAAAAATGACAGTACGAGACGAAATGCTCTATTCGCTCATTAATGATCCTGACTATGGGCAACACACACTTAGAATCGAGGTGGAGGGTAGTGGCTTAAAGGCGTTTACATTTACGTTCGGATAAGCGTAGGTATAGCCGCGCGTGACTGTGGTATAGTAAGCA
>CAZZHI010000049.1:0-2490 GCA_964654145.1 uncultured Candidatus Saccharibacteria bacterium
ATATGCGTGAGGGTGGGCTCATGGAGCGCACGGGCAAGGCGCGAGATGTATTCTTCTTGGGAAAAGAATTGGCAGTTAAGGAGTAACGGGGATGCTGCCGAGGACTTCATAAGGATCGATGTGTAATAAGAAAATTTCTTGAACAGGGCATGTTATTTGAATTGGCGAGTCGGGTATGCCGAGTGTTGATACTTGTTCGTATGCTCCTAGGAATATGTGCGGAACGAATTCTTTAGTATCTGGAATTGTCGCAATGGTGTTCTCCGCAAGATACGCAATAATAGATTTTCTAAATTCAAGAATACCAGGAGTTGTTTGTAAGTATGCCCAAAGTTGGAGAGGATCCTTCCCCTCCCCGATAGAAAGAATCTTTACTGTTTGTGTGTACTGCTCATGAATCGGCCCAGGGGCAGCACTAAATGCACGGAGGCGATCTTCTTGTTCTTGAATAGATACCAGTGGCACGTACCAGCGGTTTTTGGGCACCACGCTCGCCATACGGTCCATATACGGGCGCATAGCATCCTCAATTGCTTGTATAGCCGCCTCCGGAGGCATGATCGCAATACACGCATTCATATGTATTTCATCATACTGGCGTTGCCAATTTTTCGATAGTCCGTACCCTACAGAGTATGACAGGCGGTCTCTACAGTAAAATAGCTATGCAGGCCGCTGAGCATTATGTTCGGACTGGAACGTACCTGCAAATACCGGGCCCGTTGCCCCAGGAGCTTTTGCTTCAGAAGGCGTGCTTTGTTTCTATTATTGAGCAGCCAGGCCATCATGTTCGCGGAGCATTTGGTATGCCGCTCCCCCGTTTTTCATCGTTGGCTCAAGAAATTATTGCAAATACGGTAGAAGCAATCGTGCGCCAAAATATTCGTATGCGCCCGGTTGATGCGTCTGCATACCAATACATTGTAGGAGTTTTAGGACCGCTCGAACGCATAACCAGTCGTGAACATTTATTACCGATGCAATATGGGCTGTATGTGCGCTCCGATAAAAATAAAACAGCGCTTCTGCTTCCGCGTAGGCCAGGTATCGATACGGCAGACGATCAGATTGCAACGGCGATTCGTGAAGCGAGGATTGATCCAAAAAACGAAACGATAACAATGTATCGTTTTTCAGTCGTGTTTTATGGCCCGTAATTCTAGTACACACTATGCGCTCATTGCGCCATGCGTTTCAATGCCAAAGGGTGGGCGTGAATCGTATACGTATCATTATGATGCACAAGACATAAACAATACTATTCAGATTGGACGGGTTGTTCGTATTCCGTTCGGTAAAAGAACAATTACCGGAGTGGTGTTAGATCCGAGTATTCGTCGTCCACCGTATCCTACAAAAGCAATTGGTACGGTACTAGGAGACGTGTTAACTGACCAGCAAATAGAATATGCGCGTTGGATAGCTGATGCTGCGCATGGAGGGCTTGGCTATACTCTTCGGTTATTTGTTTCGTAAGGATTATATGAAGCGTATATTGCCAATTGCGATTATTGAAAAAGACCTAAAAAAGCGCCAAAAAGCGATACGGGCACATATGCAAAAAACGGCAGGACAAACACTCATTGTAGTTCCTGAGGTGGCAATGCTTGATGCGTATGCTGATATGGGGGCGGTATATCATGCGGGCTTAAAACAATCAGAAAAAAAGAACATTAGGGCACGTGTTGTAAGCGGCGAGGTAAGGGTTGTGGTGGGGACGCAAAAGGCGTTATTTCTGCCATTTCAACAGCTGTCTCTTGTTGTTATTGATGAAGAGCAATATGAATCCTACAAATTGTGGAGCCAGTATCCTCGGCTACATACAGTGCGTGGAGCTCTTGAGCTGGCGCGAGTGTGGGGCGCGCATGTTATATATGGATCCTCATACCCCTCTTTGCGTTTGCGACACTTATGCGCAGAAGGCATGTGTAAGAAGGTGATTGATAATCCGGTAACTATTTCAGTAGAGCTTCAGCAATTTTCTTTTGAGGATAGAAAATGGAAACGAGCGTTGCCGAACGACATCGGAAGCCAAATCCGTTCATGGGCGCGCGGAGGAAAACGTATTCTTGTTATCCATAACAAGAAAGATCATGCGCGCATACAAGAGGTTCTCTTTTTTCATCTTTCTGCGAAGGCAAAGAAGAATATTGTGCTGGGCACAACGGCGCTTCTTTCTGATGCTGTATCTACTACCTACGATTACGTAGTGTGGGTGTTTCCGGAACTTACGATGCACGCTATAGATCATCGGTCGAACGAGCGCGCCCGCATGCTTGCGTCTCGTATGCAACTGCTTGCTCCTGCAAAGCCGATATACGTAGTTACTCGAAGCATGAATATGGCACATGATGTGCTCATGCTTGACGATGGCGCGTGGCAGACAAAGGCATTGGAGGAACGAAAGCGACTTTCCCTCCCGCCCTTTACAGATGTGGTTCGCCTTACTGTGCGTGATAAGAGTAAAACAAAGGCTCGTACGCGAGCGAT
>CAZZHI010000050.1:0-2410 GCA_964654145.1 uncultured Candidatus Saccharibacteria bacterium
CTACAACATCTTGTTGTAAAACCGGTACTTTTCTTAAAGAACACTAACTTTGTTCAGAAGTATTTCTACCTCCAACATTTTCCATGCCGACGCCACCAGCGATGACATTTGCGCTTGTGACACCAGCCGTAGACACTGACTTGGGCCGGCTGATTCTGATTCGGACTCCAGCTCCAGCGATACCATCGTCCATCCGAGGTGTCGTAAATATTCATATATCCCTGATGGAGATCGTATGAACGAATTTCGAACCGCTTCTGAGAATTACCCTGCCCTTGATCAGGCAGATGCACATCTGCTGGCGGCTGCAGAGGAGGCAGAGCCGTAGAAGGATCCGACTGCTGCACGTTTTGCGCCACTTGAGTTTCCACTTTCTTATTGGGACTGAAGAGTGCAAATTGCGTTGGATCAGGCAGTCCTTCCGGAAGCCCCGCTTGGGTGTCCATCGGCTCTTGCGATTGAGAACTCTTGGAAGCAAGTGCATCAAACGCCTCCTGCCAACTCTTCCCTTCCGCATTAGTAAGTGCGGCAAATTTGCCGTCCTCACCCTTTCCGAGCGCGACGTTCACCTCGCTCAGGCCCTTTCCAAGCTCCTTGATCTCCTCATGATGCGAGTTTGCCAAGGCGAGCGTTGCGTCATGCTTCGTGGACAAACTTTCCACCTTCGTTTCGAGATTTTTCAGCCCTTCGGCTGAAGCATACGAAGTTGAGGCAGTGCTCCCACCGCACCCAACAACACCTGCCAGCAACAAGCTGGCAACCACATACAATGAAGACTTCATAATACTCCTTCTCCTTGTCCTTCAGTTTTGATAGAACATTTTGGCTTCTTCAGCCATTCGAAAAACTTTCGCGGTATCAGGATCAACCGTTGACCCTGACCCTTGCTGCCGTACGGGCGTTGCAGTTGCACTCTTTTCAATAAAAGGCACTAATCCAAACGCACCGAACGGCAATGTAACGATAAACACAGCAAGCAGGACAACTGCCGCTGTACCCCATCGCTTCTTCCCCGAAAACAACTTTCGCTTTCCATTCTCCTTTGATGGAGACTGCGGTTGGAGAGATCGTATCGCCTCCTTAATTAAAGGCCCAACAATACCCCGAACCTTTGCTTCTAATACCTTGTCCGCCTCGACCTGCAACTGTGCCTTACGCCATTTAATCTGCGCAAGCCACTGCTCAGCATCGGGAATCGTAAGACTCAAAAGCTGATTCGGGCTTTTTCGCTCAGCAACCGGAAACTGATATCCCTGTTCCCGATAAATTTCCTGGTAAAGCTCATCAGTCTCCTGAAGCTTTCTAAGGGGCTTTATCTTGGGCCCCGAGCTTATAGGTGGTGAAGTCGGAGGAGGAGCAACCTCTTTATCTACCCGAGAATCTTCCATGGCATTATCCCCTAACCCTTCTTTTATTGTAAATGATCGGACCAAATCTGAACTTCATAGTATACGCATAAGCAGTAGGTCTTGTCAAGATTCTCATTATGTGCTAAGGTACTTTGTTATGCATATCTATTTCATTGGCCAAAAAGGCATTCCAGCTGCAACTATTCATGACTCTTATGAGGCTCGAACAGAGGCTTTAGCGCGTGAATCGTTGCGAAATGGCCACAAGGTAACAATTGCGACCACAAACCCATACACAAGCCAATCACCCCTTACACTAGAAGGGTTAGAATCCGTACGGCTGCCTTCCCTTAACCCAACTATTGCAGGCGGATATTTTTATACTGCGCTTTCTTGTATTGCCGCACTATTTATTAAACCGGACACAATTCATGTTCAAGGATGGAAAGCTGGAATTATGGCTCGCCCCCTTGCATTACTCCTTCCTCAAACGATTTTTATATGGACAATATCTGCGCTTCCTCAAGGATTTGAGCCATTACAACACACGCTTCTACGATTTATTCTCCACTTTATTGCCTCTGGATTTGATAAAATTTGTACGCCCACCAGAACTGTTCAGTATCAATTACTTACCCGATACGGGCTAGACACCATCTATATCCCAGACGGATACGCTCCATCAGCCCTTCCAGAGATTCGACCGGCTGCACTTGGGTTACGAAAAGAACAGTACGGCATTGTATTTGCAGAAGATGAAACAACTATTAAGCGTATTGCAAAAGCGTACAAGGCGTCGAAGGCGAAGAAAAAACTTATTATATTTAGATCAAAAGCCTCTCTTGGACTCACCGCAATTGATGTGTCTATCTTTAGCAGATCAGCACAATCCCTCATTCGCCAAGCTGGGTTTATTATCGCCGCAGACCCTGCATATCAATCACTCCTCCTGCATGCAATGGCTGCGCAGAGGGTCATTCTTGCAACGCCATCCCCTCTTCACCAGGAGCTATTAGGTTCAACTGCAACGTATATAACACTTCAAGATACTGATATGTTAG
>CAZZHI010000051.1:0-2366 GCA_964654145.1 uncultured Candidatus Saccharibacteria bacterium
AGAACAGTTGCTACGAGGATGCTGATAACGAATTTTGCGTCTGATGTTAATGCCATAAAATAAATATGAAAGTTAGGTATTATGTTTTGCCGCTAAGCTCCAGGTTAGTATACCTGCAAGCAAGGTCAAGATGGCGCTTGCCACGCACCACGAGCACCACGCATCAATGACGAACGCTTCTACGTAGGTTAAAAATGCAGACACTCCAACCCCACTGCTAACCAGAACGGCAAGTGGCAGCATAAGCTTTTTCTTTGTTTCTTCATTCCAAAGCGACCCCGCAATTCCAAGGAGCAAGTAAAATACTATTCCGTATGCAGGCGTCGGGATTCCTATAAATGAAGAATACTTACTCGCTTGTGCTGCTTCGCAACCATGCCCGCTCAAGCATGTGATAGGCGTGGGCGATACGTAGCTAATAAATAAATATCCGGAAACAATGAGTCCTAAAAATGCGATACCAACAAGCCCTTTATGCATAAACTCAAGTGTATATCAGTCTACGTACATTAAACAACAAGTATTGACAAATACCAATATTTAGGTATATAATAATAGGTTGCTCATTACAATCCATAATCCGAAAGATGAACCCCCTAGGAGAGAAAGGGCTTTTATATGGCTTCTCAAAAAGTGTATATTTCGATGCGCCATGAGATGGTGGGAGATACTTTGCTGCCTCTCAATGCTATGGCTAAGCTTCCGGTGTATGCGAATGTATACGGGGAAGCGTTAAAGAAGTACGAAGGGAGGGAGGGTCTTTGCAAAAAGCCCATACCTCTTCTTGGTTGTGAATGGCTGGATGTTGTTTTTTTGAGCCCTATTCACCCCAGTCTCGTGTTTGATGAAGTGTTGAAAGCAGTTAAGGAGGTTAGTCCTCAAGATGTCGAACTCTTTCAAGGGTTTCGGCAGCGATGGAAGTTTGTTGATGTCTCCCTCAATGAGCTTGATCCGACCTGTATCGCTCTCTATTTGCCAGGAGAAGGATGCGAAGAGGGAGTATTTGCTCAGTTTGATGGACGTATGCCAGATGACTTCTGTGTCATTCCCGAAGAGGCGCGTGCGTTATATCGAGAAGAATTAAGGGAGGGCGGAAGACCGTTCTATTGGGCTAGGCTTTGGCATGTTCTTTACAAGGGGACAATCTCTCTAGTCGGGAAACAGTTTTGCCCTATCTGAGTGTTACTTTGCGCCGAACAGAGCTTATTTGCTCTTTTCGGCGCTTTTTATTACTATGGCTCTATGTCAAAGCCACGAACTATGGAACGAAAGGTGCGCCAACGCCGGAAAGCAACGCTTGCAAAGCTACGTGAAAAGTATGCAAAGGCGAAGACTGCTGATGCGAAAGAAAAGATCCTTGCAAAGGCTCGCCTCGTTTCTCCAACTCATTCAATTGTTTAATAGGCAATTATTGTCATCCCGGGCTTGACCCGGGATCTACATGAATACTCTTAAGCGGGTATCGTGGATTCCGGCTCACGGGCCGGAATGACAGCAACGCGCAAGTTTGCGCGGCATTGCTTCGAGCAATATGCCTGCGCATCTGCTGTGCATAGCGCACATACGGCGCATTCTTTTTGGCAGCTCGCGCATGCGGCCCTAATATCTCCCGGATTTCCGCACATGCGGCAGAGGGAGTATTTTTTTGAAGGCTGTAGGCTAGCGTCTACTGCTACGCGGTGATCGAACATAAAGCATTCACCCTCCCAATTTCCTTGGCCTATTTCTTTAAAGTAGTTTGTAATCCCACCGTCTAGTTGGTAGACCTCTTGGTAGCCCTGCTGCTTCATTTCTTCTGCGGCTTTTTCGCAACGGATTCCGCTCGTGCAAAACATAACAACGGGCTTATCTTTTGGGATGTTGGATTGTTCTACAAATTTCGGAAATTCTTGGAATGATTTTGTGTCAGGGATAATTGCATCTTTAAAGCTGCCGATATTTGTTTCATACCAGTTGCGGGTATCGAGCACGGTTACGTCTTCTCGCTCGAGCATTTCATGAAACTGTTTAGGTGGCAGGTGGCTTTCCGGGCTTTTCGGAAGAATTCCGGGTTTTTTGAGTGCAACGATTTCATTGCGCACATCTACCTTGAACCTGCGGAATGGCTTTACTTCGCTTTCCCAGTGCTGGAAGGGGAGCTTTCCGAATTGCTGTTCTAGGTATGCTGTTATCGTTTCAATTGCTTCGGCAGATCCGGCTACGGTTCCGTTGCAGCCTTCGCGTGCAACTAAAATAAGCCCATTCATATCGTGGGTTTTCCCGATTTCTAAAAGATCTTTCCGGATACGCAAAAGCGAATCTTCGGAAAGATCCTGAAATACGTACCATTGGGTCATGAAATACTTCATAGAGTAATGTATAGCAGG
>CAZZHI010000052.1:0-2223 GCA_964654145.1 uncultured Candidatus Saccharibacteria bacterium
TTTTAAAGAACTACTTCTTCTTCCTGTTTCCGCCGCTTCTGCAGCGTTTCTTTCCTGACCTCCTTGTCCGGATTTTCGGGTATTTTCGTCTTGGAGCCAACGTGGCCTCCTTCCTTAGCTGGGATTGGCTGCGAATTGCGGCTGATTCCCTCTTCGGAGCGTCGGCGCTGTTGCGGACGACGTCGACGGGGACTTCGCCACAACGTGATGCTCGTTTTTGATTTGTTTGAGCAGGAGACATCTCCAGTCAACCTTCTTCCGGTCATCAAGCTTGCTGCTGTAGACGACCGCTTCTGCAAACTCGGTCGGAATGCGCTCCCCATCACGAACAAAATGGAGAACGTCTCCGTTCCGAATGAGCAAGACCCTCTGCCCGATCTTCAAGCTCATGTTCGAGACGACACAGCAGAGCAAATCCCGATTGGGCGCTCCATGCAAATAGTCAGTCCACTGCCTGGCTTGACTCATGTTCATTCCGAGCATGCCCGGAATCTGTTGCGGGGTCATCAGTTCTCCTCGAAAACGTTGTTGCGAGGACTTCCCTGGAACGACAGAACTCATAGCAGATTACCTTTTTGCTACGAACCTTAACTATGTGCCAGCTTATTCCAATCAAGCCAGCGTTTAAAAAAACAGTTGTACCTCCCTGGGCACCGATTCACTATAGGTCCGCTTTCGATATTTGTCAATAGGTTTTGACAAACCTCAGAAAGTTGCAATATTGTCCATTTTTATTGATACTTAAGGGCATTGCACTCATAGCTCAATGGCAGAGCAGTGGCCTTTTAAGCCAACGGTTGGGGGTTCGAGTCCCTCTGGGTGCACACAACAAAACACCTCGCGTCTGCCAATTGGCGGAGCGAGGTGTTTTTCTCTCCTTATAAGGCTATTATTTTGCCTTTGGGTAATCGTCCCAAACCTTGAGAGCTTCCCACTTATTTCCACTTGTTACCGTACCGGTAATTTTTACCTGCTCATCACCATTTGCGATTTCGTCAGCATTAATTTCTGCTCCTGATCGGTTATAGAATTTGGTATTACCTCCGTAATAGAACGTTACTCGCTTTCCCTTAAATGTTGTGGATTTGTAGTCAGTGTATGAAATATCCACACTTAATGTTTTATTATCTTCGTTTCGGCCACGAAGCGTTCCTACTATGCTAAACGCGTTATCGTTTACGGTTATTTTCGTTACGCCAAAGTTTCCGTTTTTATTCTTTGCTCCTTCCATAACAACTTCATTTCCAACAGGAACTCCACCAAGCGTAATGCGAACCTTCTTTCCCTTTACCCACTTGTATACCTTTGCGGTGGATGCCTTGTATTCAACTACGTCCCCAGCCAAATCTTCCTTTGCCCGTTCGGACGCATGGTTAGCATACACGGTGATGGTCTTGTTATCTTTATCAACTTTCGTGACATTGCCACGAACAACAAATTTATATGAGTCGCTTGCTGCAAGCGCTGTACCCATGGAAACAATCGCAATAAACGCTGCGATCGCGCCACCTACGAGAAACTTCTTATTCATAAGATGCATAATAATAAAGAGTAAATGTATCGCTACTTACGCATGACCATACCACAAATGGGCACGTTTTAGAAGAAGATCCCCTTTTTCGGCGCCTTGCGGAATTGTTCTAGTAATTCTTTCTGTTTTCGAGATAGCCGCTTTGGAATTTCCACCTGCACGCGAACAACGTGATCCCCTGTTCCAGCGCCCTGCAATTTCGGGAACCCTTCGCCATGCAAACGTATTTCAGCGCCCGGCTGCGTACCGGCAGGAATATCAATAATTTTCTTTCCTGTAAGCGTTGTTATTTCTTGCTCCTTCCCAAGAGCTGCATCAGCAAATGAAATTGCTACCGTAGACCGAACGTCGTTTCGATCGCGCGCGAGCACTTTATCTGGCAATACATGAATATGAACATATAAGTCGCCAGCATCTCCGCCCCGTGGTGCTGCCTCGCCTTTTCCGGTAAGCCGAATAGATTGTCCGTCTGCAATCCCTGCAGGGATACTGACCGATACGGTACGATTTGTTTTTTCTCGCCCTTCGCCATTACATACGCTGCACGGCGTTTTTGCTGTTTTCCCCTCCCCTTGGCACACTCCGCACACCATACGCTGAGAAAATGCACCAAGCGGTGTTTGGTGCGTGCGGTTTATTGTGCCCTGCCCCTTACAGGTATCGCACGTCACAATAGGAGTACCAGGCTCTGC
>CAZZHI010000053.1:0-1188 GCA_964654145.1 uncultured Candidatus Saccharibacteria bacterium
TTTGCTTTTTCATTGATGTATACGCGATCTGATCGATCGGCTCGAACCATGTTCTGATTTGTTGGGATTACCACTACGTCTAAGTTGTATACCTGCTCGAATTCTTCTGCGGATGTGATCGCTGTTCCGGTCATGCCGCCGATATGTTTGTATAGGCGGAAAAAGTTTTGGAATGTAATAGATGCAAGGGTACGGCTTTCCTGCTGTACGGCAACGCGCTCTTTTGCTTCTAGCGCCTGATGCAAGCCTTCAGAATACCGCCTACCTTCCATGAGGCGTCCGGTAAATTCATCAACGATGACAACTTTGCCTTCCTGAACAATGTAGTCTTTATCGCGATGGTACAGTGTGTGCGCACGCAGAGCTTGTTCGAGATGATGCACGAATCGGATTCCTTTTTCTGCATACATGTTTTCAATCCCGAGCTGCTGTTCTACAAATGTGGTACCTGCATCTGTAAGTGTTGCAGATTTTCGCTTTTCATCGATATTGTAATGCTCGTTTTCTTTTAAAGTGGGAACAAGTCGGGAAAATTGGTCATACAGGCTGGTAGAGTCTGCATCCGGAGCGGATATGATGAGCGGAGTGCGGGCTTCATCAATTAAAATGCTGTCGACTTCGTCTACGAGTGCGTAGTACAGACCGCGCTGGGCGAGCTGGTTTAGGCTTTGCGCCATGTTATCGCGCAGGTAATCAAATCCGAATTCATTATTTGTTCCGTAGGTAATATCGGCTGCATATGCCGCACGTTTTTCCTCCGGGTTTTGGCCGGATAAAATAATGCCAACGGTAAGGCCGAAGAATTCAAAAATCGGACGCATCCAGTTGGCGTCGCGTTGTGCCAAGTATTCGTTTACGGTCACCAGGTGCGCGCCCTTTCCTGCAAGTGCGTTAAAAATAAGCGGGAGGGTAGCTACCAATGTTTTTCCTTCCCCTGTTTTCATTTCTGCAATACTGTCTTTGAGCAGTGCGAGTCCGCCCAAGAGCTGTACGTCAAAATGCCGCATCGAAAGCGTGCGCTTTCCTGCCTCGCGGATTCCGGCAAAAATTTCCGCCGTATGCTTTTCAAGCTCTTTGCGCTCTTTTCCTTTCCACTGCGCTACATACTGCTTGAGCTCTTCATCGGAAAGCTTAGAGACGGTTGCTTCAAGGCTGTTGATAGTATCTACAAGGGGCTGATACTGCAAC
>CAZZHI010000053.1:1198-2066 GCA_964654145.1 uncultured Candidatus Saccharibacteria bacterium
GCAACGCCGCTTTTTCGTGCCGCGATTGCCCACGAAACGGCAAAAAATCGAAAAACGCCATAGATGCTTAGTTGTGTTCCTTTCGACGATCGTGACTAGAGAGAAGTTCGGACTTAATTGCTGCAATGCTATCATCAATTGCGTTTTGTACGCTGTCGCGGCTGCGCTCTGCTCTAAAGACATGCTTGCCTTGCTCGATAAGGATTGTGCATCGAACTACATCTCCGCTTGTGTGGTGGGTATCATGAGAGATAGTTACGTCTGTTACGTATGGAGGAAGAAGGTGCTTTTCTAGCCGGCTTAGCTTTTCCTCTAGTTGTTCACGGTCTATATCGCTTATTTCTATATGTTCGAGGCGTAATGAATGTTTCATAGGTTATTATTAGTATTCCTTAGTTGGAGGAGATATTCAACCTCTCGAGAAATGGCTGATCGGAAGGCTTCGGTAGTGAAATTCATGGCTCGTTTTTGCAGGTTTCCGCTATAAAATGCCATCTCGATTCGAAGAAACTGGCGAATTGCCTCTGCCAACATTTCCGGCAGTTGATCGGGGTAGAGTATTCCGTGTACGCCACTTTTTACAATCTCTGTGATGCCTCCTTTATTAAACGCGATAACGGGAGTTCCGCATGCCAAGGCTTCTACTGATGCTATGCCAAAATCTTCTACGCCGGGCTGAATGAATGCGCGCGCAGATCGATACAGTTCTCGAAGTGTTTCTCGGTCGACCTTCCTAAGGAACTCTGTATGCTTGCCTGCAAGCTTGCGAAGCCGAGCTTCATCACTTCCTACCCCCGCGATTTTTAGATTAAGGCCTAATTTTTCCGCAACTTCTATTGCTTGGTCGAACCGCTTTTCCCTGGTAAGG
>CAZZHI010000054.1:0-1685 GCA_964654145.1 uncultured Candidatus Saccharibacteria bacterium
TTACAACCGGCAATGCGGAAGAGGTAACGGCGCACAGTAAGTATTTTGTGGAGGGAAGTATAAAATTTATTGCTGTATAGGTTTCTATGCTTCATAAATGGAACATACTAAGCTCCTCTTGGGCGCTTGATGAAAAATGGTTCAAAGTTCGCAAGGATGTAGTAGAAATTGCGCCAGGAAAAATCATTGATGATTACTTTATAAGTATTTTTCCAGATATTGTGATGATTATTGCTCTCACGGAAGACGGGCTCGTTCCGCTCGTACGCCAGTACAAGCACGGAATAGGTGATTTTATTACAGAGCTTCCTGCTGGAGCGGTGGATGAAGGCGAGGATCCTCTTCTTGCCGCAAAGCGCGAATTAAAAGAAGAAACAGGGTTTACTGCGTCTTCGTGGGAGAAATTAGGGCAATTGGTTCGAAGTCCTGCAAAATCAGAGGGAAATCTTTTGCACGTATACCTTGCGCGCGGCGCTGAAAAAACAGAGAAGCAGCGTCTTGATGAAAACGAGAATATTGAAGTTGGCATGAAGCCGTATGCAGAAGCGCTCGCTATGGCAAAAAGCGGAGAATTGCAGGGGGTAGATACCGTAGTTGCATTATTGCTTTCAGAAGGAAAAGTCAGCAGTATCTAGCCAAATAGTTGATTTCGTGGGCCTGTTCATATACGATGCTCCTATGTCATCACCATCACTTTTTCATAAAGTTCAACAAGATAAAGCGCCAGATATCTTATCTCTCATCGTAGAGATTAGTAAGGGCGACTATAACAAATACGAGTATAACCATGAAATCGGTGTGCTTGAAGTAGACCGCGTGCTCTATGGTCCAATGTTCTACCCGATTAATTACTGTGACGTACCAGGTACTTGGAACCATGGCGATAATGATCCGCTTGATGCATTACTCTTTTCAAGCCAGCCAATCGTACCAGGAGCACTTGCAAAAGGCCGCGTGATTGGAGTTATGGAAATGATCGATAACGGAGAAACTGATCACAAGATCGTGTGCGTAAATTCCAAAGATCCTCGATACGACCACGTAAACGCAGTAGAAGATTTAACTCCATACGAACGAAAAGACATTGTTACATTCTTCGAGCTCTACAAAATTCCACAAACAGGAAAAGACACGGTAAAGGTGGGGGATTTCTTAGACAAGAACAAAGCAGGAGAGCTTATCATGGAATCCATTAAGGCATACGAAGAAAAATTCGCCGACCTCGAAAAGATTTTGTAAGGGAGGGGAAAAGCGAGATTATTCTTGATACTTGAAAACGGCAAGGCTCGCATTATCTTCCGCGCCGTTTTTGAATATTTCTTGAAACAAGGTATTAAAAATCCTACCAAGATGTTGTTGTTTTGACAGCTCGACTATTTTTTCAAGGGGTATAGTATCTTTTTCGTATACGCACTGATCTACGCCGTCGGTAAATAAAAAGATATAATCATTCTGATCTAACTGTATTTTGGTAAATGTGGTTGCCTGTTCTGCAGGCATGCGGTTTCGTAGTTCGAGGTAAGAAAAAGCGCCGAGCCACGTTTCGTGAGTTGCTTGCTTGTATTTCAATGTCCCATTATTTGCTATAAGCAACCTAGTGTCACCATAGCTAATTATGGTGACGTTGTTATCTAAGATTTCAACGCAAGTAAAGCTCGTCTCGGGCGTAAAGTCACTATTTTCGT